>CAMOYA010000020.1 GCA_946629635.1 uncultured Clostridia bacterium
TGCTGAAAAGCCATGAGCGGATCGATCTGCTGATCCTGATGCTCGGAACCAACGATACGAAGGAGCGGTTCAATGCCAGCGCCGCCCTGATCGCCCAGGGTATGGTCCGCCTGATCCGGAAGGCGAAAACAGTGGACTGCTGGGGGGATCAGCCGCCCCGCATCCTGGTCGTCGCGCCGCCGCCCATCGGGGAAGGCTTCCATGACGAAATCATGGGTGATGGCTGCGTGGAAAAAAGCCGCGGTCTGGCCGCATGGTATCGGCGGATCGCCGGGCAGGAGGGCTGCTTCTTTCTGGATGCGGACGGATGCGAGTTCAACCGGATCGACTTTATGCATCTGACCCGCATGGGTCACGCGCAGCTGGCGGAGCGCATCCATGGCTGGATCACTGATGCTGAGATCTGATGGAAAACCAAAGCCATATGATTTCATGGAACAGCCTGCCGGCCTTCCTTCCGGATACGTATCATATACTGACGGGCATCAGAAAGTCCCGGCATTCCCCGGGGAGATCATAAAGCGAAGGAGAAAAGCAATGGAGAACCGTGATGTTTCAGAACTGTCATTCGAGGAAATCGTCCATGCCATCGGCGGTGCGCTGGATGCCTCCGACGAGCGTTCCATTAATCTCATGATCAGACTTCTGAAGATGCAGGGAAGAAAAATGGAAGAAGTCTATCAGTTCCGGGACCTGCCTGACGAGCAGAGAGAGTACATCCGCAGAATGTGGTATAAGGTATAACCGTACTCCTGTCATCAGGCCCGGATCCGGCGACCGGAAAGCAGCATAAAGAAAGGCGCCCATGGGGATTCAGTTCTCCCCGCAGGCGCCTTTTTTCGTAACCGATGATGACATTAATCGATGATCTGGATCGCTTCCCGGCCGAACACATCCGCCAGCGGCGCGATCTCATCCTCCGCGGAGCGCTCCTGCTTTGCCTGGGTCGGACGGTGCTGGGCGCGGAAGGTGCATTCCCTGCCGGTCATCTCCGTCAGCTGGCGGCTGATCCGGTTCCTCTTCTCATCCTTGTTGAGGGGATCCACATAGAAGCTGCCGGATTTTTCATCGTCCGGCTGCCAGAGAAACACATCCTGTTCCGCACTGATCACCGTGCCGGCGCCCAGCATGCTCCATACGCCGGGATCATTTTTCCGGAATACGTCCATGGCGGACTTCCAGACAGCCTTGAAATCTCCCCCGCCGACTGCAGGCGGGTTTTTCGGTGCAGGCGTCGCAGGAGCGGTTTCCGCACTGGGTTCCGGGACGGCCGCAGCATTTTTCTTCGCCTTTCCGGAGGCGGCCGGCGGCGCAGGAGCATACGCGCCGGATGACAGCTTTTCCGTCAGCTCCGCGATCCTCTTCTCCAGTTCATCGATCCGGTCCGTCAGGGCGCGGCTGTCCGGCTCCAGGGTACGGACACAGCATTTCAGGGCCACATTTTCGAGGGCCAGTCGGGGAGAGGCGGAAAAGCGCATCTCCGTTTCCAGGCTCATGAACAGATCCAGAATCTTCATCAGACGGGTGACCGTAAACTGTTCCGCCTGCTCCCGGAATTCCGCTGCATCCTCCGCTGTCAGGTCGAGAATGGTTTCCAGCTCCTCCGGGCAGCTCCTTGCCAGCAAAAGCGAACGGATATGCTGGCTCACATCGCGGGCAAAAACCGACGGATCCCGCCCCTCCCGCATCAGCTGATCGATCATCCGGAACACCTCGCCGGCTTCCTCCCTGCCAAGGGATCCGGTAAACCGAAAGAGGAAGGCACGGTCGCAGGTTCCCAGAATCTTCCGCACCATTTCCTCGTCCAGATGATCGCCATAGCCCAGGCACATATCCAGCATGCTGAGCGCATCCCGCATGCCGCCTTCCGCAGCGCGGGCAATGACCATCAGCGCGCCGGGAGAAACTTCCGCGCCGGCGCCTTCCGCCGCTTCCTTCAGCCGGGACTGAATATCCGAGGTCGCGATGCGGCCGAAATCAAAGCGCTGGCATCGGCTCAGAATCGTTTCCGGAAGCTTCTGCGGTTCCGTTGTGGCCAGGATGAACACGACATGGGCCGGGGGCTCCTCCAGCGTCTTGAGCAGGGCATTGAAGGCGGAGGTGGAAAGCATATGGACTTCGTCGATGATATAGACCTTATAGCGGCCAAACTGGGGCGGATACTTGACTGTATCCCGAAGATCGCGCATTTCGTCGACGCCATTGTTGCTGGCCGCGTCGATTTCAATGATATCGAGGCTCTCCTCGCCTTCCATCCGTTGGCAGCTGGCGCATTTGCCGCAGGGATCTCCGTTGTCCGGATGCTCACAGTTGATGGCCCGCGCCAGGATTTTGGCCGTGGACGTTTTTCCGGTTCCGCGGGAGCCGCAGAAGAGGTAAGCGTGCGCAATCCGGCCGGTGATGACCTGATTTCGCAGCGTATCGATGATGGCCTTCTGGCCCACCATATGGGAAAAATCCTTCGGCCGCCACTGACGGTACAGAGCGCGATAGGCCACTTCGTTTATTCCCCGCTTTCGTTTTCCTTGATTGACAGATCCATCAGTTCCCGCATCTGTGCAAGCTTTTTTTCTCCGATGCCGCGCACGGAAAGCAGATCCTCCGGATAATGGAACCATCCGTTCCGGTTTCTTTCATCAACGATCAGCGCCGCCGTCGTCTCCCCGACCCCGGGCAGCTCTGTCAGCTCCAGGGCGTTCGCTTCATTGACGGGTACAGTTCCCTGAGGCATACGGATCTCCGGCATCCGGACAGGCTGCGGTGATAAAGCCCGGAACGAAAAGGCCGGTTCGGCAGGGCTTGAAAGGACGGCAGGCATGAGCGTCAACAGGACTGAGACTCCCATCATCGCTATGCCCAGCGCCTTTCTCCGTCGGTCAGACATCCCGGCGCACCTTCTGGCCCTGCTTCGTATCCTCCAGGATATAGCCCGCGGCCTTAATGGCATCACGCAGCTCATCGCTCCGCTTCCAGTCCCTGTTTTTTCTGGCTTCCGCCCGTTCATCCACCATGGCCTGAATATCCGCCGGGAGGGCTTCCTCTTCCTTCGTCAGGAATCCGAGCACGCCGCAGAGCGCCTTCAGGCTGTCCATCGCCCGGGAAGCCGCCTCCCTGGAGGATGCGGCATTCACCGAGATGTTCGAATCCTTCACCAGCTCAAAGATCGCGCCCAGCGCGTCTGCCGTGTTCAGATCGTCATCCATGGCATCGTCAAAGCGCTTCTCATATTCCTTCAGCCGCGCAGCGAAGGCTTCCTCCTCGGCATTCATCGGACGGTCCTCGCCGTTGGTCATCTGGAAACGCAGATGATCCCGCGCAGTATACAGGCGGTTCAGGCTGGCATTGGCGGATTCGATCTGATCCCGGCTGAAGTTGATCGGGCTGCGGTAATGGGCACTGAGCATAAAGAGCCGGACCGCTTCCAGGTCAAACTCTTTGGAAATATCCCGGACGGTGAAGAAATTGTTCAGGCTCTTGCTCATCTTCTGATTGTCCACGTTGATAAAGCCGTTATGCATCCAGTAATGCACATACGGATGACCGCTGGCGCCTTCGCTCTGGGCGATCTCATTTTCGTGATGCGGGAAGAGCAGATCCTTGCCGCCGCAGTGGATATCGAAGGTTTCCCCGAGATATTTCATGCTCATTGCGGAGCATTCGATATGCCATCCGGGCCGGCCCATTCCCCACGGGCTTTCCCATGCCGGTTCACCGGGCTTCTGCGCTTTCCAGAGGGTAAAATCTTCGGGTGATTCCTTATCCGTTTCCACGTTGAGCCGTTCGCTCGCGCCCATCTCACGGTCCTCTGTCCGCTGGCCGGAAAGCTTTCCGTATCCGGGGAAAGCGGATACCCGGTAATACACATCCCCGGAGGGGACCGCGTATGCGTGTCCGTTTTCGATCAGCCGGGAAATCAGGGCAATAATCTCCGCAATATGCTCCGTCGCTTTGGGATGCACGGTCGCCGGGCGGATGCCCAGGGCTTTCGCATCCGTATAGTATTCCGCGATATACTTGTCCGCCAGTTCCTTCACGGTGATGCCTTCCTCGTTGGCACGGCGGATCATCTTGTCATCGATGTCGGTAAAATTCTGAACGAAGGTGACCTCATAGCCTTCCCGCTCCAGCTGTCTGCGCAGCACGTCAAAGGTGATGAACGGGCGGGCGTTGCCGATATGGAAATAATTGTACACGGTCGGGCCGCAGGCATAGATGCCCGCCTTTCCCGGATGGATCGGTTTGAATTCTTCCTTTCTGCGGGTCATACTGTTATAAATATACATCGTTTATGATTCCTTTCCAGCTTTTTCATGTTTCCGGTTCAGCAGAATCCGGAAAAGGGCCAGTGCCCAGATCACTGCCGCGGCGATCAGCACATACCGGATATACCGGGAAATATCCGGGATCGAGGATTTCTCTGCCTCTCCGCCGGCCGCATTCGCTTCGGATCTCATCGTCAGCGTTTCATGCGCGAGCACGCGGCCTTCTCCGTCCTCGACGTCCAGATCGATCCTGACTGTGCTCATGTGGGCATTTTCCGGAACGAACCAGCTGACGATCCCGGTAAACGCGCCATCCTCCCCGGGAACGAGGGCCGCGGTATCCTTCTGATTGCGGATTGTCATCTTCTTTCCGTTGACGGAGGTAAAAACAAGTCTCCCGGGATCCTCCAGTTCAGGATCCGTGCTCAGGGTCACCCGGACGGTCCCGTCCGCTCCCCAGCTTTCGGGGGAGATGCTCACCTGGGCCGTCGAGGCCTCCCCTGCTTCCCAGCTCCAGTCAAGCGGAGAGAGAAGAACGGACATGCCGGACGCGGCGGAGGATGCGCAAACGCAGAGGCAGACAACCAGAAGCAGCAGACAGCGGCAACATCGTTCACGGCCTTCCGGACGCATTTGAATTCCTCCTTTCCGGTATGCTTAAATCATATTATATCAAATCGGTCCGGACAATTCAATCATCGCGTCTTCCGGATTGCAGATACCCATTTCCGCTTTCACCGACAAAAAAAACCGGCCCGAGCGGGCCGGAAAAAACATCATGGATTACGGGTTGCCTTTGGAATCGTCCTTCATGATCTGATCTGCCATATCCTGGACCTTTTTGCCGAAATCCGCGGAAAAACGCCGCAGGCTTTCGCTCATTTCATCCAGTGTGGAATTGACTTTTTCGGCCATCTGATCCACGGGCGGGACCTTGTCAAACAGTTCATCGATCGCGTCGGACAGCGGATTGCGCTGGCGGGGCTCGGACGGATCCTTCTCCGGGATGTCCATGACCGGAATCTCATCACTCCGTTCTGTTTCCGGTTCATTCGCCTCGGGACCGGCGGAAACAGGAATATCGATCACGGGGGAAGCGGGCGCCTCTGCATCTGCAGTCGCTTCTTCCGTCATGTCAGCCGGAACGGCTTCCTCCGATGATTCCGCATCCTGCGCTTCGCTGTCGGCTTCCGTCTCCGGCTTCTCCGCGCGGAAGGCTTTGAGCTGCTCATCGATGATGGCGGCTTCCTTCAGATCCCCGCTGATCTCCTCCGGGAAATCAGCGCCGTCCTTCCACATCTGCAGCGCGGTTTCCGCGACCTTCTCCAGCAGTTCCCTGCGCTGCCCCTGCAGATTCAGCTCATCCACCTTGCTCCGCGTACTGTTTGCCAGGCTGGACGCCGTGTTGCCGATGGCCTCCATTCCCTTCATGACAATATTCCGGATATTCTGGCCCAAGTCAGCCATTCTGCTCATCTCCCTTATTGCATTGGATTTTTGTTATTTCAATTCGACGCGTCCGGACAATATCCTTTTTTCAACAGATCAGTTCCAGGGACTTCGGGCTGATTTCAAACACCGCTTCCTTCATCGGACGGATTTCCCCGTCAATGTTGAACTTCAGCCCCTTCCCGCTGATCTTCACGCGGGATACCTTCACATGCTTCGTGATGCCGAAACGCAGGATGCGCGACATCATCAGTCCGGGCAGATAGAACGGGATTTTCCATCTGGGTACGCTGCGGACCAGGACCAGATTCAGCTTTCCGTCCTCCACATCCGCCACCGGGCAGATCGGAATGCCGCCGCCGATATAGCGGCCGTTGGCAATCGCGCAGATCAGATATTCGCCGTCGGCGTCCGTGCCGTCATAGTTCAGCTGAACATTGACCGGCACAAAGCCGGAGATCGCCTGCAAAAGCCCCAGCAGATACGGTGTCAGTCCGCGATATTTCTTTTTCTTCTCCTCCGCGCATTCCAGCACCTGCACGTCAAAACCGGTTCCGCTCACGTTCAGGAAAAAATCCCCGTTGATCGTTGCGGTATCCACCGCCTTTGCCGGGCGGTCCATGATGAAGCTGAACGCCTGCAGCGGATCCTTCGGGATCCGGACGGTTTTGATGAAATCATTGCCCGTTCCGGCCGGGATGATGCCCATGGGTTTCCGCGTATGGATCATGCCGGAGGCGACTTCGGAAACCGTTCCGTCCCCGCCGACGGCGATCACTGCCCGTACCTGCGGATCCCGGGCCAGTTCTGCTGCAATTTCCGATCCATGTCCCGGGCCCTCCGTCATCCGGATTTCATATTCGATCCGTTTTTCATCCATCACGGCCTTCAGTTTCCCGGCGGTCTGGACCGCAAAGCCGTTTCCGGCGGCCGGATTGACAATCAGCGCATATCTCATTTCATTCAGGTCCTCTTTTTCATGAAGAACCGCCCTTTCCGAGATCTTCCGGAAAGGGCGGCATGGATGCTTGGGGAAATCAGAGCTTTTCAGCGATCCGATCCGCGATCTGCGGCCCGGTCAGACCGTATTCCTTCAGAAGATCCGCGGGCTTTCCGCTCTGGCCGAAGACATCGTTGATGCCGATCTTCATGAAGGTCTCGACACCCCTGCCGATGATCGCGGAGGCAACGGCATCGCCCAGACCGCCGATGATCGAATGTTCTTCGACCGTGAACACCTTTTTGCATTTGGCCGTATATTCACAGGCCAGCTGCTCGTCAAAGGGCTTGATCGTCGGGAAGGAAACGAGTGCGGCGTCAATGCCCTTTGCAGCCAGCTGATCCACCGCGTCCAGCGTATGCTCCAGCATGATGCCGCAGGTAAAGATGACGCAGTCCTTGCCGTCTTTGATCACTACGCCCTTGCCGGGAGTAAAGGGCCGGGGATCATATACCGGAGAGGGCAGCCGCGCGGTCCGGATATACACGGGGCCGTCAATCTTCGCAGCGGCTTCCACGCAGGCATAGCATTCATTGGCGTCGGAGGGGGCAAACACCGTCATGTTCGGCAGCACGCGCATCAGGGCCAGATCCTCGATCGCCTGATGGCTTCCGCCGTCCTCACCGAGCGTAATGCCGGCATGGCTGAAGCCGAACTTGACATTGAACTTGGGATAGCAGACGCCGTTTCGGATCTGATCGTAGCTTCTTCCGGCAAACACCGCAAAGGTGGAGCAGAAGGGGATCAGGCCCATGGTGCTCATGCCGGCGGCAATATCCACCATGTCCGCCTCAGCAATGCCGCAGTCGTAGAAGCGGCCGGGAAAGGCTTTCTTGAATCCGTTGGTCATGGTCGCCTGGGCCAGGTCCGCATCCAGCACGACCACCTTGTCGTTTGTTTCGCCCAGCTTCACCAGGGCTTCACCGTAGGCTACACGAATCGCTTTCTTTTCCATTTTCTCAGCCCTCCAAATCCTTCAGCGCCTGAGCGGCCTGTTCAGCGTTCGGCGCTTTTCCGTGCCAGCCAACCTGGCCTTCCATGAAGCTGACGCCCTTGCCCTTGAGCGTGTTGAGAATGATGTAGCGGGGCTTCCCGGGGCATGCCGGCGCATGGAGCGCGTCCAGCACCTGCTTCATATCGTTCCCGTCCGCCACTTCGATCACGTCGTATCCGAAAGCCAGCGCCTTGGCCTTCACATCGCCCAGGCTCATGACCTCATCGTTTGTTCCGTCAATCTGCATACCGTTATGATCCAGAATCACGGTCAGATTATCCAGCTTGTAGTGCGCAGCCGCCATGCTGGCTTCCCATACGAGGCCTTCCTGGCTTTCGCCGTCACCGATCACGGTATACACGTGGCAGGGATTGCCGGTATGCTTCGCACCCAGGGCCATGCCGACGGCGATGGAGATTCCCTGTCCGAGGGAACCGGTGGACGCATCCACACCCGGGCACTTTTTGATGTCCGGATGCCCCTGGAGAATCCCGTGAAGCTGGCGGAATCCGTCGAACTCCTCACGGCCGAAATATCCCCGCTCGCAGAGGGTCCCGTACAGCGCCGGAGCGGCATGCCCCTTGGAAAGAACAAACCGGTCCCGGTTCGGATTCTTGTCATTTTTCGGATCCACGCCCTTCATAACATCAAAATACAGCGCAACCAGCGCATCTGTACAGGACAGAGATCCGCCCGGATGGCCCGCACCGGCTTTGCAAGTCATGATGATAATATCCCGGCGCACCTGCCGCGCCTGGGCTTCCAATGCCTGAATATCCATTCCGTTACCTCCCTGATATTGATATGTCCGTACTGAAAATTATATGTTTCAGCGAGTAAAATGTCAACCGATTGAATTCGTTTTCAGCCGATTGTGATGGAACCGCTGCGAATCATCCGCCGCAGCGCCTCCGTCATGGCGATCCGGCCGTGGGCATAGGTGAGCCCGCCCTGCATGTAGGCGGTATATGGCTCGCGCATCGGGCCGTCCGCGCTCAGCTCGATGCTGGCGCCGGCAACAAACGTTCCCGCAGCCATGACGACCGGATCATCATACCCCGGCATATCCCAGGGCTCCGGCAGCGCCATGCTGTCGACCGGACTGGCGGTCTGAATTCCCTGGCAGAAGGCCACGAGGCGCTCCGGCGTATCCATCCGGATGGCCTGGATGATATCCGCGCGGGGTTCAAACGCGGGCGGCGTCGTCTGAAGGCCCAGCAGTTCAAAGATCCGGGCGGCCAGCACGGCGGTTTTCAGGGCCTGGGCCACGGTGTGCGGCGCCATGAACATTCCCTGGTAGAACGGGCGCCAGGAAGCCTCATAGGAGCCGAGTTCCCTGCCCAGCCCCGGAGCCGTCAGCCTGTATGCCACGCGCTCCACGGCTTCCGCTTTGCCGGCCACATAGCCGCCGGTGGGAGCGATTCCGCCGCCGGGATTCTTGATCATACTGCCGACGACCACATCCGCGCCCCAGTCGGTCGGCTCGTCCGCGCACACGAATTCGCCGTAGCAGTTGTCCACCATCAGCAGAACGCCGGGATGCTTCGTATGGATCATCTCCGCCAGCGGCGCAAAGGCCTCCGGCATCAGGCTGGGACGCCAGGCATAGCCGCGGCTCCGCTGGGCGATCACCAGCGTCGTCTGCGGCGTCATGGCCTGCTCCACCGCCTCCAGGTCGATCTTCCCGTCCTTCAGGTCCACGCAGTCAAACCCGACCTGCATCTCCCGGAGGGAGCCGGCAACAGGCTTTTTCCCAAGCCCGATCACGCTCTGAAGCGTATCATAGGGCATGCCGGTGGCGCTGAGAATCCTTTCCCCGGGCCGGGTCAACCCGAACAGCGTCAGGCTCAGCGCGGCTGTCCCGCTGGCCACATGCGGCCGCATCAGCGCGGCTTCCGTATGGAAAAGCTCCGCCCAGATCTTCTCCAGGGTATCCCTTCCCACATCGTCATACCCGTATCCGCTCGAAGGCGCAAAATGCCGGTAGCTGACCTCATGCCTGCGAAATGCGTCCAGCACGCCCCGCGTCCGGTATTCCTCGTTCCGGTCGATATTCGCAAAAATCTCCTGAAGATCCGACTCTGCCCGCCGGACCAGTTCCGTTGCCTGATCCATATTTTTCTCACTCCGTCTGTTCAAGATCATTCTGGATTTGTTCTTCTGCGTCCGGCGCGCACATATCCACGTACCGGATTTCTTCCATCCTTTTAAGGAACGTCTCCTGTCGCTTGGCATAGTGGCGGCTGGCAGTACGGATCAAATCCGCCGTTTCCTCAAGGCTGCGCAGTCCCCGCACGCAGGGAACCATTTCCTTGTATCCGATGGCGGACATGCTCTGGGCATCATCATGCACGCCCTCCGCCAGCAGGGACGCAACCTCGTCATAAAGACCGTCCCGGATCATATGGTCCACCCTGCTGTTGATCCGGTCATACAGCTCACTCCGCGGCAGAGCCGTCGAGACCGCTTTCCACCGGAAGGGAGATGCCTCCGCCCGGTCCGGCTGCCGGGAGAACGGAATGCCGGTGGCTTTCGTCACCTCGATGGCCCGGATGGTCCGCCGGATATCGCCCAGGGGCAGCCGGAATGCGGTTTCCGGATCCAGCGATTCCAGATAAGCATGGAGCACTTCCTTTCCGCCGCTGCGCATGGCCAGTTCATTCAGTTCCGCCCGAAGCGCGGGATTGGCCGGCACACCGCCCATGCCCATCGGATGCATGAGCGCCTGCAGATAAAGCCCCGTTCCGCCTACGAACAAGACCTGTTTGCCTTCCTTCGCCAGATCCTTCACGAGGCTTTCCGCCCGCCGGACATAATCCGACACGCTGAAGGGCTCGGACGGCTCCACGAAATCCAGCAGATGGTGCGGAACCCTTCTGCGCTCCTCCGCGGTCGGCTTCGCGGTTCCGATGTCCATCCGCCGATAGATCTGCATGCTGTCCATGCACAGGATTTCCCAGCCGTTTTTTTCCGCCAGGCGGAGGGAAACGGCGGTCTTTCCGCTGGCGGTCGGTCCCGTCAGTACGCGGCAGAGAATCCGATCTTTCATCCCATTCCCCATTTCTACTGGATCCGTTTAAACTTCCGGTCCAGTTCCCTGTGGCTGATGGCCACCACCAGCGGGCGGCCATGCGGGCACGTGGGCGTGACCTTCTGCTCAATCATCTGTGCAACCAGGTTTCTCAGAAGCTCCTCCGGCAGGGGCTCGCCGCCCTTGACAGCGTGCTTGCAGGCTGTCTGCAGAAGGGCGGATCTTTTCTTTTCGAAGGTCACTCCCCGCCCGTTTTCCAGATCGCCGAGCGCTTCCCGGACGAAGTCCGTCGTTTCCGCTTCACCGAGGATCATCGGAATCGTGCGGATAGCCATGTCCCTTTCCCCGAAGCGTTCCATCACCAGGCCGATGGATTCCAGTTCCGTCCGGTTTTCCTCGATCAGCTGCATTTCCCTGGACGTAACACTGATCACAATGGGAACAAGCAGCTCCTGCCCCATGTTCTGCTCCGTATGCGCCGCCATCAGCCGGTCAAAAAGCAGCCGTTCATGGACTGCATGCTGATCGATCAGAAGCAGATGATCCGCATACTCCACCAGGATATATGTATTGAACAGCGCACCGTAAATTTTAAGCGGCGCGGTCACCTCCGGCAGAATCGTGCTGACCTGCTCAGCCTTTTCCCGCACAGGCGAAGACTCCGGCAGAGGGGCCTGTGCAGCAGGCTGAACGGGCATCACGGCAGCATGCGCTTCCCGGGTCTCCTCGCCGCTTCCCGGATCCGCCGGAACGGCCTTCTCCGGAGAAGGCACGGGAACAGGTCGGGAGACAAAAGCTTCGGGATGATGATCGGGAGCTTCCCGAAAAACAGGCGATGCATGCTCCGCGGCAGCCGGTTCGATGCGATTCTCCGGTTCAGGAACAGCGGAGGGCACCGGCAGTCGTGAAACCGTCGTGATCCTTGCCTGGGCCTTTCCGATTCCTTCCTGAAGCGACGCAGAAGTCACGGGGGCAGGTTCAGCATGTTCATGCCCATCCCCGGGTTCCCTGATCAGGCTCATGACCTGCGGCTTTTCAAAGGCATCCCGATCCTTCAGCGCCTCGAGCACCAGGGTCAGCACCGCCTCGGAAACCTGGGCCTCGTCCCGGAAGCGGACCTCGAGCTTGTTGGGATGCACGTTGACGTCCACCGCCTCGTAGGGGATCGTCAGGTGCAGCGCGCAGACCGGAAACTTGCCGATCATAACCCGTTCCCGGCAGGCGGTTTCGACCGCTGCGGACAGAAGCAAGGAGTGCATCATCCGGCCGTTGATGAAGAAGAATTCATGGTTACGGTTGCCGCGGGCGTTGTCCCCGATTCCCACGTATCCGGAAAGGATCAGCCCGCCCGCATGCCCATCCACCTTCCGCATCGAGCGAAGGGCCAGGCCGCCGAATACCGTATGCACGGCTGAGGCCATCTGCCCGTCGCCGGGAGAATGCAGCACGGTCTTTCCGGCACTGATGAAGCGGAAGCTGACATCCGGACGGCTGAGCACAAACTGGGTCAGAATATCGCCGATGGCGGCACCCTCCACGGAGGGTTTTCTCATGAAGCCCTTCCGGACCGGCGTGTTGAAGAACAGATCATTCACCACAATGGTGGTTCCCAGCGGCGCGCCGGTCTCCGCGATGGAGACGATCGTTCCGCCTTCATTGATCACCTTCAGGCCGCTGTCGCGATCCTTTGTCCGGGTCGTCAGGGTTACCCGGGCAACCGCTGCGATACTGGCGAGGGCCTCGCCGCGGAATCCCAGCGTCGCAATGGATTCCAGGTCCTGTTCCCGGGAAATCTTGCTGGTGGCATGGCGTTCAAAGGCCATACGGATATCGCTTTCATCGATGCCGCTGCCGTTGTCGGTCACACGGATATAGCTGAGTCCGCCGTCCCGAATTTCCGCGGTGACGGAAGTCGCCCCCGCATCCAGGCTGTTTTCGATCAGCTCCTTGATGGCGGAAGCAGGGCGCTCCACCACCTCGCCGGCAGCGATTTTGCCGATCATGCTCTCAGAGAGCATTCTGATTCTGCTCATAGCTTTCTCGCTTTCTCCCGGAGCAGGAAGAGCCTGTTGATCGCATCCATGGGTGTAAGCGCCATGACGTCAATCTGCTGCAGCTCCTCGATGATCTCCGTCCTGCGGTAATCGAACATATCCACCTGCTCATTCATTCTCTGGTCCGCATCTTCCCCGAGGATGTTCTGGCCGATGGTGTTCTGATTGATATCGCTGACCTCCAGCCGGGCCTGGATCTCATGGGCGCGCACGATGACCGGGTGCGGGATGCCGGCGAGCCGCGCCACATGGACGCCGAAGCTTTTGTCCGCCCCGCCCCGGATGATCTTGCGCAGGAATATGACGTCCTCCCCGTGCTCCCTGACGGAAATGCAGTAATTCCGGATTCCCTCCATGTGTCCCTCGAGCTCGCTGAGCTCATGATAATGGGTCGCAAAGAGGGTCTTTGCACCGATGTTCTTCTTGTCACAGATGTATTCCACCACTGCCCAGGCGATGGCCAGCCCGTCAAAAGTGCTGGTTCCCCGGCCGATTTCATCGAGAATGATGAGGCTGTCCTTCGTGGCATTACGGAGAATATAGGCGGTCTCCGTCATCTCGACCATGAATGTGCTCTGTCCGCTGGCCAGATCATCGGAAGCGCCGACACGGGTAAAGATCCGGTCGCAGACCGGCAGCCTGGCTTCGCTGGCTGGGACGAAGGATCCCATCTGCGCCATCAGACAGATCAGCGCCACCTGGCGCATATACGTGCTCTTTCCGGCCATGTTCGGCCCGGTGATGATCACCATCCGGTTCTCATCCGTATCCAGCAGCGTATCGTTGGGAATGAATCCGTTCTCCCCGAGGCTCTGCTCCACCACCGGATGCCGCCCCTCCGTGATGGACAGCGAACCGTCGCTGACGATTTCGGGACGGACATAACGGTTTTCGGAAGCCACCCGGGCAAGGCTCTGGAACGCATCGAGCGTCTTGAGGGCCATGCACGTCTTCTGTATCCGGGGAATCTGTCCGGCAATCCTGTCCCGGATCTCTCCGAACAGCTGCAGCTCCAGCCGGACGCTCTGCTCCTGAGATCCGATGATCTTCTGCTCCATCTCCTTGAGTTCCGGGGTGATATACCGCTCCGCGCTGACGAGCGTCTGCTTGCGGATATATCGATCGGGCACCTGGCTGAGGAAGCTCTTTGTCACCTCGATGGAATACCCGAATACCTTGTTGTACTGAATCCGCAGATTCCGGATGCCGGTCATCTCCCGTTCCCTGGCCTCCAGGTCCAGAATCCACTGCTTTCCGTTCGTCTGCGCCTCACGATATTCATCCAGCAGCTGCGAATATCCCTCGCGGATGATCCCGCCCTCCGTGATCACGATCGGCGCATCCGGATGAATGGACCTCTCCAGCAGCTCCGTCAGATCCTCCATGGGATCCAGGTCAGCCAGGATTTCGCGCAGCGCTTCGCCTGAAACCGGCTCCAGCAGGCTTCTGATCCCGGGAATCCGCTTCAGGCTGGCACACAGCGCCAGGCAATCCCGGGCGTTCAGGTTCCGGTATGCGACCTTGCTCAGAAGGCGCTCCATATCGTATACGCCGTCCAGCTCCTCCGCGAGCGTCATCGCCATGACCCGGTTGCGCACCAGTTCATCCACCGCATCGAGCCGGCGATTGATCTCCTCCCGGCGGATCAGGGGCTTTTCAACCCATTGGCGCAAAAGCCGTCCGCCCATGGCGGTGCAGGTCCGGTCCAGCAGATTCAGCAGCGTCCCCTTCCGGCCCTTTCCGCGCAGGTTTTCCGTCAGCTCCAGGTTCCGCATTGTTCCCGGATCCAGCAGCATTCCGTTGCCCGCCTGCTGATAGCGGATGTCCGTGATATGCTCCAGTCCGTTCTTCTGGGTCTCTTCCAGATATTTCATCAGCGCCCCGGCCGCACACAGCGCGCACGGATGATCATCCAGCCCGAGCGGCGTCAGCGAGGAGAGATGAAAATGATGTCCGAGCACCTGTCTGGCAACGGCGGGCTGAAAAAACGGATGGCCCGGTTCGCTGACATGGGGCAGGCTGAAGCGGGTCCATTCCTTCAGGGCGGCCGCGTCGCTGCAGATGACCTCCGTCGGGGCAATTCGCCGGATCTCCTGTCCCACAATCCCGGCCTCCGGCTCTGATACGCAGAACTCTCCGGTGGATACGTCGACCCAGGCAAGGCCGCATTCCTTTCCGCGAATCAGGACGCTCATCAGGAAGTTATTGCTCTTTTCCTCCAGCATCGTCGGATCGGTCACGGTCCCGGCGGTGATCACGCGTACGACGTCCCGCTTCACAAGACCCTTCGCCAGAGCCGGATCCTCCATCTGCTCGCAGATGGCGACCTTGTATCCCCGGGCGATCAGCTTTTCCACATACGTATTGACGGAATGAAAGGGCACCCCGCACATGGGCGCCCGTTCCTCCAGCCCGCAGTCCTTTCCCGTCAGCGTCAGCTCCAGTTCCCGGGAAGCGGTTTTCGCATCGTCAAAAAACAGCTCATAGAAGTCTCCGAGCCGAAACAGAAGCAGGCAGTCCGCATACTGTTCATGAATCTGCAGATACTGCTGCATCATGGGTGACAAAGCCATCTTGTTTTCTCTCCTCAGTGACATCCGCCGCAGGAAGCGCAGTTCCCGCTGCACGCGCTGCCGCTCTCGTCCTCAACCTTCCCGGTCACGACCAGACGGAGAATCTGATTCACGTTGTCCATCATGGTCTGAAAATCCTTCCGGGCCGCCTTCAGTGCCCGAATCTTTTCATTGGCGTTCATGTTTTTCTCCGCCTCTTCCATCTCCAGGCTCGCGCGGCTCAGCTCCTCCGGCTTCATGTTCGCGGAGGAAAGCACGTTTTCCACCCGCTGCCGTTTCGCATACATATCCTCCAGCAGGTGACCGGACACCGGATCCTTCTGCACTTCCCGCTCCAGATCCTTCATTTTCTGATAATATCCGCTGTCCAGGATCGCTTCCGCCAGCTCCTGCGCCTTCATCATCACGTCACGCATTCTTCTCATCCATCCTTTCCGCCGTCAGGGTGTTGTTCTTGATGCCGGTGATCCGCACCCGGACGATCTTTCCGATATCCTCCGCCGTACCGTCAAAGGTGGTGGATATGCCATGTCCGCCCTTTCCGGATACGGCAGTGTCGCTTCTCCGGCTGAGGCCTTCCACCAGGATTTCCTCCTCGCAGCCCAGAAACCGCTTCAGGGTCTCCTGCTGCAGCGCCTCCTGCAGGGCAATCAGCTCCTCAATCCGGCGGGAGGAAACCTCCTGCGGGATCTGTTCCGGCATTTTCGCGGCCCGGGTACCCACGCGGGGGGAATAGATGAAGGTGAACGCGCTGTCGTACCGGACCTCACGGACCAGCGACATCGTATCCTGGAATTCTGCCTCCGTCTCGCCCGGAAAGCCGACGATGATATCCGTGCTCAGCCCGATGCCCGGAACCGCCTGACGAAGGCGCGCGACCCGGTCCAGATATCTTTCCCGGGTGTAATGCCGGTTCATCGCTTCCAGGATGCGGTTGTTTCCGCTCTGGACCGGAAGATGAAACTGGGGCAGGATATGCCTTGAAGCGCTCATCACGTCAATCAGCTCGTCCGACAAATCCTTGGGATGGCTGGTCATAAACCGGATCCGGGGAATTCCCATCCCGTCCAGCTGCCGAAGCAGCTGCGCAAAGGATATGCCGCCTGGTCCCTTTCCGTAGCTGTTCACGTTCTGCCCGAGCAGCATGATCTCCTTCGTGCCGCCCTCCACGAGCGCTTCTGCCTCGCGCAGGATCGCCTCAGGCTCCCGGCTTCGCTCCCGCCCGCGGACATAGGGTACGATGCAGTAGCTGCAGAAATTGTCGCATCCGTACATGATCGTCAGATAGGCGAACTCTTTTCTCATTCTGCGCACCGGCAGCCCTTCCGGAATGACGTCCTCCTGATCCACGACAACCGTATTGCCGCCGCTCTCCAGCGTCTGAAGCATCAGCTCGGGAAAGCGGTGAATGCTCGCGGTGCCGAACGCCAGATTGACAAACCTGTACTGCTTCAGGATCTTCTCCGCCATGCCCGGCTCCTGGATCATGCATCCGCACACGGCTATGATCATCTGCGGCCGGCTCTTCCGGACCTCCCGGAGCCAGGTGATATTTCCCAACGCCTTTCGCTCCGCATTGTCCCGGATGCAGCAGGTATTGAAGAGTACAAAGTCCGCTTCTTCCCGCCGGGGAGCGGGCCGCATGCCCATCTCCTCCAGCATTCCGGCCAGCTTTTCCGAATCATGGGCGTTCATCTGGCATCCGTATGTCACGATGAAATAGGTATCCGGCCGGTGAGGCAGATCCCGGATTTCCCGGATGAAGGCTGCCTGCCTTTTCATCTCCGCGGGGGAAACCACCGCAGTTTCTCTTTCCATCTTCTAAACTCTCTTCCTTGTGATCTCCATGATTCCCAGATGAGTCCATCCGTGAATCACCGTCTTTCTCCGATCCTGCAGCAGCGCTTCCTGCATCGTATCCAGAATCAGACTTCGGTCTTTTTCCAGATCCATGTCGATGAAATCGATCAGAATGATGCCGCCGATATCCCGCAGCCGGATCTGTGCAGCCGCTTCCCGGCAGGCTTCCAGATTCGTCTGAAGGACGGTCGTTTCCTTGTCGCCGGCATTCCGGGCGCCGGCGGTGTTCACGTCGATCACCGTCATTGCCTCGCACCGGTCCACAACGATATTGCCGCCGCCCGGCAGGCGGATCCGCCTCCCCTCCGCTTCCCGGCGCTGTCGTTCCAGCTCCGGCGGCAGCGCTTCCGCGCGCTCCGTGCGGTCAATCCCCCGTGGCGCATAATCCGCTTCCAGCGCCTCCCGCGCATCCGCGGTATACAGCACACTGCCGGGGCATCCGCCCATGGCCGCCCGCTCCTGCACCTGCGCCCAGACCGCCAGCAGGTTTTCCGCTTCCTCCCGGATATCCCGGGGATCTGCCTGAGATGCCGCGGCGCGAAGCACGAGACCGAAGCGATCCTGGGCAATTTCCTTTCCGGTCCGCAGGAGCCTAGAACGGATCTCCCCGTCCCCGATGCGGCGGCTGACGCCGATATATCGGTTCATGGGCATCAGCAGCAGGTATTTCCCGGCGATGCTCAGGTCCCTCGTCAGATAGGCGCCCTTTTCCCCGGTCTCCTCCCGACGGATCTGCACCGGAACGATTTCGCCGGAGCGCAGGTGCTGCCCCGTAAAGGTCGTGCTCATCTCCCGGAACGGAAGAAATCCGCTCTTTTTTCGGCCGATATCCACGAAAGCGCATTCCATGCCGCTCATCATCCGCTCCACCCGGCCCATCAGGATGCTGCCGCTTTGCCCGTCCTCCTCCGTCCGGATGTATTCAACGAGCTTCCCGTCCTCCTCGACGGCCAGGGCTTCCCCGGTTTCCCATATGATTCTCATCCGGCCTCCGTCAAAGCTGCTCCAGCGGAATCATCCGCCCATCCTCATCCTGTCCCAGCAGCGCTTCCCTTCTGGCCAGGACCCGGATTTCTTCCTGAATGCCTGCCTCCCGCGCGAGGGCTTCCATCAGCATGCCCGGCTTGCAGGCTTCCCGTTCCGTCAGCGTCAGCGTGGCCTGAATATGATGACCCTCTCCCCGGATGGAGAGAATCAGGGGCCGGATATCGGTCTCCTTCATGGCGGTTTTCGTTTTCCGCATGGCCGGAACGGTTTTCCTGGCCATCATGGAAGGAATGGCCGAAATCAGCTTTTCCGCCTGCGCCGGATCCCGGATCAGAAGATCGTATCGGGCCGCCCGAAGCAGGCCCGGGAGCGACGGATGCTTTCCGTCCACCGCGCGCGCTTCGCTGATCTGCATCTCGCCCGGCATGGCGCGGTTCATGCGTTCAATGAATTCCGCTGCGCTGACATCCTCCGCCATCGTCACGTCCATGATTTCCCGTTTTCCGCATGCGCCGGTGGACAGGGCGCTGGCAAAGGTGACCAGAATGTGCGGGTTGAATCCCTGGGAATATGCGACCGGCAGACCGCTCCGCCGAAGTCCGCGCTGAACGGCGCGCTGAATGTCGAGATGGCCGATATGCCGGATTCTTTCGCTTTTTTCAAACACGGCCAGCATCCGCATATGCGCACACCCCCTTCCACCGCTGCAGCCCGCAGCCGTTGCATCCCTGCCGGCAGTCCCGGGTGGTCAGCGCCTGTTCGCTCTTTTCCTTCTCGTGCCACAGAAACTGCTTCGTGATGCCACTGTCGATATGATCCCAGGGCAGAATCTCATCCTTTTCGCGTACCCGGTTGGCGTAAAACGCCGGATCGAGTCCGCACTCGCGGAAGGCGTCCATCCAGGCGTCGAACCGGAACGTCTCGCTCCACCCGTCGAGGATGCATCCCTTCCGGTACGCCTGATGCAGCACCTTTCCCAGCCGCCGGTCTCCCCGGGCAAAGCAGGCTTCCAGAAAGCTCAGATACGGCTCATGCCAGTTGAAGGTGACGCCCTTCACGTTCAGCGCGTGGCGGAGAACGCCCTGCTTGCGCTGGATTTCATCGATGGTATCCTGCGCGGCCCACTGGAAGGGCGTAAAAGGCTTGGGCACAAAGGTGCTCGCGCTCACGGTGACCCGAAGCCCCCTGGCGCGCTGATCCTTCGGAACTTTGAAATATTCGCTGACAACCTTTCGGGCCAGATCCCCGATGCCCTCCAGATCCGCGTCCGTCTCGGTCGGCAGACCGTCCATGAAATACAGCTTCACGCTGTTCCACCCGCCCTCAAAGGCATCGCGGACCTTCTCGAGCAGGTCCTCTTCCGTCACGCCCTTGTTGATCACGTCCCGCAGCCGCTGCGTTCCGGCCTCCGGGGCAAATGTCAGGCTGGTTTTCCGAACCTGCTGCGTCTCCTCGAGGCTCTCCTTCAGGACGCTGTCGATGCGAAGGCTCGGCAGGGAAATGGATACGCGCTTGTCCTTCATTCGCCGCATCAGTTCCCGGATCAGCTCCGGCAGGCAGCTGTAATCGCCGCTGGACAGGCTGGACAGGCTGATTTCCTCGTATCCGGTGGCCTTCTCCAGCTTTTCGGCCAGATCGATCAGCTTTTCCATGCTTCTTTCCCGGACCGGCCGATACAGCATTCCTGCCTGGCAGAAGCGACATCCGCGGGTGCATCCCCGCATGATCTCCAGCATGATCCGGTCGAACACGACCTCGGTGTACGGAACGGGGATCTCCTCCGGATAATATGTATCGTTCAGATCCACAACCACGCGCCGCTTCACGCTTGCCTTCGCCTCCGGACAGCGGGGAGTGACGGATGCGATCCGCCCGTCCGGAAGATATTCCACGTCATACAGGGAAGGAACATATACTCCCTCCAGCTCCGACAGCGCACGAAGGCATTCCGCGCGGGAAAGGCCCTTCTCCTTGCGCTCCAGAATCACCCGGTTCAGCTCGCCCATCACGTCTTCTCCGTCGCCGATCATGAAGGCGTCAATGAAGTCCGCCAGAGGCTCCGGGTTGTATGCGCACGGCCCGCCGGCCACGACGATGGGATCCGTCTCCCCGCGGTCGCTTCCCAGCACCGGCACGCCGCCCATCTCCAGCATCGCCAGAATGTTGCTGTAGCTCATCTCGTACTGCAGCGTAAATCCGACCACGTCGAAGTCGCTCATCGGTCTGCGGCTTTCGATGGAGAGCAGCGGGAGTCCTTCCTCCTTCATCTGTTCGATCATGTCGGTCCAGGGCATGAAGAACCGCTCGCAGAGGCTCCATGCCTCCCGGTTGATCAGCCCGTAGAGAATCTTCAATCCCAGATGGCTCATGCCCACTTCGTACGTATCCGGAAAGCAGAATCCGAAATGCAGCGGGCACTCGTCCCATCCCTTGATATCCGTGTTCATTTCGCCCCCGGTATACCGGGGCGCCTTCTGTACCTTCTCGAGAATCTTTTCCAGCTTTTCGTTGTTATTCATCCATGTCTCCTGTTCATTTCTCCGGGATGACAGCGCATATGTGATGCCATCCCGAAGTGGACCGGGGGCAGTCATGCCCCCAGGGTCAGAGTGCGGGGGTCCAGTACCGCTGCTGATACAGATCCGTGAAGCAGTAGGTCACCCGGCAGTTATCCAGCGTGCCGACCTCCGTATTGGCGATCTCCACCTCGCTGCCGAGGGTGATCTCCCTGCCCAGCTGATAACTGTCCCTGTAATTCCCTTCGTAGTCGAAGAAGTCGCAGATGAACTGCAGCCGGTCTCCGGCTCCGATGCTGATCATGGTCTTGGCTTCCAGGTCGGTCTCCCCGTTGCTGTAGACCGGCTGCGCACCGGCGATATATCCGTAAGGGTTCTCGTCATCGAAGTACAGCAGCAGATTGACCCGCGTCCCGTTGAGCAGTGCCGGCACATATCCGGAGATCAGATAGTGATCCCCTTCCTCGATCGTATCCAGATAATAATACGCAACGGGCTGCCGGTCGATGGAAATCCAGGTGCCGTCAAATACGCCCTGCAGCGCATTGCCGTCGAGCATGAAATCATTGTCGTTACCCAGATCAATGAAACCGCTGCCGTTGTCGTAAAATACGTTCCGCGTCAATGAAGTAACAAGCTCCCACTGATCCGGTGCGATTTCGATCCTTCCGTCCTTCCAGGAAAGCTGTGACGGATCAAAGCAATTCGCGGAAATATAATCCGCCGCCTTCTCCGCAGTCATGCTCCGACCCATGAACAGATCCAGCATGGATCCGCTCAGCCCGCTGGAGGATCCGCCGCCCCCGAAGAGGCCGCCCAGCATGTCGGTCAGGGATCCCGCGGAAACGGGAGATGCCGAATATCCGCCACCGCCCAGCAGGCTGTCCATCAGCCCCTGGCCGGAAAAGCCCTGCGGCAGACCCAGGGAGGAAATGCCGGTTCCGGTCGCCACCTGACCGCTCAGCTCCAGGCTCGCGAATTCCTGAATGCACCGGGTGTATTCCTCGTCCATGCCGATGGCCGCATAGGTGGAAACCGCCTTGCTGATATTGCCCGTCTTCTTGTAGGGGAAGTAGATGCTCAGCCCGTAGGCGTTCGAAATGCCGCCGCCGGTCCGGTTGTACTTGACGGCACCCTCCAGCGCGCTGGCCAGCTTCTTCCCTTCCGCGGTGCCCATGTTCCGGGCAAAGTGAACCAGGTCAATCTGGTCAATCCGGGAGGACTGGGCAAACTCCCGCGTCTTGCTCCGGGCCGTGGAAACCGCCTTGTATTCCTTGTTCTGGATCATCTCGTTCGTGTCGATGCTGAAGCTTTTCAGCTCGCCGGGAACGGTGCTCTCCAGCTCCGCCAGATCGACAATGGACAAGGTGGTCGCCTGGCCCCGGCACTGCTTTGCGCAGACCTCCACGAAGTCATCCGCGATGTTTTTGCCGATCTCGACCGTCGGCATTCCCGGGTTTTTCCCCAGCTTCGTCAGCCAGTTCGTGTAATACCAGCCGACACCGGGCTCCGTCTCCTCGCTGCCGATCATGTAGTCCGCATACTGGCTCAGCATGATGCCGTTTTCGACGGTGGCCATCAGGCACGCATCAAAGCCGACGAAGTCGAACTTCACGCCGCCGCCCTTCAGAGCCGTGTTGATGCCGGCCAGGCTCATGCTCTGTCCCCGGCCGATTTTCTCGTCATATCCGTATCCGGAAACGGATCCGCCGCCGTGATCCCACAGGATCAGCATCATCCGGTTGGCCGGATAGTTCTTCGCGCCGTATTGGATGAACTTCTGCAGCGTGGCGGGGTTCGTCATGGGCTCGTTCCCCATGTTGTCCTCCAGCCGCTGCAGCTTTCCGCCGGAAATCAGATAGATCTGATTGTACTGACTGGAAAAAACGTTGTTTTTCCAGCGGCGGCATCCGCCGGTATAGATCAGCAGGTTCACCCGATCGCCCAGATCCGCCGCGAGCATCTCCTTGATATCCGCGGTGGCCATCCCGTTCTGGCTTTCCAGATCCGTTCCGCAGAGATAGACCATCAGCGTCACGGTATCCTTCTTTCCGCCGAGCACGCGGGTATACTTGTCCCGCGCGCCGCTGGCCACGGTCATGTCCGGCGAGCCGGTATTGTCATCCATGGAGGACGTGAAGTACTGGCTGGCGGAGGATGCGTTTCCCGTGATGGAGGAAAGCAGATTGCCCCCGCTGAAGTCATACGCGGAGGACGCGCCGGAGGAAAGGAAGCTGCTCAGCAGATTGGCGAGCCCGCTTCCGGAGGAGCCCGTCCCCTGCGTGCCCGTATTCAGCACCTGCGTCAGGCTGTCGAGCACCCCGCTGCCACTGTCCTGGGAGCCCTGGTTCACAGCCTGATTGACGCTGTTCGTAACGCCCGTCAGCAGTGATGAATCCTGATTGCCGCCATTCCCGCCGAGAAAGCGGGAACCGAAGATCGCCAGCACCGCCACGATCACGATCAGCATGATCTTGCTGCCGCCACCGCCGCCGGAGGCACGCTGCCGCTGCCCGGAGCTTCCGGAAACCGTGGACGGCCGGGAAGCGGACGCACCTGCGGGACGCGAGGCACTCTGGGCGGGACGCTGCGCGCTCCCGCCAAAGGGATTCTGCGCCGGCCGGGAAAAGCCCTGACCCTGCTGCGTACTTCCGAACGGAAATCCGCCCGGCTGCGACGATCCCTGGGGCTGCTGCGCTTTTCCGAACGGATTTCCGCCCGGCCGTGAAGTTCCCTGAGAGGGGCGCGATGCGTTCCCGCCGAACGGGTTAGAAACCGATGGCCGGCTCTGGGAAGAGGAACCCTGTCCCGGACGGGCATTCTGACCGAATCCGCCGGAGGGCCGCTGCGCCCCGGCAGGATGACTGCCGGAACCGGCCTGCTGCGCCTTCCGGTCCTCATAATTTCCCATGTTGTTCACCGGTCCGGTGCCGAGGCCCTCACCGTGAATCTCTACGCCCTTGCCGCCTGAAACCACCTTTTTTGCTCTGGCTCTCGGTTTCTTCTGCTCATCCATTCCCCGCATCTCCTCTCACAGTTGATGATTGACTGAAATATATGGTTTACGGAATCAGTTCCTCCGTGTCCGTTCCATCGATCTCCGCTTCCTCCGGGTTTTCCGGCAGCTCCGGCAGCTCCGTCAGATCCCGGATCCCGAAATGGCTCAGAAATGTATCCGTCGTACCGAACAGCATCGGCCTTCCGATCGTGTCCTTCCGCCCGACCTCCTGAATCAAACCCTTGTTCATCAGGCTCTGAATGCTGTAATCGCACTTGACCCCGCGGATCTGTTCCACCTCCGCCCGCGTGACCGGCTGCCGGTAGGCCACCACCGCCAGCGTTTCCATCGCAGCCTGGCTCAGGCTCTGCTTCTGAACCGGCTGCAGGAGTCGTACGACATCATCCGCGTACAGCGGCCGGGTCGCCAGCTGAACCTTGGTGCCGAACCGACGGATCATGAATCCCCGCTGGTTGAAGTCATAGTCGCTTCCGATCCTGTCCAGCTCCGCCTGCAGCTCCTTCTCTCCGATCCCGAGCGCCCGGCTCAGATCCTTCATCTCCACCGCGTCCCCGGCCACGAATAGAATGGATTCAATGCGCCCCTGCAGATTTCCTTCCTCCAATTTGCGCCTGTCTCCTTTCCGTCTCAGCCTTCCACGTCCGCGGAGATCTGCTCCGTCTCCGCCGAAGTCTTTGCGCGCCCTGAAATCAGTTCGATGCTCCCGTATATCCGATCCTGCTTCAGATGCATCTGTCCCAGCTTCAAAAGCTCCAGCACCGCCAGGAACATGGTGACCACTTCCTCCCGGGTCGGAGAATCCGAAAAAGCATCCTCAAACCGGATCCTTTTCTTCTTCCGGATGACCTGCATCAGCCCCAGCATGCATTCCTGCACCGTGTGTACATCGCGGCGGATGTTTCTCGGCGCGTAGTGATTCGTCTCGGGATCGTCATCCGTCTTCGGCTTCCGCGCCAAGATCCGGAGAAACGCTTCCGTCAGCCCGCCGAGCGTCAGCCCCGTAATCTCGAATTCCTGCGGGGGAAGCGGATATTCCTCCGGCAGCTTGGTGAAAACATGCTTCGCTGCCTCCTCAAAGGCCCGCATGCTCTCTGCCGTTTCCCGGAATCTTTTGTATTCCTCCAGACGGCGGATCAGCTCCGTTTCGGGATCCTCATCGCCTTCCTCCACCTCCGGCTTCCGGGGCAGCATGGAACGGCTCTTGATCTCCAGCAGCGTCGCCGCCATCACCAGAAAGTCGCTGGCTTCGTCCATGTCGATATCCGGCGCACTCCGGACGATCTCGAGATACTGATCCGTGATCTCGCTCACAAAGATATCCTGAATGTCGATTCTGGCCCGGCCGATCAGCTCCAGCAGCAGGTCCAGCGGCCCGTCAAAATCCTTCAGTCTGAATTCCCGTGTCATCATGTCGTTCGGATTCCTGCTCAGATGATCACGCCGATGATGTTGGAGAAAAAGCCGAACACCGCGCTGTTCAGCGTACCCAGCAGGCCGCTCAGGAACCCGCTCACGCAGATGAAAAGAAATACGATCTGGATGATCTGCATCGTCCGGGGATCCATCCGCAGCTGTCCCCGGAATGCGAACTGATCCAGGAAGCGGTATCCGTCCAGGGGCGGAACCGGCAGCAGGTTGAAGATCGCCAGCCCCAGGTTCATCTGTGCCAGCATCAGGAAGAGCCGCTGCACCCAGGCCAGTGCGGGAACGCTCAT
>CAMOYA010000021.1 GCA_946629635.1 uncultured Clostridia bacterium
GCTTCAACGATCCGCTGATGGACTGCAAGGCCTGCAAGGCGCGCTTCCGGGCGGATAAGCTGATCGAGGATTTCACCCAGGGAGCGGAGACCGGCGACGGATGGACCAACGCGGAGCTGGAGAAGTTCATCGCGGAGCACGACATCGTCTGCCCGGTCTGCGGCAAGAAGGATTTTACCGGCATCCGCCAGTTCAACCTGATGTTCAAGACCTTTGCCGGCGTCAACGAGGACAGCGCCAATGAGATCTATCTGCGGCCGGAAACGGCGCAGGGCATCTTCGTCAATTTCCAGAACGTGATGCGGACGACCCGGAAAAAGCTGCCGGCCGGTATCGCCCAGATCGGCAAATCCTTCCGGAACGAGATTACCCCCGGCAACTTCATTTTCCGCGTGCGCGAGTTTGAGCAGATGGAACTGGAGTTCTTCTGCAAGCCCGGCGAGGATCTGGAGTGGTTCAATTACTGGCGCGGATTCTGCCGGGACTGGCTGCTGAGCCTGGGAATCAGGGAGGAAAGCCTGCGGCTGCGGGATCATGAGCCGGAGAAGCTGGCCTTCTACTCCAAGGCGACGACGGACTTTGAATTCCTGTTCCCCTTCGGCTGGGGTGAGCTGTGGGGCGTGGCGGACCGGACGGATTATGACCTGACCCAGCATCAGGAGCATTCCGGAAAGAACATGGAATATCTGGATCCGGTGACGAACGAACGCTATATTCCCTATTGCATCGAGCCCTCCCTGGGCGTGGACCGGATGGTACTGGCTTTCCTGTGCAACGCGTATGAAGAGGAAGCGCTGGAAGGCGGAGACGTGCGCACCGTGCTGCATCTGCATCCGGCGCTGGCGCCGTACAAGGCGGCGGTGCTGCCGCTGCAGAAGAACAAGCTGGGCGAGCTGGCGGGAAAGATTCATGCGGAGCTGGCGAAGTACTTCCCGGTGGAATATGATGAGACCGGATCTATCGGCAAGCGGTACCGCCGGCAGGACGAGATCGGCACGCCCTTCAGCATCTGCGTGGACTTTGAGACCGAGGAAACCCAGTCGGTCACCATTCGCGACCGGGATACCATGCAGCAGGAGCGGGTGCCGCTGAGCGAAGTGCGGAAGTATATTGAGGACCGGATGCGGTTCTGATTCATCAAACAAAGGCCGCGGCGTACCCGCGGCCTTTTTCGGAGGAAACGGAGGGAACAGAATGGATATTCAGAAGATTCTCGGCGCGTGTGACCATACCCTGCTGAAGCAGACGGCGACCTGGGAGGAAATCCGCTCGCTGTGCGATGACGGAATGAAGTATCATACGGCGTCCGTCTGCATTCCGCCGTGCTATGTGAAGCGGGCGAAGGAATATGTCGGCGACCGGCTGACGATCTGCACGGTGATCGGGTTCCCCAATGGCAACATGACCACCGAGAGCAAGGTGTTTGAAACGCGGGACGCCATCGAAAAGGGCGCGGATGAGATCGATATGGTGATCAATATCGGGATGCTCCGGGCCGGGGAAGAGCAGTATGTGCTGGACGAAATCCGCGCGGTGAAGGCGGCCTGCGGCAGCAGAATCCTGAAGGTGATCATTGAAACCTGCCTGCTGACGGAAGCGGAGAAGATCACGATGTGCCGCCTGGTAACGGAAAGCGGCGCGGATTTCATCAAGACCTCCACCGGCTTTTCCACCGCCGGGGCGACGTTTGATGACGTGGCGCTGTTTGCCGCGCATGTGGGGAAGGGCGTGAAGATCAAGGCGGCCGGCGGCATCTCGTCGCTGGAGGACGCGGAAAAGTTCATGGCGCTGGGCGCATCGCGCCTGGGCACCAGCCGGATTGTGAAGCTGGCCAAGGCGCTGTAAGGAACGGCACGAAGAAGGGACTGCGGAAAAACCGCAGCCCCTTTTTGCTTACTTGTTTTTCAGCCGCTTGTCCAGTTTCGCGGCCAGCCAGGTGCCGAAGGACTGAATGATCTGGGTGATGATGACCAGAACGATTACGGCCAGATACAGCACGGCGTAGCGATAACGCTGGTAGCCGTATGCCAGGGCGAGCTTTCCGAGCCCGCCGCCGCCGACTGCGCCGGACATGGCGGTATATCCCATGATGGTCGTGATCGCCAGCGTGATGTTGGTGACCAGGCTGGGAACACTTTCCGGCAGCATCACATGAACAACGATCTGCAGTGGGGAAGCGCCCATGGACTGTGCCGTTTCAATGATGTTCGGGTTTACTTCCCGCAGGCTGGATTCCACCAGCCGGGCGATGAAGGGAAATGCGGCCACGGTCAGGGGGACGATGGAGGCGACTGTTCCCAGAGAGGTCCCGATGATGACCCGCGTCAGCGGGATGATCATGACCATCAGGATAATGAAGGGGATGGAACGCAGCAGATTGATCAGCACGTTCAGAAAGCTGAGGACGGGAGAAGGCAGCGGACGAATGCCTTTTTTTTCACCCGTGACCAGGATGATTCCTAGCGGCAGGCCGATGATGATGGCAAAAAGGGTGGCCAGCAGGGTGGAATAGACCGTTTCCCAGACGGCGAACGGAAATTCATTCAGCAGGCAGTTCCATGCCTCCTGAAGGCGTTCCGGGGTAAAGGCGTTGGCAAAGTTCATGCGTCGGCCTCCTTTGCTGCGTATTCGGCTTCGACCTGAACGGTGATGTCAGGGGTCTGGCTCAGATAGGAGATGGCCCGGGCCAGGTCTTCCGGCGTGCCGGGAATATCCAGCAGCATATATCCGTACGCCCGGTCGCTGACCGAACGGGTGGAAGCGCCGAGAATGCTGGCAAGGATGCCGCAGTCCATTGCCATTTTCGCGATCAGCGGCTCCCGGGAGGCGATCGCTCCATTGAAGATGACCCGGATGCGCTGACCGCCCTCCGGGAAGACGGAATCATTGCCGGAGCTCTCCGGATAGATCAGGTTTCGCGTGGCATTTGCCCGGGGATTGGAGAAGACCTCCGCCACTTCGCCTTCCTCGACAACGGAGCCGTTTTCCAGTATGGCAACATGCTTGCAGACTTCCTGGACAACGCTCATCTGATGGGTGATCACGATCACCGTGATGCCCATCTTTTCATTGATGCTGCGAATCAGCTGCAGGATCGCATGGGTCGTTTTGGGATCCAGGGCGGAGGTGGCTTCGTCGCACAGCAGCAGATCGGGTTCCGTGGCGAGGGCCCGGGCAATGGCCACGCGCTGCTGCTGTCCGCCGGACAGCTGGGCAGGATAGCTGTTGGCCTTGTCCGGCAGATCGACCAGCGCCAGCAGCTCCCGGGCTTTCTTTTCCGCGGTTTTCGCGTCGACGCCGCTCAGGCGAAGCGGAAGCATGACGTTTTTCAGGCAGGTTCGCTGCATCAGCAGGTTGAAGCCCTGAAAGATCATTGTGATCTTCCGGCGCATTTCGCGCAGCTCTTTTTCACTCATGGCACCCATGTTCCGGCCGTTGACCAGCACATCGCCTTCCGTCGGGCGTTCCAGCATGTTGATGCACCGCACGAGCGTGCTCTTCCCGGCGCCGCTCATGCCGATGATGCCGTAGATATCCCCGTCCTGAATGGTCAGATTGATATTCCGGAGAGCGTCCACCGCACCGTCTGATGTTTCAAAATGCTTGGACAGGTTTTTCAGTTCGATCATGTTTTATCCTCCATGCATCGGGCAGAAAAGGGCATCCGGGGAAAACCCGGATGCCTTTTGAAGTCAGACCGGAAAGCCTGTTATTTGTTCAGCCCCAGCGCGGTAAGATCCGCCTGCTTGCCGGCATAAAGGCCCATGGGCTCGACATGCACGCCGGCGATGGTGACCAGGTTGGTGCCGTTCTGGGCATTGAAGTCATCCTGGTAGGGCTGATGCGCGAAGAAGTTCGCGAAGGCGTCTCCGTCATTGACGGCGGTGTTCGGCGTGACATAGTCATCCACGATGGTCACTTCCAGCGTGATGTTCTTCTCGGCCAGGATGCTCTTGACGATCTCCAGCACATAGGAATGGGGATCCAGCGTCGCAACCACCTTGATGGTTTCGCCGGCCAGCGCATCGTAATTGACGGTGGGATCGAAGCCGTCGGTCGGATTCTCGACCACGGAGATGGCCTGTCCTTCATAGGAGGCGAAATAGTCGACCACCTTCTGGCTCAGGGCGGCAGCGGCCAGCGCCTTGGCCTTGTCGCTCTCCGCATCGGCCGCGTTCACGCTGATCACGTTGACGTAGGGCGATTCGGCATTTTCATACAGCAGGGCGGAGCTCAGCTGCGCGGCAAGCGCGTAGTTGCCGTTGATGATGGCGTAATCCACATCCGCAAGGGCGTTGGGAACCAGCGCGGCTTCCACTTCAACAAACTGAATGCCGAGGGGGTTCTCCTCGATATCCGCAACGGTGGCGGTGATGCCGGCTTCCTCTTTGACCTTCAGCAGCCCATAGGCCTGAAGCAGCAGCAGCGCGCGGCCTTCGTTGGTGGCATCATTGGGAACGGCAATCGTAATACCGTCGGCAAATGCGGCGGTCAGGGACAGGGTCAGAACCAGGGCAACCAGCAGAGCGATGATTTTCTTCATGAGGGTGATCTCCTTTCATCCGTCGGGATGTTCATTTCATCCGTCAGCATTGGTGATGGATTCCATTATAATCATTTCATTCATTTCGTCCAATACGGGAAAATGATCGCTGGTTATAGACAAAAGCTATAACTTCCCTGAAACGGCGATTGACGAAATACCGGAACACGGGTTACAATGCGCGTAATCGGGGAAAAAGGGGAAGAATGCAAATGACGCTGCAGCAGCTCAGGGACGTAATCGCCATTGCCGAACAGGGATCCTTTAACCGGGCGGCGGAAAGACTGTACATTGCCCAGCCTTCACTGACCACCGCGATCCGGGAACTGGAAAAGGAACTGGGGGTGACGCTTTTCAACCGGAGCGGCCGCGGTGCGACGCTGACAGCGGACGGAGCGGATTTTTTACCCTATGCCCGATCGGTGATGGCGCAGTTCCAGGACCTGCAGGACGCCTGGGGCCCTCAGGGGGCACGCAAGCAGAAGTTTGCCGTTTCGTCTCAGCATTATTCATTTGCCGTCAAGGCGTTTGTGGAGCTGACCCGGGCATACGACGTTGCGAAGTATGAGTTTGCGATCCGGGAGACCCGGACCCGTCAGGTGATCGATGACGTGGCATCCGCACGCAGCGAGATCGGAATTTTGTATATGAGCGATTTTAACCGGAAGGTGCTGGGAAAAATGCTCAGCGACAGCGGACTGGGTTTTCATCATCTGATTGACTGCCGGGCATACGTGTACCTGTGGCAGGGGCATCCGCTGGCGGGAAAGTCGTCCATTTCCTTTGAGGATCTGTCTCCTTTTCCCTGCCTCTCCTTTGAACAGGGTGAAAACAGTCCCTTCTATCTGGCGGAGGAAATACTCTCCACAAATGATTATCCGCGGACGATCCGGTGCTGTGACCGGGCGACCATGCTGAACCTGATGGTTGGCGTTCAGGGGTATACCCTGTGTTCCGGAATCATCTGCGAGGAGCTGAACGGCAGTGATTATATCGCCGTTCCCTTTGAGGCGGACGACGAAAACCCGAACAGCATCATGGAGATCGGCTATGTGACGCGGACGGCATCCATTCTTTCAAATGTTGGAGAGCGGTATGTGGCGGAACTGAAAAAATATCTGGGAAAGTGAGCGGATATTACGCGAAAAGATCCCGCTTTCGCTGCAGCATTTCTTCCACCCGCGGGATATATTCCAGAATATTGCCAACGTTGGGGGCGCGGGTGATATGCCCCTCCTCCGGCCAGATCCGCTTCGAGATCCCTCCGGCGCCAAGCGCAAGAACATGGGAGGTTTCCTCCATCATATCCACGTTATACAGGCAGGCATGCCCGGGAAGTGCGTATCCCGTGTTTTCCAGGTTGCCGGCCATATATTTCTGTCGGTAAAGATAATAAGGCTCCATTCCGAGGCGGTACGCCGCGTCCCGCCCCCTGCGAACCATGCGGGCGGCCATCTCCCCGTCGGGCAGGGGAGCATTTTCCAGGCTCATGCGGGAGGAACGCTTCAGCGCCAGCGTATGCACGGTCAGACTTTCCGGACGGAGGGGCAGGATCTTTTCCATCGTCCGTTCAAAGTCCGTCTCCGTTTCCCCGGGAAGACCGGCGATGACGTCCATGTTGATGTGCCGGATGCCCTCCTCCCGGGCGAGCGCAAAGGCTTCCAGAATCTGGCGGGAGGTATGGGCGCGGCCGATGATCTCCAGCGTCCGGTCATTCATGGTCTGAGGGTTGATGGAAATCCGGGAGACGCAGGCGTCCCGGATGGCGACAAGCTTTTCCCGGCTCAGCGTGTCCGGCCGGCCGGCTTCCACGGTGTATTCCATGGCTCCCGGGAAGCATTCCCGGACCAGATCGAGCAGCCTGCGGAAATCGTCATCCGGCAGGGCGGTCGGAGTGCCTCCCCCCACATAGAGCGCCCGCAGCTTCTTTCCGCTGTCCTGAAGGAGTCGGGAGGCGCCGCGCATTTCAGCGGTAAGCGCCTGCATATATGGCGCAACCAGGCTGCCGTCTCCGATTTCACCGGATGCAAAGGAGCAGTAGGCGCAACGGGTCGGACAGAAGGGAATGCCGATATAGACATCCATGTAAGCATCTCCGGGGGCGGGGAGGGCCCGCTGTACCCGGGCAATTTCAGCCAGCAGTTCCGCTTTTTCCCGCGTGACGTCAAACTGACGGACGAGACGCTCCGTGGCGGCCGCCTCCGTCAGCCCTTCTGCCAGCGCTTCCAGCATCAGATGGGTCGGGCGGACGCCGGTCATGCTGCCCCAGGGCGGATGGATCCCGGTCGTTTCACGGCAGAGATCGTACAGCGTCTGCTTGCACAGCCGCCGGGCGGCTCTGCGCCGGTGAAGGGACTGAATCCGCTCGTCCGGGTCGGACGGAATGGCTACGGATCGGGAAAGGCTGCGCGTCCCGTCCGTAAAGGTGATGGTGTATTCCGCCGGGCCTTCCGCTGCGGTAAAGCGGTATTGCGGCGGATCAGACCATACGGATTCGGGCAAAGCAAAAAGCCGGGTCACGGTCATGAGCTCCGGCTGAATGGTTTCGAGTGCGGCGGAAAGTTCGGACATGGAACGGTCTCCTGACAAATTGATCAGTCATCGTGCCCCGGGTGGATCGTCAGCTCCCGGGCGAGGGGCATCAGCCGGCGGAGGGAAGCGAAGAGCGCATGCTGATCGCCTCCGGGCAGATCCGTCCGTCCCCAGCCGTGGGCGAACATGGTATCGCCGGTGAAAAGCTCGTCTTCGATCCGGTAGCATACGCCTCCGGGAGTATGCCCCGGGGTATGGATCACTTCAATCTCCAGGCCGGCCAGGTTCAGCCGGTCCCCGTCGTGAAGCCGGTCGGTCGCCGCCGGCGCGGTGACGGGAACGCGCATCAGGGAAAGCGATGCGTTCAGGTTCGGATCCTGCAGCATCGGCGCATCCGCTTCACCGATGAACAGCCGGGTGTCCGGCGCCATCAGTTCGCGGATGGCGGCGATGTGGTCGAAATGGCCATGGGTCAGCAGAATGGCTGAGATGGCTTTGCCTCCGGCGGCCTTCCGGATTCTCCCGGCCTCTGCGCCGGGATCAATGACGATGCAGTCCTCCCGTCCTTCCCGGGACACGATATAGCAGCAGGTGGCGATGGGGCCCACCGTCAGCGTGAGAATATGCATACGGGAACTCCTGTCATGGTTCAGAATTCTTTCCGGCTGTCGAGCAGGATGGTGACGGGCCCGTCGTTGATCAGGGAAACCTGCATCTCCGTCCGGAATATGCCCGTTTCCACGGTGATTCCCTGCGCGCGCCATGCTTCAACCAGCCGCTCATACATGGCGTTGGCGGCCTCCGGACCGGCGGCATGACTGTAGGAAGGCCGCCTGCCCTTCCGGGCGTCCCCGTACAGGGTGAACTGGGACACGGCCAGGATGCTGCCCCCGGCCTCCTTCACAGACAGGTTCATGACCCCGTCAGCGTCGTCAAAGATCCGGATATCCGGCACCTTGCGGATCATGTAATCCAGATCGGCGTCCGTATCATCCTCCCGCACACCGATCAGCACCATCAGTCCGGGACCGATGGCGCCCACCGTTTTTCCGCCGACATCGACGGAGGACCGGGTCACCCGCTGAAGAACGCAGCGCATGAATGAAAACCTCCTTTGCTCAGTTGGCGGTACGGTAGACATCCAGGATGTCGTGCTTGTTGCGCAATGCCGCGATCACCCGGTTCATTTCCTCCCGGGAGTGCACGTCCATGGTCAGGCGGAGGTTGGAGATCCGCGTTTTATCGCTGCCCTGGATGGAGGCGGCCCGGATGGAAACGCCGTTTTCGCCGATGATGGTGGCGATTTCGCCGAGCATGTTCACCCGGTCGTAGCAGAGAATCGTGATCGTGGCGGAGAAGGTGCCCTCGCTGTCGGAAGCCCATTCAACGGGAATCCGGCGCTCCTCCTCGCCCGCGGCGATGTTGGCGCATTCGGCCTTGTGGATCGTGACGCCGCGGCCGCGGGTGATGTAGCCGACGATCTCGTCCCCCGGCACGGGGCTGCAGCATTTGGCAAAGCGGACCGGAATGTCCAGATCCTCGTTGCCGGTCATTACGATGCCGTGATGCGCGCGCCGCTGCTTCAGCCGCTGCTCGTCCGTGATCAGATCCTTCACGTTCTGGATCTGCGGCGGGGTGTTGCTCTCATGGGCGCGCTGCTCCTCGATCAGCCGGGAGACCACATAAACCGCGGCCATGCCGCCGTAGCCGACGGAACCACAGATGTCATCGAATTCAACAAACCCGTATTTTTTCAGCAGGGGCTCATAGTATTCAGGCTTGACGATATCGCTCATCCGGACGCCCCTGCGCGTACATTCCTTTTCGATCATGCCCCGGCCGAGGTCGATGTTCTCCTGCTTCAGGGCTTTCTTCAGGAACTGGCGGATCTTGGCCTTGGCCTGCGGCGTTTTGCAGATGCGCAGCCAGTCCGTTCCCGGTCCCTTCGAAGAGGCGGAGGTAATGATTTCCACCCGGTCTCCGGTGGACAGCACGGTGTCCAGCGGCACCATGCGGCCGTTGATCCGCGCGCCGACGCACTGGTTGCCGACCTGGGAGTGCACCCGGTAGGCGAAATCCAGCGGCGTGGCGCCCTTGGGCATGGAAATGACGTCGCCCTTGGGCGTGAACAGGAAAACCTCCTCGGAGAACAGATCCGTCTTCAGCGTATCCAGAAACTCCCGGGAATCGCGGGTCTCGGTCTGCCAGTCCAGCATCTGCCGGACCCAGTACAGCTTATGATCCAGATTGTCTTCCCGGGCGGCTCCTTCCTTATAGCGCCAGTGGGCGGCAATGCCATACTCCGCCACCCGGTGCATATCCCAGGTCCGGATCTGCACCTCGAAGGGGAAGGGGATTTTTCGCCCGCCGACTACCGTCGTGTGCAGCGACTGATACATGTTGGCTTTCGGAACGGATATATAATCCTTGAAGCGGCCGGGTACCTGGTTCCACAGCGTGTGCACGATGCCGAGGACCGTATAGCAGTCCGGAATCGTATCCACGATCACGCGGATCGCAATCAGGTCATAGATCTGCTCGAAGGATTTCTGCTGAAGAACCATTTTGCGATAGATGGAATAGAAGTGCTTGGAACGCCCGTCAATGTCATAGTGGATATGCTGCTGATCCAGGCGCTCGGACAGTTCATCGATGACCAGGCGGATATTCTCCTCCCGCTCTGCCCGCTTCATGCCGACCAGATGGACAATGCGCTGATAGCCTTCCGGATCGAGATATTTCAGGGAGAGATCTTCCAGCTCCTGCTTCAGGGCATAGACGCCCAGGCGGTGTGCCAGCGGAGCATAGATATCCAGCGTTTCCCGGGCGATGGCCTTCTGCCGGTCCTCGGGCTTGAAGCGGAGGGTGCGCATGTTGTGAAGCCGGTCCGCCAGCTTGATCAGCACGACGCGGATATCCCGGCTCATGGCCAGGATCATCTTTCTCAGGGATTCCGCCTGAGCCTCTTCGCGATCGGCAAAATCCAGGCGGTTCAGCTTGGTGACGCCGTCCACCAGATCGGCGACCTCGCTGCCGAATTCGGTGCGGATCGTATCGAGGGTGATGCCTTCGCAGTCCTCCACCGTGTCGTGCAGCAAGCCCGCGGCGATGGTCGGCGGATCGATCATCAGCTCCGTCAGGATGGACGCGACGAAGCACGGGTGGGAAAAATAGGGCTCGCCGGATTTGCGGATCTGCCCCGCATGGGCTTTTTCGGCGAACTTCCATGCTTTTTCGACCAGCTTGTATCCCTCGCCGGGGTGGTATTTCTGGATCCGGTTCAGCATCTGATCCAGCGGCATGGATTCATAGGCGCTGAATGCCATTGTGCGTCCTCCTTTCAGCTTTTTTGGAATGAATATAAACTATTCGCGGTTCGGGATGCGGAATCCTGCATGGCAATTCCGATCAGGGAGAAGAATCCCGCCCGGCGGATTCGATGGCGGAGATCTGCGCTTCGACGGAGACATTGCCGCGGAAACGGTTCAGCGTCGGGCGGTACAGGATATCAATTTCGGACAGCGCATGATCCGCCTTTTCCCCCATGCCGAAGGCAATGCCTTTGAACAGGGTGCCGCCGTCCAGCAGCGACAGCTGCAGATGGCTCAGATCCCGGCCGACCCGTCGGGCGGACTGCACGGCTGCGCGGGGAATCCGGAATACCGGGGGCGGGTTGCCCTCCCCTGTCGGCTCCAGCCAGTCCATCAGGCGAACGCTTTTCTCGTCCCACTCCCCGAACGGCACTTCAGCGTCATATTCCTTTTCCGGCTCAAAACACAGGGGATCGCAGCTCTGCCGGATGATATCGTCCAGCCGCTGCCGGAATACTTCGATGCGCTCCGTGCGTACGGTCAGCCCTGCGGCCTGGGCATGACCGCCATATTTTTCCAGCAGATCGCCGCAGCGGGTCAGCATTTCAAAGATATTGACGCCGGGGATGGAGCGGCAGGAGCCGGTGGCCTGTTCTCCCTGAACGCTCAGCGCGACAACGGGCCGGTGATACCTTTCGCAGAGCCGGCCGGCGGTCAGCCCGATCAGCCCGGGATTCCAGCCTTCGCCGGAAACGACGATACTGCGCCTTTCCGCAAAGTCCGGCACGGATTGCGCCTGGGTGACAGCGGATTCCGTCATGGCGCGTTCCAGTGCCTGGCGCCGGCCGTTCAGCATTTCCAGATGCTCTGCCAGGCGGGCAGCCTCATCGGGATCGTGGGTCTGAAGAAGCTCCGCGGCCAGCCTTGCGTCTTCCAGCCGTCCGGCAGCATTCAGACGCGGTCCGATCCGGAAGGCAAGATCCTCCGCGCAAAGCGGGGCCTGGGTGCCGGAGCAGTTCAGCAGGGCTGCAAGTCCGGGCCGTTGTCCCATTCGCCGGATTCCTTCCCGGACGATTGCCCGGTTCTCATCCAGGAGCGGCACGACATCCGCCACAGTGGCAATTGCGCCGAGATCCAGCGCCTTATCCAGGGCAGCGTCCCCGCCCAGGGCATGGGCGAGCTTGAGCGCCACACCTGCGCCGCACAGGTGGCCGCAGGGATAGTCGCCCACCCGGGGGTGGAGGATGGCATCCGCTTCCGGCAAAACCTCCGGCAGCTCGTGATGATCGGACAGGATGACCCGGAGCCCGAGCTCGCGGGCCAGAGCGATCTCCCGGTGATTGGAGATCCCGCAGTCAACGGTGATCAGCAGAGCGGCCCGTCCTGCAATCTTCCGGATTGCTTCCCCGTGCAGCCCATACCCCTCCGTATGGCGGGAGGGAAGGTAGTAATCCACGCGGGCGCCGCAGTCGCGGAGCGCCTCGGTCAGGATGGAGGAGGCGCATACGCCGTCCGCATCATAGTCGCCATATACGGTGATGCTGTTTCCCTTCCGGATGGTTTCGCGGATCATCGATACCGCCTTCTCCATGTCCGGCATCAGGAACGGCGAATGCAGATCTGCCAGCGTCGGGCGGATGAACCTTCGCCCCTCCTCGACGGAGGTGATTCCCCGGGTGCGGAGCACGGCGCTCATCCATTCCGGAATATCCGGAATGGTGAATCCTTCGGGAATGGTGCGGCGGATGTATCTCACGGCATGGCCTCCAGCGGAATTGGGATAAAAGCAACGGAGGGACTGCGCTCGCACAGTCCCTCCGAACAAGGTTTCAGAGATCAGGCCTTCGCCTTGCGGCTGCGGCGCTTTTCCTCCAGGAATGCCCACACATAACCGTTGATCATGTTTGCGCTGTAAACGCCGCTCAGGATACCTACGATGATCGGCAGAGCGAATTCCCGGATGGAGGCAACGCCCAGAATGCACAGGGCAACGATCGTGATCAGGGTGGTCACGGTGGTGCAGATGGTGCGGCCCAGGCTCTCCCGGATGGAGCGGTTCGTAATCTCCTCCTTCGGGGCGTTGGGCATCTTCTTTGCGTTCTCACGGATCCGGTCGAAGATGACGATCGTGTTGTTGATGGAGTATCCGACGATGGTCAGCGCTGCGGCGATGAAGGAAGAATTCATCTGGATGACCGAGCGGAAGATGACCATGAAGGACAGCATGATCAGCACGTCATGCAACAGGCCGAACACGGCGGAAAGGCCGGAGTTCAGGTCGAACCGGATGGCGATGTAGATCAGCATCAGCACGGAAGCCAGCAGCACGGATACGATTGCGTTCCGGACCAGGGTGGCACCGGCAACAGGGCCGACATAGTTCACGTCGCCGATGGAAGCGGCGTCCGGATACTTTTCCTGAATGCCCTTTTCGAACTCCGCCTGAACATTCTGAATGTCGTCCTTGGCCACGTCCTTGATCCGGACATTGATTTCGTTGTTGCCGGATCCCTGAACCGTGACGGTGTAGGAGGTTACGCCCATGCCGTTCAGTACGGTTTCCACATCATCCTTGTTGGCGGCGGTCTTCAGGTCGTACTGCATGGACAGACCGCCTTCAAAGTCAATTCCCAGGTTGATGCCGTTGCCGGTAATGGTCATAATCAGCGCGATGACCATGATTGCTGCGGAAATGATCAGGCAGACTTTGGAACGATTTTTGACAGCCATTACTGCTCGACCTCCTTTCCAGCGTTCACTTTGGTATAAAGGCCGATATTCGAAGCGCCGGCGTTCACAAACCGGTTCATCAGGAACCGGGTGACCAGGATCGCGGAGAACATACTCACGACTACGCCCAGCAGCAGGGTCTTGGCAAAGCCCTGGATGGAGCCGGTGCCGAAGATCAGCAGCACGACGGCGGCGATCAGGGTGGTGACGTTCGCGTCCAGAATGGCGGACATCGCGTTTTTGAAGCCCGCGCGGACAGAGGCCTTCGCGGAGCGGCCCTTGCGGGCTTCCTCGTTAAAGCGCTCGAAGATGATGACATTCGCGTCAACGGCCATACCGATACCCAGCACCACGCCGGCCAGACCCGGCAGAGTCAGCTGGATATGGAACAGCGCGATCAGCAGGAACAGAACGATGGTATAGATCGTCAGCGCCCAGGAGGCGATGACACCGTTGAGGCGGTACCGAACGATCATCAGCACCATGATCAGCAGAATACCGATGATGGCCGCCTTGACGGAGGAGGACACGGCGTCCTGACCCAGGGTGGCGGAGACCTTGTCGACCTTCTGCTGCGTCAGATCCAGGGGCAGAGCGCCGGACTGGATTTTCGCGGCAATCGTGGTTGCCCGCTCGGCGGAACCCAGGCCGTTGATGACGCCAGAGCCGTTGGTGATGGCGCTCTGTACGGTCGGAGCGATCAGCTGCTCGCCGTCCAGATAGATCGCAATCGTCCGGCCGATGGATTTCGCGGTCATGTCCGCGAAGATCTTCGTGCCTTCATCGGTCAGCGTGAAGGCGATCTGATGATCACCCTCCGCATAATAATAGGTAGCGGTCTTGACCATATCGCCCGTCATGAAGATCTCTCCGTCAGGGCTGCGAAACTCGAGCTTTGCGGCCGCGCCGATCAGCTCCAGCACGGTATCATCCTGCACATCCGGGATTTCCACACGGATTCCGTCCGTCCCGATGCGCTGTACATTGGCTTCATTATAGCCCTTGTCGCTCAGGCGCTGGCGGATGATGCTCATGGTACCTTCCACCAGTTCGTCGAAATTGGCCTCAGAGCCTTCCGGAGCCTTGCCGGAATATTCCACATACATGCCGCCCCGCAGATCCAGACCCAGCGACAGGGAGGCGGGCCAGTTATCACTGTTTGTAGTTGGCAACCAGGGAAGCAGCTTGTACAGCCCCCGGGGCGGAATGCTCATTCCGGTCACTCCGAGTACACCCAGGAGCACCGTGATCACGAGCACGACGCACAGCGCGACGATGGAACCAGTTTTTCCGCCGGCGCGCTTTTTGTTGGATTTCATGTCGATCGTTTCCTCCTTCGAACACACAGATAGTGCAATTATAGTCTTCCGTTCTTTAATCGTCAAGCCAAACTGCAAACAAAAAACAGGGGGATGAATAAGCCGCGCGAATGTGGAATTTCGCGCGGCAGAGGAACCGATGCGGTCCGGTATCAGTTCAGATACATCCCCGGGAAAATCATATTGATGCCAATCACGGATGCCCCGAAATCATCCATCAGGCGGCGCTGTGGAACGCTGCGGCTCATGATCCGCGTGGTGATCCGGGTTACCCCTTCCGCAGCCATAATGGCCATCATCCGGTGCAGAAGGGCTTTTCCCATGCCCTGGTTCCGGCTGCCGGGCTCGATATAGATGGCAACCAGTTCGCATTCACCGCCCCGGCCGGCCATGATGACCTCGCCGATGAGCAGCGCGTTCCGGTACAGGCCGAGGGTCATGAAATGAGGCATCCGCTGCAGGGTATTCAGGTAATTGAGATCCATAAAGGTAATGTCATTCATCTGGAGCCGGTAAATCAGGCTGTTCTGCTCCTCCCAGGTGTTCAGCGGCGTGGGCGCTACGGTGCAGCTCATGGGAATCCGCCCGTCCCCGAAAGGCATGGTCAGCTGCACGATCTGATCCGTCTCCTCGCAGTCAAATCCGTTGTGCAGATAGAAATCCTTCATCTGAATGTCGGACGGATCGATGCTGGTGTACAGGCGGGCGCGCATCTGGGGGTTCACGTTCTGAAGCACCTGGGCCCGGGCAACCACCGCGCCGAAGAGCAGGTATCGGGAAGAGGGATCTCCCGCGAGGGAAAAGTACATATTCACAGGGCAGTCCGGATAGAGGCCGGGCTGGAGCTGGTAGAGGATAAAGCCGTATCCGGCCTGAGCGCCCAGATCGTCCACAGCGTAGAAAACATCTTCCGGGTTCATGCCGTTGACCGGTTCCCGGGGGTGTACGATGTTCATGACAGCCCTCCTTTCAGGATTGCGGAATGCGGGTCGGATCCAAAGGGAAAACGCGCTTCATTATAACGGTTTCCCCTCCGAATGTCAAAAAACTTGCCATCGTGCATAATAACTGGTAAAATAGATCCGTTTCCGGATTAATTGATTCAGTCATTGAGGAGGCGTACTTATGGCGCAGCATCCTGTCTTTACGATTAAAATGAGCGATGGACGCGAAATGAAAGGCGAGCTTTATCCTGAATCTGCGCCGCAGTCCGTGGGCAACTTTGTAGCTCTGGCCAACAGCGGGTTCTACGACGGGCTGATCTTTCACCGGGTGATTCCGGGATTCATGATTCAGGGCGGAGATCCGAAGGGTGTCGGGATCGGCGGCCCCGGATACTGCATTCGCGGGGAGTTTGCTGCCAACGGGGTGGACAATCCGATCCGGCACACCTACGGGGTATTGAGCATGGCCAGAAGCATGATGCCTGATTCCGCCGGCAGTCAGTTTTTCATCATGACGAGTGACAGCCCGCACCTGGACGGCCAGTACGCCGCCTTCGGAAAGGTGCTGGAAGGCATGGATGTGGCGGAAGACATCGTGAACACGCCACGGGACGTGGCAGACAAGCCCCTGAAGCCACAGGTGATGGAGTCCGTCCGGGTGGATACTTTCGGTCAGGTTTATCCGTTTGAACAGATCTGACAGGGCGAAACAGCAGCGCGGAGGGAGCTTTCCCTGCCGCGCTTTTCCATAGTAAAGGGGAATCGGATAATGGAAAAGAAGAAAATGACGGTGACGGTGGCCGGAAAACCCTATACGCTGGTGTCGGCGGATCCGCCGGAGTATGTGCGAAGGGTGGCGGCATATGTGGACCGGAAACTGAGCGAGACGGCGGCGGTGACGAACCTGCCCTCGGCGCAGGCGGCGGTTCTGACATGCTTCAATATGGCGGAGGAGCTGATCCGGGCTCAGGATGAAAACACGCTTCTGCGCCGCCGGCTCGAGGAAGCGGAGAAAAAGAAGACCTGAGCCCGATCCGCAGACACAGGACGGAAAGGACGGAAAGGAAAGATCATGGAAATTCTGGCACCTGCGGGGAACCGGGCAGCACTGGAACGGGCGGAAGCCGCCGGAGCAGATGCGGTCTATCTGGGCTTTACCGATTTCGGAGCCCGGGCGGGGGCCGGAAATTTTAACAGGGCGGAGCTGGCAGAAGCGATTCGCTATGCCCATCTGCGCCACATGCGGGTGCACGTCACGCTCAATACGCTGGTCAAGGACCGGGAACTGGAGCGGGTGTCGGAAGTGATCCGGATGCTGCAGGAGCTGAAGGCGGATGCCGTACTGGTGCAGGATCTGGGGATTCTGCGGATGATTCGGAGCCTGTGTCCGGATCTGACGGTGCATGCCAGCACCCAGATGGCCATCCACAACAGGACGGGCGTGCACTGGTGTGCTTCGCAGGGGATGCGCCGCGTGGTGCTGGCACGGGAATGCTCCCTCGCGGAGATTGCAGCCTGTCGGCAGGAAAAGCCGGAGATTGAGATATTTGTTCACGGGGCGCAGTGCGTGGCCGTCAGCGGGCTGTGCCTGATGAGCTCCATGGCCGGAGAACGCAGCGGCAACCGCGGCCGGTGCGCGCAGCCCTGCCGGACGGAGTATGTCTGGCAGGGCCGACGCGGTGCCTGGCTCAGCCCCAGGGATCTGTGCCTGCGGGATGAACTGCCGGCCATCGTCCGTGCCGGCGTGGATTCCGTCAAGATTGAAGGAAGGCTCAAAAGGCCGGAGTATGCTGCCGTGGTGACGGAGATTTACCGCCGTGCGGCGGATGAGGTCGCGGATGGAACGTTTGCCCCTGCCGGTGCGGCGGAAATGGGGGAACTGAAACAGATTTTCAACCGGGGCGGCTTCATGCGGGGGTATGCCTTTGGATGCGAGGACGCTGGCGTGATCGATCCCCGGGGTGTGAGACATCTGGGCGTGATGATCGGAAAGCTCGAAAAGGCGGATTCCCGGTTTGCCCTGGTTCGGCTGCAGAAGGATCTGCATGACGGGGATCAGCTCGAGATTCGCCGGGGAAGCCATTGCGCAGACTGGATCTATGCCGGCCCGGATGCGGCGCGGGGAGAGACGGCAAAACTGCGCCTTCGGCCGGGAACGGATGCCCGGAAAGGGGATCAGGTCTGGCGGCTGACGGATGCGGAGCAGATGCGCCGGGCAGGTGAGAGGCCCGGAAGAAGAATCGAAGCGGATCTGTTTCTCAGGGCGATGCCCGGGGAGAAGATGACGGTTCAGGCTTCGGACGGAGAGAGCACTGTGACGGTGACCGGGCAGACGGTTGAAGCGGCGAAAACCCGTCCGGCGGAATGCGCTGAACTGATCCGGAGCCTTTCCCGTACCGGGGATACGGTGTTTTTGCCCCGGCGTATGAATGTGGAAACAGAAGGTGCTTTCGTACCGGTGTCGGAGGTAAACCGGCTCCGCCGGGAAGCCCTGGACGCGCTTGCCGATGCCAGGGCGGAAGCTTTTGCGCCGGCAAGCGCCGGGGTGGGGAAGCTGATGCCGGAGCATATTCCGGAAATGCCTGCTCCCCCGCGGATTGCATATGTGCCGGATATCCGGCGGGCGGACATGGCAAGAGAAAAAGGCTTTTTGCCCGTTCTGTTTCCCGGGGATTACCGGAGGGAACCGCTGGAAAAGATGCTGGACGGGATGCACCCGGGGGACTGGCTTCGTCTTCCGGATGTCTGTGAAGAAGCAACGCTCCGCATGCTTTCCGGGCTGGTGGACGAATATGCCGGAAAGCTGGGCGGTGTGGTGCTGGGCACTGTAGGCCAGCTGGGAATCAGTTGGCCGGTAAGGATCGCGGCAGGAAGCGGCATTCCGGTCATGAACCGGCAGGCGGCCTCCCTGCTGCTGGATGCCGGCTGTGTTTTTGTCACGGCCTCGCCGGAACTGACCGGGGCGGAATTGCGGGAACTGACAGCCGGAAATGCACCGGTCGTCGTGTCCGTATACGGGCGGACGCAGCTGATGCTGCTTCATCACTGTCCGGCGAGAACGGCGCTGGGACTTGAATCCGGTCATGCTTCCTGCACCATGTGTGACCGGGATGATCCGAATGCGCTGAAGGGGACGGAACTGGAAGACCGGATCGGCCACCGGTTTCCGCTGATGCGTCTCCGCCTGCCGGAAGGGTGTCTGGTGCGCCTGATGAATGCACTGCCGACGGATATCTCGGATCGGGGGATTGCCTTCCGGGCGGTGGAACTGACGAATGAGACGCCTGCGGAAGCGGAAAGTGTGCTGGCGGCTGTGGCGGAAGGCAGGAAGACGGGCGTGCCGGCAACCACCGGTCACTGGATGAGAGAAACGGAATAATGACAGGGGACGAACGGATCATGATGACGGAAAGAACGCTTCGGGTACTGGAATTCACACGAATCCGGGAAATGCTGGCGGAAGGCGCGCTGACGGAGTCCGGTGCGGAAAAATGCCGGATGCTGGTGCCGCTGTGTGATATACGGCAGGTGGAACGGGCGCAGGCAGAGACGGAGGAGGCAACGGTGATCCTTCGGTATATCGGCGGGCATCCGATGACTGCTTTTCCGGATATCCGTCCGGCGCTGTCAGTCTGTGAAAAGGGCGGGAGCCTTTCAGCCGGAATGCTGCTGAACGTCGCGGAGACGCTGAGGGCATCCCGGACCGCCCGGGATGCGCTGGTGACCGAGCGGGACAATACGCCGATTCTGCGCGCCATGGCGGAGGGCCTGACCAGCCTCCGAAATCTGGAAAAGGATATCACGGACGCCATTCTGTCCGAGGATGAAATCGCCGATCGGGCATCTTCCGAACTGATGAACATCCGTCGCCATCTGCGCGGTGCGCAGGAGAGAATCCGCGACAGGCTGAACCAGATGATTCATTCTTCCGCCATGCAGAAATATCTTCAGGAACCGATCATCACTGTCCGCGGAGACCGTTACGTGCTCCCGGTACGTGCTGAATATCGCGCCAGTGTTCCGGGACTGGTCCATGATCAGTCTGCCTCCGGAGCGACTGTTTTTATCGAACCGATGGCCGCGGTGGAGATGGGGAATGAACTGAAACAGTGGGAGCTGAAGGAGCAGCAGGAGATCGCAAGAATTCTCGCGGCGCTTTCCGCGCAGGTCGCGCCTTATGCGCCATCCCTGCGGGAAACGGTGGATCTGCTTTCCGAACTGGATTTTATCTTTGCCAAGGGCCTGCTTTCCCGCCGCCTGGTCGGGATTGCCCCGAAGATGAACGATGCGGGATATCTGCATATCATCCGTGGCCGTCATCCGCTGATCGACCCGGACCGGGTGGTTCCGGAGACCGTCTGGCTCGGGAAGGAGTTTACAACGCTGGTCGTGACCGGTCCCAACACGGGCGGCAAGACCGTGACGCTGAAAACCGTCGGCCTGTTTACGCTCATGGCGCAGGCGGGACTTCATGTTCCGGCGGATCCGGGGACGGAGCTGGCCGTTTTCGGCCAGGTGTTTGCGGATATCGGGGACGAACAGAGCATTGAACAGAGTCTTTCCACCTTCTCCGGGCATATGACAAACATTGTAAAGATCATGCACGAGGTAACGCCCATGGACCTGGTGCTGTTTGACGAACTTGGAGCAGGCACGGATCCGACAGAGGGCGCCGCCCTGGCCCAGAGCATTCTGACGCGGCTTCTGCACATCGGCGTGCGGACGGTGGCCACAACGCATTACAGCGAACTGAAGGTGTTTGCCCTGACGACCAGGGGTGTGGAGAACGCCTCCGTGGAGTTTGACGTGGAGACCCTGAGGCCGACCTATCGGCTTTCCATCGGCGTTCCCGGGAAGAGCAATGCCTTTGAAATCAGCCGGAGGCTGGGCCTGCCGGAGAATCTGATCGATGCGGCGAAAAAGCTGCTGTCCGGTGATGCGGTCCGGTTTGAGGATGTGATCGCCAACGCGGAATATCACCGGCAGGTGGCAGAAAGGGAACGGCAGATTGCTCAGGAAGCCGGGAAGGAAACGGTCCGCCTGCGGGATGAGGCGGAAAGGCTTCGCCGGGAGATGGAGGAAAAGAGGGAACAGACGCTGCGAAAGAGCCGGGAGGAAGCGAAGCGGATTCTCGAACAGGCGCGGCGGGAGAGCGAAATCCTGATTTCCGAGCTAAAGCGGATGAAGAAAAATGCCGGATCCGGGGATCTGACCGCGTCGGATGTCCGCCGAAAGCTGGACCGTGAAATTGACAATCTGTCCGAGGGACTGCAGAAGGAGCAGGGTGACAGCTCCGAAGCACCGAAGACTGTCGCGCCCGGGGACCGGGTCAGAATTCTGACCCTCGGTGCGGAGGGCACCGTGCTGGCGGCGCCGAACGACCGGGGAGAAGTGACGCTGCAGGCCGGCGCGATGAAGTTTGTCGCGCCGCTCTCCCAGCTTCGCCTGCTGAAGGCGGCGCCGAAGGAAAAGACGACCGTGAAAACAAAAACCGGCACGCTGAGTCGGACGGTTTCCTCTGAATGCGACGTGCGGGGAATGAGCCTGGAGGAGGCGCTGTCCGCCGTCAGCCTGTATCTGGACGAGGCGGTTCTGGCCGGACTCAATGAAGTGTATATCATTCACGGCAAGGGAACCGGGGTGCTGCGCGCGGGCATTCAGCAGGATCTGCGGAAGAACCGTCATGTCAAGTCCTTCCGCCGCGGCGTGTACGGCGAGGGCGAGGACGGCGTGACGGTTGTCACACTGAAATGATGGAGGCAAGAGGGGCATGAGGGACAGACCGAATATCCTGGTGGTGGATGATGATCCGAACATCAGCCATCTGGAGCAGCTTTATCTGGAAAAGGAGAACTTTGAAGTGCGGCTGGCTGCCGATGGGAATCAGGCCATTGAAGCGTTTCACCGGCTGCCGCCGGATCTGATTCTGCTGGATGTGATGCTGCCGGGCATGGACGGATACCAGGTGCTCAAGACCGTCCGCAAGTCAGGCAGCATTCCGGTGATCATGGTCACGGCCAGGGGCGAAACATTTGACAAGGTGCTGTGCCTGGAGTTGGGAGCGGATGACTATATCACCAAGCCTTTTGACGGCAAGGAAATGGTTGCCCGGGTGCGGGCGGTCCTGCGCAGGGCGCAGGGGGGAGAAGAGGAGAAAAGCTCTGATGTTTCCTTCCCGGGCCTGACCGTCAGCATCAGTGAGTACGATGCCCGTTATGAGGGCAAACGGGTGGAAATGCCCCCGAAGGAGCTGGAAGTGCTCTATTTCCTGGCTTCTCATCCCAATCAGGTCTTTACCCGGGAGCAGCTGCTCAGACAGGTCTGGGGATTCGAGTTCTTCGGGGACAGCCGCACGGTGGATGTGCATATCAAGCGTCTGCGCGAAAAACTGCCGGACAGCGAAAAGTACGGATGGTCCATTTATACGGTGCGCGGCGTCGGATATAAGTTTGCCACCTGATGCGGATCTGAAACCCTCCGAAAGGAAGCTGAACGATGTTTGCCCGAATTATGGCGGTGGTTATGGCTGCCATTTTGATTACAACCGCGGGGCTGTCCGTGATCTGGTGGATCAGCATGCGGAATCAGCAGATTGATGCCCGGCTGGATTATCTGATTTCTGAAGCGGATGATATTGCCTATATGGCGGCGAATCTGAACAATACCTACTGGTTCCGGACGGATACAACCGCCCGGACGATGCTGAACCGGAAAGCGGAAAAGGTCAATAACGAGTTTGGCGCGTATATCGCGGTGGTGGACCGGACCGGAAACATGATGGACAATATCCGGACGGCATACAGCGAGGATCCGGATTTTGTCAATTCCCTTTCCGGGGAGGATATCTCAGAAGCACTGGGCAAGATTCTCTCCGGTGAAACGATCCGGATCCGCTCCACCGAAGAAGAAGCCCCGACATTCACGGTGGGCGTTCCGTTCATTCAGGACGGTTATGTGGAGGGCGCGGTGTTTATCCAGACCCGTGCGCAGCGCATTGAATCCGGGCTGAGCGAGATGTTGGGGACGATTTTTCTGGTGGCGGGATCAGTGCTTCTGCTGTCCGGCGTTGCGCTGTTCCTGTCCATCCGTTCCGCCATGAAGCCGCTGAATCAGCTGACGCAGGCAGCGGAAAGCATTGCCGGGGGCGATTTTGATGCCCAGGTGGATGACAACCGGGGCGGACGGGAACTGCGGGAAGTGAGCCGCGCCTTCAATACCATGGCGCGGAAACTGCAGGGGCTGGAAGAAAGCCGGCGGGAATTTGTGTCCAATGTGAGCCATGAATTCCGCAGTCCGATCACCAGCATTCGCGGGTTCGTGCAGGGAATGGCGGACGGGGTGATCCCGCCGGAGGAGCATCCGAAATATCTTCAGCTGGTGGCGGATGAATCCACACGGCTGTCAGAGCTGGTGGGCGATCTGCTGGAACTCTCCCGCCTCGAGAGGGATGACGTGAAGCCGGAGTACACCGTTTTTGATATCAATGAAATGCTCCGCCGGGCGATTATCCGGCGGATGGAGGATCTGGAAAGAAAGAAGATCGATGTTTCATGCTCTCCGGAACGGGATCCGTGCCCCGTTCGCGCGGACAGCGGCAGAATCGAGCAGGTGGTGATCAATCTGCTGGACAATGCCATCAAGTTTACGGAGGAGGGCGGGAAGATTATTCTCTCCTCCGCTGTCCGGGATGATGTGGCGGAGGTGACCGTGTGGGATAATGGGGCGTCCATACCGCCGGAGGACCGGGACAAGATCTTTGACCGGTTCTTTACTGCGGACCGGGCCCATACCGCCGGAAAAGGGACCGGCCTCGGGCTGAGCATCTGCCGCCGGATTATGGAGATGCACGGCCAGACGCTTCGCTTGCTGGATACGCCGGAAGGTGCCGCGTTCCGGTTTACACTGGCGTATGCGCCGGAATCGGGGGCGAGCTTGACGGAACCGGAAAATCATGCATAATGGATGCAGGTATGGAAGGGAGGGAAGCCGATGCCGGACCGACATGTTTTTATCATCGGAATGCAGGGCTGCGGGAAAAGCAGCCTCGGAAAACGTGTGGCCCGGGAAGCGGGCGTTCCCTTCGCGGATACGGATCAGATTGTGGCGGCCTATGGCGGAGGTACGGTCAATGATTTTTTTGCCCGGTTCGGAGAGGATACGTTCCGCCGGGCAGAGACGGCCGTGCTGGCGGAACTGACACGGTACAGTCCGATGATCATTTCCACAGGGGGCGGCATCATTCTGAATCCAGAGAACCGGCATATCATGCGCTCCTGGGGCAGCATTATTCTGATCGACCGGCCGCTCGGGGATATTCTTTCCGATATCAAGCTGGACCGTCGGCCGACGCTGAGGGACGGCGGACTGGAAGAGGTGGAGCGGGTCTGGCACGAACGGATCCCGCTGTACCGAAGCCTGGCGGATATTACGTACCGGAATGATCAGGGATATCACATGGCGGTATATACGCTGACGCGACTGGTCAGAGAAAGGTTATGATGCAGATGGACTATCAGTTTGATCTGGTTGGAAAAATCGGATCGATGGCGCTGATCCGCAGGGAGGATCAGGATATCGATTACAACATTTTCTCCCGGCTCGGTGCGGAACTGAAGCCGGGCATGATCTGGGTGACCAGCGGAGCGACGGAGATCGGCCGGCTGGACTATGTGAAGCGGACCGGGTGTGAACTGTGCGGGGATCCGAACCAGGATAAAACGGATTATTCAGCCCAGGGTCAGGCGATCCTGATGCAGAATTATCGCCAGTTCATCAAGCCGGAATACGGCATCCGCCAGATCCTGGTGGAGCACACGCATTTCAATGATCCGGAAAAACGCGAGCATATCCGCCAGCTGCTGATCCGGGCGGCCCGACAGAAGACCATCCCGATCATCAATTACAATGATCCGGTTTCGGATGAGGAAAATCGCAAGATGGAACTGGCGGCACGCCGGCAGACCGGGGCGGAGGTCCATGAGTGCGTGGATAACGATGAAACCGCGGCGGTGATCGCGGGGCTGGTCCGGGCGAGAATGCTGGTGCTGCTGACCTCAACGGAAGGCATCTATCAGGACAGCACCCGCCCGGAGACGCTGGTGCGCGAGGTGACCGGACGCTCCTTTGAGGAAGTGGAGACGAAGGTCCGGGAGCTGCAGAAAAGCTGTATCGGCGCAAGCCGGGCCGGCGCCAATGGCGCGAAGGCCAAGCTGGAATACGCGCTGGAATGCGTTCGGGGCGGCACCACGGTCATCATCGGTCACGCGCGGCACCGCCTGTCCGACCTGACGGCCGGGCGTGTCCCCTGCACGCGGATCGGAATTGAATAAAAAAACTGCAGCCCGGGCGGAAATGCCGAAGGGCTGCAGTTTTTTTTGACGGATGACCGCTTACCACTGCGGATGAATGATGTCCCGCAGGTACTGATCGTAAACGCGCCGGACTGCCTGCATCTGCGCCGCCGTCAGCCCCAGCTCATACGGCACGCCGGAGAAGGTTTCACCCTTGTCAAAGGCGGCGCCTTCCCGGTTATAGCTGCGCTCCTCCTTCAATCGTTTTTCCTTCGGTCACGCTGCAGCGTTCCTTCGCGATCGTCCATGATCGCGGGGCATCTGTCAACAGTTGAAAAAACAGATTGCAGCCTTCAACGCGGGGAGGGTCATTCCTTCATCGCGGCAACCACCCGCTTGAACTCA
>CAMOYA010000022.1 GCA_946629635.1 uncultured Clostridia bacterium
TGCTCAGGAAGCTCTTCACACATTACGGCATTGCCGGTGCGCAGCGTGCAAGCTTTCACGGCTGTTACGAAGCCCCGGTGCCTGCTTCTGTAAAAAGCTATATCAGCGGCATCCGGAAAAAGGCTGAAAAGAAGAGCAACGAATAAAAAAGGCAGATTGAGTCCTGCAGGATTATCTGCCTTTTTCCGTGTCATGATCATAAACTGCGCTGTCTTCCGTCATGGTTCAGAGATGTAACGTGCGTTAATATTCACCTGAATGATATGGAGCACTTGGTTGCGCTCCCATGGCTTCAATTTCGGATGCTGATCGTTTCGCCTTTGTCACATTAACCCGTAGAAAACTTTCTCTTTTCCGTATCGGTTGGCCCGGCTGCCCGTCACCACCAGACGCAGCCGGTTTTCTCCTTCAGTCAGATATCCACCCGGAATTCTGAGACGATGCGGCGACCAGAAGCCAACATCACAGAACCGGCCATTGACATACAGCTCCGCCATTTCCTCGGCACAGACGGAAAGAACAGCCTCGCTCTCCCCTCCCTGTCCGTTCCAGACGGCCTGATAGATTTTCCGGTTTTCCGCGGGGTCCTCCTCCACCAATGAAAAAAGCGGTTCAATCCGGACCGGTTCCGCGGGAGCCTCCGGCAGCGCGCTCCACTCCTCATCGCTTTCGCAGACAAACACCAGCAGGCTTTCCCGTCTGCGAAGACGCAGGCGGAACTGCTTTCCTGCCGATGTCTCCACCGCGGAAAAACGGCGGCTTTCCCCATGCCAGAGGTCATACTGAGCCAGTTCCCCCTTCATGGCGGGCAGGGTCAGCATCGTTTCGATATCGTTCTCGCCTTCGTTGACCAGCAGCCAGCACTCCCGACCGCAGCGGACAAACCGGGCCACGCGCAGATCCCGCTGGGGCGTTTCACACAGTACGTCCGGCATGATCCCCGCGCAATCATGAGGAACCGAAGGAAACAGCTCCCTTTCCCCGATCACCGCAAGATAGGAACGTCCCCGGCAGACAAGCCTTCCGTCCGACTCCCGGCATTCCTTCCATACGCTCTCCGGCAGATACTGAAAGCCCCGCTGGGCTTCAAAAAGCAGCGCCGCCCGCTCGGGGCGCAGATCCCGGTTCCGACACAGCACAGCAATGTCCGTTCGCATCTCCGCATCCGTCAGCAGGCAGGACAGCCGCGCCATATACGTTGCCCAGCGCTCATAGTACGGCCACCAGATGCTGCCCGGTCCCACATCCGGAGGACGTTCCGCGCTGCGCGCTCCGGCCAGGCTGTAGTAAAACGCATGGGGAATGAACAGATTGACCCCCCGCACGGCCAGCCAGTCGATATACCATTTCATATCCTCCCCGGTAAAATACCAGGGATTGCCGTTCCGGTTGCAGGCGCCGAAGCATTCATTGGCATTGCGCCTTCTGCCCATCAGTCTCGCCGCATCCGCGCTGCACTTGGCCATGGTGCTGTCCAGCCCTGCGCATCCGCCGCCTTCCGGAGACACCCAGCGGAAAACCAGATCCTGCCCCGGCACATGGAAGAAACGCTCCACCTCGATATCGTCGCTGCGGTGCGGATGTCCCATCAGCGCGATTCCGTGATCCGCGCACCATTCGGACAGAGCCGCATAATAGATTTCTCCCTCCCGTTCCAGTATCAGCCGGTCATAAAGCCGCGTATCCGCGTTTTCTTCTCCGGAAAACAGTCCCTCCAGCCCCCGCAGGTCTCCCCCGGCCGCCTGAAAGACCGCATCAAAGTCCTTCGTCCAGGGCATCATTCCGGATACATTTCTTCCCAGAATGCTCGGTTCATCGGTGAAGAAGCCGATGATCGTCCTTCCAAAGTACTCTCTGAATTCCCGCCAGTAGGCCTCGTGGGTCAGCGCAATGAACCGGGCCACCGCCTCCGGATTCAGGATGTCGGCGCTCATCGGCGCGTCCGCTTCGCCGTCATCTTCGCCAAAGTGAATTCCGCGGATGGTCCCGCCGCTGAAGCGCTCAACCAGGCATCCCTTTTCCGTCCGGCAGAGCACCCGATCCCCCGCTCCGGGTTTTTCCACCCGCGCAAGCCCCCGGCTGGCCAGCTCCGGATGATCCTTCACCACCAGTCCGCCGGCAGAACCGGAGGGATACATTCCCTCATCATAGAGCACGACCCGCATTCCCAGCGCCGCAGCGGTCTCAACCGCCATCCGCATGCCGGCAAAGAAATCCGGCGACAGATATTCCACCCGCGGATCCATACCGATACGGGGATGCAGCACCACGCCCCACACGCCGTGATCGCAGAAATCCTTCAGCTGCCTGCGGATCTCCTCCGCCTCCAGCCGATCATTCAGAAACCAGAACGGAATCGGCGTAAACTCTTTTGCCGGATGATCCAGAAGCCTCAGCAGTTCCATTCGTTACTCCTTCCCGGACAGCCTGCTTTATCCATTGGAAATGCAGGCAAAATACTGAATCTGGAACTCCGGCTTTTCCTGAATCACAAAGGTCACCGTATCCTCCTCTCCGCCATCCTTCGGCATGCCTTCATACTGCGCATACACGCTGTCGCCATACTGGCAGCGCCAGGCCAGCTGATAATGATCCACCGTCCGCTCCATGCCCGGATTGGCGAAAGCCAGAAAATCCGTCAGCTTTTCGGCGACAGCTTCCTCCGCCATCTGATCATCGAAAAAAGTCGCTTCCGTTCCATCCACATGCATGGACAGCCACGGCACATCCGAATCCTGCAGCTCCACCAGGGTTCCGTCCTCCACGAACACGCAGTGGCCGCCCCGGCTCATGATATCCTCCGGCTGATAGCCCGCCCGGGTCCACAGCTGCGCCTCCCAGGCTCCGATGTCCTCCGGAAACTCCCGCTCGTCATGCGCGGGGATTGAAGAAGCCGGTTCCGGTTCCGGCTGCGCCGGCACATAGAAATAGGATCCCGGCGCCAGCTCCACGTTATAATCCGCCGGCTCGAAGGGCTTGACCTCGGTGCTGCCCAGGTCCGACACATCCAGACGGAACTGAACGTCCAGCTGCCGGACGCCGTCCGCTCCCGTATTCAGCAGAAGGGATACCCGGCCGGACGCCTCCTGCAGCACATCCGCCGCGTTGCGCTTCAGCGTCACGTCCGCTTCCTTCAGGGAATAATAGACGGTTGAACCGAGGATCGCCTGCGTCGCCGTGATATAGCTGTCCATCGGCGCGATGTATTTTTCGTTCATCGCATCATAATCCATGTCAAAATACCGCCGGGCAGCATACTGCGCCACCAGATTCAGCGCGGTATTGACGATTTCCGGCACGTCCTTCCCGACTTCAAGGCGCACCGTTTCCGTTTCGGAGGCCTCGTCATAGGTGACCGTTACCGCCTTTTCTCCGAGCAGGGTTTCCGCCTGATCCGCGAGCACCCGAACCAGGTCCGAGACCAGGTTCAGCTGGACGGACCTGCGGAGGATGGTGGTCTGTTCCATGTTCGTTCCGATTCTGTATGAGCCGGGATAGAAATCCTCCATCGCATAGACCACTCCCCCGTCCGCAACGACGGTGTAGCCACCTTCCCTTTCGGTTCCGTCCATCTTCGGCGTCCGGGTTTTCAGCTGCCAGAAGGAACGGTTCCCATCCTGCCGATAGGTTCCCTCCGCCGTCTTGAACCATTCCCCGTCCAGGGAGAACTCCGCCTTTCCGGCCAGCGTCACGTTCTCCGTGTCAAAAAGCAGATTGAACCCGGCGTCATACATTCGGCGCAGGGAGCCTTCCGCCACCGCGGCCACCATCGTCATCACAGCCAGCATCAGCGCCAGCGCAATCGCTGTCATTCTTTTCATACTCGTCTTCCTTTCCGGGCGGGCACGCCCTCTCAAAAGCTTATTCTCCTATAAGACGAAAAAGACGGGAGTTTTCTTCCCGCCTTTCCGATTATCATATCCCTTTCAGAGAGAAGCAGAATTCCATCGGCTTCGAAACATCCAGCAGATATTCGTCCAGCGTGCGGGCGCCCCAGCTGTCGTCCCCGCCGACGCCCATCTGACGGCTGCTCATCTTCAGCACCGTATTGGTCACCGGCGGCAGCTCGAAGCCGTGGGCCGCGTTTTCCAGCTCATGCGGGGTATAGGGCAGCGCGGAGAACTCGCCTCCGTTCAGCTCCAGACGAATGCCTCTTCCCTTCGCATCCGTGATTTCCGCCCAGCGGATCCCCGTGCGGTTGCCGCACTCCTGGGGCAGCAGATACGGCGTCAGGTTCTCTTCCGCCCGGTAATTCCAGATGCCCAGGCGGGCCCCCTCCCGGCGGTCGATATAGTTTTCTTCCGGTCCCAGACCATAGAACCGCACCCGGTTATAGTCCGCATCCAGCTTCGCGATCATGCCAAACTCCGGCATCTCGCCCAGGCCCTCCACGGGATCGTAACGCAGGCACACGTCCACCCGGCCGCAGGGACGCACCCGGTACGTGACCCGGCAGGAAGCCGCCGGCGTCGTCGGCAGATCGTATTCCACGGAGAAGGTGACGCTGCCGTCCGCCTCCCGGACCGGCCGCATGTCATCATTCCGCTTTCTCGTTTCGTTCCGCAGCCCGGCATCGAGATACATGGAAGCGATCTTCCACTGGGCATAGCGCTGCGGCATCCGGTTGCCGTTGTCATTATTGGTCGGCGCACGCCAGAAGTTCGGCACCAGCGGCGCCTTCAGCAGCTCCCGATCCCCCCAGCGATAGGAGATCAGCGCGCCGGCGCCCCGGCCGAACATCACGGAGAAGGATTCCCCGGCCACGCCGATATTCCAGATGCTTTCCGTGACCCGCAGCTCCGGATGGCGTCCATGCGCCTTTTCGCCTGCCACCTGCCAGACGCCCTGGCCGAAGGCGATCTCGTATCCGGCATCCGCCCAGGCGGTATCCTCCTTCGTCAGGAACCGCACCGTGACCGCGTATTCGCCGGGATACGCCGGCTTCTCGAAGGGCAGCGGATAGGTTGCCTCGGAAAGCGGCGGCACCGCCGTATCCAGATCCGCCTTCCGGATCAGCTTCCCGTCCCGCTCCAGCGTGACCACGCAGCGGAAGGCGGCGGTGGAGGTGAACATATGCCGGTTGATCACGCGGATCCTCTCCGCGTCCGCCTTCACGACGATGTTCTGATAGTTGTATTTGACCTCCTGCAGCTTCGGCGTGCCCTTCCCGTCTGCAAAAACGATGCCGTTTCCGCAGAAGATCCCGTCATGCGGCCGGTCTCCCCAGTCGCCGCCATACAGCAGCGCATCCTTGCCGAAGCGGTCCCGGTCCGTCATCGCCTGATCGATGAAGTCCCAGATAAAGCCGCCCTGATAGAGCTTCTCCTCATAGGCCAGCTCCGTATACTTGTGCATCCCGCCGTTGGAATTGCCCATGGAGTGGGTATATTCGCAGAGGATGAACGGCTTGTCCCGGTTCGTCTTCAGGTATTCCCGGATCCTGGCCGCCGGCGTATACATCTGGGATTCAACATCCGTGACCTCCCGGATCCGCTTTTCCGCCGGCATATGGGAATCGCCTTCATAATGCACGGGGCGGGACGGATCCAGCCGGTGCATCTCGCGGCTCATGGCCAGAATCACCGAACCGGACAGGCTTTCATTTCCGCAGGACCAGAACAGGACGCTGGGATGGTTCCGGTCCCGCCCGATCATGGAGCGCACCCGATCCAGCAGCAGCGGCTCCCACTCCTCCCGGTCTCCCGGGAAAAGCTCGGTGATGCGGCCATGCCAGCACATATCCCACATGCCGTGGGATTCCATGTTGTTTTCGTCGATCACATAGATGCCCAGCTCATCGCACAGCCGGTACAGCGCGCCGGTGTTGGGATAGTGGCTGGTGCGCACGGCGTTGATGTTGTTCCGCTTCATCAGAATCAGATCCCGGCGGATCTTTTCCTCCGGCACCGCCCGGCCGGTTTCTCCGCAGAAGTCGTGCCGGTTCACGCCCTTGAAGACCACGCGGACGCCATTGACCAGGATCTGGCTGTCTTTGATTTCGATCTTCCGGAAGCCGACCTTTTCGCGCAGATACTCCGTTTCTCCGTCCGGAGAAATCAGTTCCACATCCAGGGTGTAGAGGACCGGATTTTCAGCGGACCAGAGCTGAATATTTTCAACAGTCAGCTCTCCGTTCAGGCTGATGGGGGACTTTCCGATCGTGTCCAACGCAGGCCGCACTGTGGCCTGCGCCCCATCCCTCTTCGGATCTCCTTCCGGCTTCAGTGTCAGCTTCAGCCGGCTGCCTTCGGGCGCCCAGAGATCGGCCTGCCATTTCAGGATGCCGCGGGTCATGGATTCGTCCGGCTCCGCCGTCCAGTGCAGATCACGGATATGCGCCTGCGGAACCGCATAGAGATACACATCCCGGTAGATTCCGGAGAAGCGCAGGAAATCCTGATCCTCCAGCCAGCTGCCGGCGCAGAAGCGATACACCCGGCAGGCCAGCTTGTTCTGTCCCTCGCAGAGCGCATCCGTCAGTTCAAACTCATGGGGCGTAAAGCTGTCGGACGAAAAGCCGATATACTGCCCGTTCAGCCAGACCGCCACGCAGCTTTCCACCCCCTGGAAGGAGATGAACACGCGCTTGCCTTTCATCTCCTCCGGCAGATAGAAGGTTTTCACATACAGCCCCACCGGATTGAAGCGCTCCGGCAGCTGCCCGGGCTGCAGATCCTCCTCCGCGTTCCAGGGGTACTGGGTGTTGCAGTACTGCGGGTTTCCGTAGCCCTCGCGCTGAATATGAGCCGGGACCGTGATATCCGCCCAGCCGCCGCAATCGTATGCCGGCTGTTCAAAGCCGGGGATGATCTGGCCGGCATTTCGGGCGTGGAAGAATTTCCACTGGCCGTTCAGGCTCAGGCGCAGGGAGGGTTCCTCCGCGTCACGGGCCTCTTCGGATGTGTAGAACGGGGTATCCGGATGGGGATCCTGGCGATTTTCCCGAAAATAGGCAGGGTTTTTGAGTTTTGTTTCGTCAAACATGAGAAGGGTTCCTTTCTTCAAGTTGTGTTTTTTGCCCGCTGGGATTTGGGGGCTTTCCGGTTCAACGCAAGGCCCCTTCAGCACCCTTTATTACGTCATTGTATTATCTTGTTTCATTCGGGATTACTGTTTCCTGTTCCTGCGCGACAGGAACACCAGGAGGGCGAGAATGATCCCGGCTCCGGCGATCCAGGGCAGCGTGGAGAGCGTGAAGCTGCCCAGATCCTGCCAGAAGGTGGGCTCCTCCGGTTCCGCCGCCGCTGCGCTGTCCATGGGCGCTTCTTCGGATTCCGGCTCCGCGGGTTCCGGGAGCGGTGCGTGATCCATCATGGCATCTTCCGTTCCCTCGGCCAGCGCACTGGCCTTCGCGGCATTTTCAGGCTCCGAAGCCGGCACGCTTTCCTTCGCCGCCGCTCTGGCCGCACCGGCCGCCAGCGCGGTGGTATCCGCCGCCTGTTCCATCGCGGCTTCCATATCCACAGATTGTTCCGTTTCAGCTGCCATGAATTCTTCCGTCATGGGCGCTTCCGGTTCTTCCATCATATCTGCGGTTTCAGATGCCGCATTCACAGCGTACATCATCGAAGCGCCGTTGTCCAGCCCTTCCGGAGCCGCACCATCGACCGCTCCGTCGTACAGGATCGCCGCCTCCGTTTCCTGTTCCGCGCCGGAAACCGGAGCCTCCAGATCCGCCTCCACGGAGAAACTGGCCGCGGGGGCTGTTGATGCCATCGGCGCACGAAGCGTCCGCTGGCTCCGGGTCAGTGCCGTTCCCCCGATCAGGAAGATGAAAACCGCCGCGACCCCGGCCAGATAACGCCACTGCCGGCCCGCCGCCGCGCGGCGCCGCTGCGCCGTCGCCTGCACCATGCCTTCCGGCACCGCCCACGCATTTTTGTCCCCCCGCGGACTTCCGGCCGCTTCCACGGAACCTTCCGGCACGACCGCCCGCACCGCCTGCGTCCACCGGTCATGAAAATCCTCCGGCACCTCCGGCGTTTCCTCCGCCATCCGCGCCAGCTCCGCGTCAAGGGTGGAGAAATCCATATCCTGAATCGCGCCCTGTTCCTCCGGCTTCTGACTCATCACGGACCCCTCCTTTCTCTCTGTTGGACGATATTCCCGGGAGAATGTTCCCTTTCCTCCGCCAGCCACTCCTTCAGCTTCACCTTGGCCCGGCTGATCCGGCTTTTGAGCGTTCCTTCCGATATCCTGAGCTGCGCGGCCGCCTCTTCATAGGGCACGCCTTCCAGCTGCGTCAGCACCAGCGCCTCCCGCTGATCCTCCGGCAGGCGGGCGATCGCCTCCCGCAGGCGCTGATGCCGGTCCGCCTCGATCACCCGATCCTCCGTGCCCGGAGAGGGATCCGGCGGATCGAACCCTTTTTCCCGCAGCGGCTCAATCGACTCGCTCCTCTCCCGCTTCCGCTTCCGGAGCCAGTCCAGGCTGCAGCTGGCAGCAACCCGGTATACCCAGGTTTCGAAGGCACAGTCTCCCCTGTACGCCCCCAGGCCACGCCAGATCTTGAGCATGGCCTCCTGCGCGCAGTCGGAGGTTTCCTCCCGGCGGCCGATGTAATGCCAGCAGATTCGCCAGATCCGGCCTTCCAGCGGGGTCATCAGCTGTTCAAAGGCGCCTGCGTCCCCATCCCGGGCCCGCCGGAGCAGCAGTTCGTCCACTTCCGCACTCTCCTTGAAAAAATGAGGTTGGCATCGGGGCTTTCCGAATCCCTTCGGGCGGCACGCCAAAGCCTGATACGCCGCGGCAAAAAAACAAGTTAAATGCATTACCGCCTTGCTTTATCGCATCCCTTATGATAACATAGCTTCAACTTTTCGCCAACTCCGGAAAGCAGATGAAAATGATCGATGTACAAGGGGGTTCAACCATGAATCAGATTCAGATGATCGCCATGCGGATCACCGATTTGCGGGAGATTCTGGGCCTTAGTCAGGAAGAGGTTGCCACCCGTTCCCAGGTGCCGCTGGAGGACTACATTCAGTATGAAAAAGGGGAGAAGGATTTTTCCTTTTCCAATCTTTTCAACATTGCGGAGACGCTGGGCGTTGATATTTCCGACCTGCTGACCGGCGAAAGCCCCAAACTGCGCGGATATATCCTGACCCGGAACGGCAAGGGCCTGGCCTTCGACCGCCGCAAGCAGTATCATTACCAGCATCTGGCCTACAACTTCTCCCACAAGCTGGCCGAGCCGTTTATCGTGACCGTGGAGCAGGATGCCCCCGGCGTCGAAAAGCAGGCGCACAGCCACGAGGGCCAGGAGTTTGACTATGTGCTGGAGGGATATCTCCGAATTATTCTGGGCGGGAATGAGCTGCTGCTCGCCCCCGGCGACAGCGTATACTATGACTCATCCCTGCCCCACGTTATGTATGCGCCGGAAGGAGACTGCCGGTTCATCGCCGTTGTCATCAAGGAGAACGTGAACGAATAATTCGGAGGGGATTGCCATGCAACCGCTTTACCATGAATATATGGACGTTCAGGGGGATTTCCTGAACTACGATGACTTCAACAAGAATTTCCGCCTGAAAAAGGTGGACTCATTCAACTTTGCCTACGACATCGTGGACCGGTACGGCCGGGAGGATCCGGAACGGCCCGCGCTCCTGTGGACCAACCCGGAAGGCGAGGTCGTGACCTATAACTTTGACCGGATGATGCGGGACAGCAACCGGGCCGCCAACTATCTGACCTCCCTCGGCGTCAAAAAGGGAGACGTGGTGCTGCTGATTCTCAAGCGGCATCACGAGTTCTGGCCCATCCTGATGGGGCTGCACAAGATCGGCGCCATCGCCGTTCCGGCCACCCACCTGCTGACCGCCAAGGATATCCGCTACCGCGTTCAGTCCGCGGAGATCAGCGTGATCATCTGCACCGCGCACAACACGCCGGTGTCCGACGCCGTGCTGGAGGCGGCTCCGGACTGCCCGACCCTGAAGCATCTGATTCTCCTGCGCGGCGAAAAGGAAGGCTTTGAGAGCTTTGAAAAGGGCTTTGCCGCCGCCTCCGAGAACTGGGTCAAGCCGACCGGCGACGCATACCCCTGCAACGAAGACATCATGCTGGTGTACTTCACCTCCGGCACCACCGGCCAGCCGAAGATGGTCGCCCACAATTTCTTCTATCCCCTCGGCCATATCATCACCGCCATCTACTGGCTGCAGGTGGAGGACGGCGGCCTGCATCTGACCGTTTCCGAAACCGGATGGGCGAAGTCCGTCTGGGGCAAGCTGTACGGCCAGTGGCTGGGCGGCAGCACCGTTTTCGTGTATGACTTCGACAAATTCAAGGGCATCGAGATCCTGCAGATGATCGAGAAATTCCACATCACGACCTACTGCTCTCCGCCCACGATGTACCGGTTCATGCTGCAGGAGGATTTCTCGCAGTTCGATCTCAGCTCCCTGCATCACTGCTCCGTCGCCGGAGAGCCGCTGAGCCCGGAAATCGCCAACGACTGGAAAAACCGAACCGGCATCGAGCTGCATGAATGCTTCGGGCAGACGGAGCTGGTCGCGACGCTGTGCACCTTCCCCTGGATGAAGGTGTGTCCCGGATCCATGGGCAAGCCCGCACCGCTGTTCGATGTCGATCTGATCGACGCGGAGGGCAATTCCTGCCCGCCCGGCGTGACCGGCGAAATGGTGATCCGGGTTCATCACGGCAAGCCCTACGGCATGTTTGCCGGATATTACAAGAACCCCGAGCTGACCGCCCAGACGCTGGACGGCAACGTGTATCACACGCTGGACCTGGCCTGGCGGGACGAGTGGGGCTACTACTGGTACGTCGGCCGGGCGGACGACGTGATCAAATCCAGCGGATACCGGATCGGACCCTTCGAGGTGGAAAGCGCCCTGCTGGAGCATCCCGCGGTGCTGGAATGCGCGATCACCGGCGTGCCGGATCCCCTGCGCGGCCAGATCGTCAAGGCTACGGTCGTGCTCAAGCCCGGCTATACCGCGTCGGATGAGCTGGTGGTTGAGCTGCAGAACCACGTCAAGCACCTGACCGCCCCGTATAAATATCCCCGGAAGGTGGAATTTGTGGACGAGCTGCCCAAGACCATCTCCGGCAAGGTGCAGCGCTTTGCCCTGCGCAACAAGGACGCGCAGGCCCATCATTGATTCAGGATGATCATTGAGCTTGATTTCAGATGATTCAGACAGAAAACACCGCCATCGTACTGCGGCGCGTCAATTATCGCGACAATGACCGCATGGTCACGCTGCTGAGCCCCTCCCGGGGGCGGATTGACGCGCTGATCCGGAACTGCCGGAAGCCGAAGTCCCACAACCTGAACTCCGGGGAGCTGTTTGCCCTGGGCGACTATATGCTCCATGAATCCGGCGGACGCGCCACCGTCACCTCCGTCCGGCTGATCGAAACCTTTTATCCCCTGCGGGATCACTATGACCGGCTGACCTGCGGCATCTATCTGCTGAACCTGGCCGAGGCCGCCGCGGAACCGGAGCAGGAGGAGCAGGAGCTGTTCATGCTGCTTTTGCATACCCTGTCGCGCCTGACCTATTCCGACCAGGAATGGAAACCGCTCCTGGCCGGTTTTTTGCTGCATTTCTCCGCCTGCCAGGGATTCAAGCCCCGGCTGAACCACTGCGTCTTCTGCGGAAAACGTCTCACGGACAGCAGCGGACCCTTCTACTTCGACGCACAGGAGGGCGGTCTGTGCTGCCCGGAATGCAGAAAAGAAAAGAGCCAGATTCCTCTGGCTCCCGAACAGGTGCTGTGGATGCGCTCCGCCCTGACCTCCGGCTCCGCCTCCTGGGTGGATACGCCCCAGGCCTATGCGCCTTTTCCGCTGCTGCGCAACTATGTGGAGCAGCGGATGGGGCGGAAGATCCGAAGCGGAACGATGCTGCCGTAGCCGAAAGGCTGCGGCAGCTTTATTTGATCAGCCGTTCTTTCTGCCGACGACTTCGCTGAGAATCTTCCGGCTGCGCTCCAGGAACGCGGTGATTTCCTCCGCCTCCAGGGGCTGGGCCGCCATCCGGGCGAGATCGTAAACCTGGCAGCAGATCATCTTCGTCTCCTCGTCCTCCGGATCCCGCTCCGCGAGCGCCTGCACCGTCGTGTTCCGGCGGTTCAGCACCAGGGTGAAGCTGTCCGGCATCGGGAAGCTCTGGCCGTAAATCCGGCTCATTTCCTTGTAGCGGCGCATCTGCTCATCCTCGGTCACCATGGCCGTCATGTCCGCGTCGCCCAGGGCTTCGAGCTTCACCTCGAGGTTTTCCTTGCCCAGCGCCTTGCGGAACATGGCCTGCAGCTTATCCCCGTCCAGATCCTTGCCTTCTTCGGATTCCTCCTTCAGGCCGTCAATATCCGCATCCACGCGGGCGAAGGTGACCCGGTCCTCCTCCTTGCCCTGATACTCCATGAAGGACATGAAATTCCCGTCAATCAGGGTGTTCATGACGGCGACGTCGATTCCCCGGTCCGTATACAGCTTGACGGAGGCCGCCTGGCGCTTCTCGTCATTGGTGTAATAGATCTTCTTGTCCGTCTTGTCGAAGTTGGCCGCCTTGTATTCATCGATGGTATCGTACTTGCCGTCCGTCTTCTTCAGCAGGATCGCACCCTTGACCATGTCATAGAACTTGCTGTCCTTGATGGCGCCATACTTGACGAAGGGCGCAATGTCATCCCAGTATCCCTCGTAGGTCTCGCGCTCGGTGTTCATCAGGCCATTCAGCTTGTCCGCGACCTTCTTGGTGATATGCGCGCTGATCTTCTTCACATAGCCGTCGTTCTGCAGGAAGCTGCGGCTCACATTCAGCGGCAGATCGGGGCAGTCGATCACGCCCTTGAGCAGCATGAGGAATTCGGGAATGACCTCCTTGATATTGTCCGCCACGAAGACCTGGCCCGCAAACAGCTTGATCTGCCCCTCATGGGTGCCAAAGTCGTTCTTCAGCTTCGGGAAGTAGAGGATGCCCTTGAGGTTGAACGGATAGTCAACGTTCAGATGGATCCAGAACAGCGGCTCCTCATAATCCATGAATACCTTGCGGTAGAACTCCTTATATTCCTCATCCGTGCAGTCCGCGGGCTTCTTCAGCCACAGGGGCGCCGTATCGTTGATCTGCTGCGGTTTGGGGAGCTCCATGACCTTCTCGGTCTTCGGGGTGCCGTCCTCGTTTTTCTCGTCGCCGACGGGCACTTCCTTCTCCACCGGCTTCGCGTTCGCATCCTCCAGCAGCACCGGATAGGACATATAGCCGCAATACCGGTTCAGCACCTCACGGGCCTTCCAGGTATCCAGGAACTCCTTGTCCTCCTCCGTGATGTGCAGGATGATATCCGTCCCGTGAGACTGCCGCGTCCCGTCGGACAGCTCATAATCCATGCCGTCCGCAGAAACCCAGTGAACCGGATCCGCCTCCCCTTCGCTGCTCAGCGTGTCGATCTCCACCTTCTCGCTGACCATGAAAACAGAATAGAAGCCCAGTCCGAAGTGCCCGATGATGTCGCCCTTTTCCTCAGGCTTGTCCTCAAACTGCTTCATGAACTCCGTCGCTCCGGAGAAGGCCACCTGATTGATATATTTCCGGACTTCATCCGCCGTCATTCCGATGCCGGTATCGGAAATCCGGATCGTCTTCTTCTCCTTGTCCACCGTGACCGTGACTTTCATTTCCTCCTCACTGTCCGGATGGAGCATTCTGAACTTGGTGATCGCGTCGCACGCATTGGAAACCGCTTCCCGAAGGAAAATATCCTTATCGGAATACAGCCAGCGCTTGATGACCGGCATAATATTCTGCGCGTCAATCGATACGGAACCGTTCTCTTTCTGAATTGCCATAAAACCAATGCCTCCCTGCATTCTGCGGAACACTCCGCAAAAGAACATTTTATTGCCGGGGAATATTGTAACACCCCGGTATGTCAATTGCAAGACAAATTTAGCACTCGCCAGTGGCGAGTGCTAACAGTGCTCCGTTGGAACGGATTATTCCTTTTCGTCTCCCAGTTCTTCATCCAGCAGGGCGAGATCGTCCTCTTCCTCGGCCGCCTGCTGTTCAACCGCAGCCTTTTCCTCCTCCGTGACGCCCTTCGGCGCGAACAGCCGCTCCCGGATCTGCCGGTCAATCTCCGCCGTCAGCTCCGGATGCTGCTTCAGGTACATGCGGGCATTGTCCCGCCCCTGGGCCAGACGCTGATCCCCATAGGAGAAGAAGGCACCGCTCTTGTGGATGATATCCTGCTCCACCGCCAGATCCAGCAGCGTTCCCTCGATGGAGATGCCTTCGCCGAAGATCATGTCGAATTCGGCCACGCGGAAAGGCGGGGCCACCTTGTTCTTCACGACCTTCACCTTGGTCCGGTTGCCCACCACTTCGGAGCCGTTTTTCAGCTGCTCGCCCTTGCGGACATCCAGGCGGACGGAGGAATAGAACTTCAGCGCGCGGCCGCCGGGCGTCGTTTCCGGATTGCCGTAGACCACGCCGACCTTCTCGCGCAGCTGGTTGATAAAGATCGCCACGCAGCCGCTCTTGTTGATAATTCCCGTCAGCTTCCGGAGCGCCTGGCTCATCAGCCGCGCCTGGAGACCCACGAAGGAATCCCCCATCTCTCCGTCAATTTCCGCCTTCGGCACCAGCGCAGCCACCGAGTCGATGACCACCACGTCCAGCGCGCCGGAGCGCACCAGCGCCTCCGTGATTTCCAGCGCCTGCTCACCGGTATCCGGCTGGGAAACGTAAAGGTCATCCACCCTCACGCCCAGCTTCCGGGCATAAACCGGGTCCAGCGCATGCTCCGCATCGATAAACGCGGCGATGCCGCCCGCCTTTTGCGCCTCCGCCACCACGTGCAGCGCCACCGTCGTCTTGCCGGAGGACTCCGGCCCATATATTTCCACGATTCTGCCCCGCGGAAGACCGCCCACGCCCAGGGCATAGTCCAGCGTCAGGCACCCCGTCGGAATCACCTGAATATCCCGGTTCACCGAGTCCGCATTCATCCGCATGACGGCGCCCTTGCCAAACTGCTTGTTCAGGTTGTCCATCGCAGTCTCCAGCGCCTTGAGCTTGGCTTCCATTTCATTGGAGACATTCAGTTCCTTTTCAGTTTTTGTTCCCTTTTTGGCTGCCATTTTCTCTTCCTCTCCCATCCAACATAAAATCTTCTCGCCCATGGCAATCCTTCCCGGATATCGTACCACCCGGGCTGCAAAAACACAAGAAAAAACTCGCGTGGTTATGCCTTCCGCCGGTACAGCCTGCGGATGCCCGCCGCGTCCGTCGTCATGACCGCGGTGATCTCCGCCGGGTTCAGCTTCAGTGAGTTCACCAGCTCCGGATACTTCCAGGAGCGGCGGAATGATCTCAGCGGCCGGAACACCCCTTCTTCAATCGTCCCGTATTCCCAGGACTCCAGGCTGTCCAGCGGTGCGGTATTTTTCGGAAAGCCCGGATGCTCCGTTTCCACGCCCAGGATCCGGAACCTTCCTGCCGGGTCCTCCTCCGTCAGGAGGGGCGCTTTTGTTTTCCCCTCGGGACAGATCACCGTCAGGTCCTCCGCCGCCAGACGGGCCAGCGCCACCGCCACCGCCTCCGGATTCACGTCCATTCCGGCGAACCGGCAGCCCAGCTTCTGCGCTGCCTCCAGCGTCGTTCCGCTCCCGCAGCACAGGTCCACCACCCAGTCCCCCGGCTCCGTCACCGGCCTGAGCAGCCGGTCCAGCAGCTTCAGCGGCTTCTGGGTCGCATAGCCCGTCCGCTCCGGGTCCCGCTGCTGCAGATGGCTGATATCCGTCCAGACGTCCCCCGGATAAACCGGCGTATCGTCATAATACCGATACTCCTTCCCGTTGGAAACAATGCTGGAGTACGCCCGGCCCTGCTCATCGATCCCGCGGGCCATGTGATTTTTTCTCTTCGCCTGCCGGTCCAGCGGAACCCGGGTGATATCAAACCGGTATTTTCTGGTCTTCGCATACATCAGAATCGAGTCATGCTTCCGGGGGAAGAACTTTTTGCTCCTGCCCCCGCTTTCGTATCCCCAGATGATTTCGTTCAGGAACAGATCCTTTCCGAACTCCTGATCGCACAGCGCCCTGGCCTGGGCCGTCATCCGCCAGTCCAGATGCAGATAGAACACGCCGGTGCCGCTCAGCAGGTCATGCGCCGTATGGATCAGCTTCCGCAGCAGCTTCCGATACTCCCGCTCCGCCGTATACCGATCTTCATACGCCGCCAGACGGGCGACCGGCGTTCCCTTCTTCCAGCCCTTTTCCCCGTACGGCCGGGTCCGCTCAAAGCGCTCCCCCGTCATGAACGGCGGATCGAGATATACGCACTGCACCTTTCCCTTCAGCCGCTCGATTTCCTTCGGAAGGTTCATCACGCTGCCGCACAGCAGCAGGTTCGTTCCCTCCCCGTATACTTCCCGTCCGACGCTGACCTGTTCAAACATGGAACCCGCCTCCCAGCTTTCGCTTCAGCTCCTTCAGTTCGCATTGCTCCGTATCCAGCTTTTCCAGAAATGCCCGCTGCTCCGCATCCGCCGCCAGCAGCTCTCCCGCCTCCCGGACGGCCTCGACAAACTCGGGCGCCATCGCGCTCTTTCCGCGCCGGGCCAGGGGGCACACCGCCGCCCGCTGATCCACCGTCACCCGGATGCTGCCGTCCCGGAGCACCGGCATCAGCGGAAACAGGCGGCAGGCCAGGGGCCTGTCCTCCCGCCGGCATTTTCCGGGACAGATCAGCAGCTTTCCCACCGGCGTATCCTGAATTTTCCAGCCCGGCTGACCCGCATAGGCCGCTTCCTCTCCGGGGAACAGCAGCATGCCCGTTTCTTCCCCTTCCATGGAGTGGCAGCAGCGGGCCCCGCAGATCTTCCCGCAGTCCCCATGCAGAGGAGTTACATCCTTCAGTTTTTCCCGGACGGTGTGCAGAATACTCATAAGCTTCCCCCTTCAGCACCATGCGACAGAGGTATCCGTTTCAAATGATTACTTTTCTTGCTTCCCGTCTTGTGTCCCGGCGAGGCGATTCAGCTTCTTCATGCCGATGGTCAGATAGCAGGCCATATGCGCCGCAAAGGTGGCGAACCAGGAGACGGGATAGGAGATATACAGCACCGTCTGCGTCGGGTTCGCCGCAAAAATCGTCAGAATCCAGATGATCCGCAGAAGGCAGGCCCCCGTCAGCGAAACGATCATCGGCATGATGGAATAGCCGATGCCCCGCAGCTGACCCACCATGACGTCCATCATGCCGCAGAGGAAATAGGTCGGCAGAATGATCTCCATCCGCCTCAGACCCGCCGCGATCACATCCGGATCCGAATTGTACAGCCCCATCAGCTGCGCGCCCATCAGCAGGAACAGCAGCCCCATCGACAGGCCGATCACCGTCACCGTGCCCAGGCAGACCCAGACGGTTTTTTTAACCCGATCCACCTTGCCCGCCCCATAGTTCTGGCTGGCAAAGGTCATGGCCGCCTGATGCTGGGCGTTCATGGCCGTGTATACAAAGCCCTCAATGTTGCTCGCCACCCCGTTTCCGGCCACCACCGTGGAGCCGAAGGAGTTGACGGAGGACTGAATCAGCACGTTGGAGATGGAAAAGAGGCAGCCCTGCAGTCCCGCGGGGAGTCCGATGCGGATAATATCCAGCGTGCTTCTCCCGTCGATCCGGCATTCCTTCAGATTCAGCTGGATCACCCCGCGGGTGCGCAGGAGGCAGACCAGCACCAGCACCATGCTGATGACCTGGCTGGCCACCGTCGCGATCGCCACACCGGCCACATCCATATGGAACACGATCACCAGCACCAGATTCAGTGCCACGTTCACCAGCCCGGAGATCATCAGATAATACATCGGCCGCTTCGTGTCCCCGACCGCGCGCAGCGTGGCCGCACCGAAGTTGTAAAGCATGTTGGCCGGCATGCCCAGGAAATAGATCTGGACATACAGCGTCGCCCCGTCAATCACATCGTCCGGGGAGCCCATCAGCTGAAGCAGCGGCCTGGCCATGAAAAAGCCGAACAGCCCGACCGCAATGCCCATGAACAGCGCCAGCGTCATCGCCGTATGCTCCGCCCGGCGCATCGCAATGATGTCCCTCGCCCCGTAATGCCGGGCGATGACGACGCTCGCGCCGACGCTCAGCCCCATGAACAGGTTGACCAGCAGGTTGATCAGCGACCCGGTCGAGGAAACGGCCGCCAGGGCCGTATGCCCGTTTCCGAAATTGCCGACAACGATGACATCCGCCGCATTGTACAGCAGCTGCAGCAGCCCGGAGAGAATCAGCGGCCCTGAAAAAGCCAGGATTTTCGGAAGGAGCGGGCCTTCCGTCATATCAATCTCATGCTTGCCGTTCCCGCGTTTCAAAAAGTTCAGCATCGGTTACCTCATTCCGGCTATCTTGCATATCTCGTCAATGTTATTCGGGTAATGGTCGGACTGTTGAAAAGCCTGCCCGGCTGATACTGATAATGGGGATCCGAACCCAGCCCCGGGCTGATGTACTGCGGGATCCCGTTCGGATAGTTCAGGCCTTTCACCTCACTGTCCGGCGGGAACCATCCCAGCTCCGGAACGTAAACGGGCCCGACAAACGGAATGCGCCACTGGCCGCCGTTATAGTGTCCCGCCAGGATCAGGCTGGCATACCGCATGGAGAAAAATTCCTCCTTGGCAGACCAGGAAAACATGCTGCGGACGTATTCCTCCGTCAGAGGCGTGTGGGTCAGCACCACCTGGATATCCCCCGAGGCAATCATCGCGGAACGCTCCCGAATGTCGGCAATCCGCTGCAGTTCATATTCCAGCACCCGGACCCGCGCCGCGTCATCCGGGGTCAGGGAGGATGCCCGTTCATTCATGGACGCCAGCTGCTTCCGGTATACATCCTCCAGATTGTCCAGGTTGACGTTGTACAGATCCTCCGGGATGAACCAGATCGTGCCTTTTCCCCGGGTTTCGGATACGGGCCGGTCCAGAATCGTGATTCCCGCCTGCTGCAGGCGAACGGCCCAGTCCGTAAAAACGGAAAGGCTGCTGTGTGCCCGGCTGTCGAGATAATCGCCGTCCATATCCCCGGGAACATAGTACTTCGGCGTTGTCGCCGGCATCAGGGCCACCAGCTCCAGCAGGGGCTCCACATCATGATTATCCCCCAGCATATCCCCTGTCATCACCACGCAGGAGTATCGGGATGTTCCGAGCGCCGTTTCGATCGCCTTCTGCCTTCTGCCGTACCGCGCCCCGTGCAGATCGCTCAGATGCAGGATCGAATACTGCTCCAGATCCTCCGGCAGATTCAGCACCGTCAACCGGAAATCATCGAAAACCACGCGGCGGGAGACCATAAAATTGCCGACAAGCAAAGCAGCAAGCAGGATCGGGATGAACAGCAGCACCACATTGCGGAACCGCCGGGCCCGGGCATACCGGTTTTCCTCCCTGGCGAAGATATATTTGTTCTGTCTCCGTCCCATGCCCGGCCCTCCTTCCGCTTTCATTCCCCGACTATTATAAAAGCTGTCAAAAGAAAACTCAACAAAATGATCTCCGTTATTCTTCCTCGGCCGCCAAAGTCAATCAACCGAATCCCGCAGTCCTGACAGGCGGAAAGCCGTTTTGCTCTTATTTTAGAATTATGTATGCATCCGTATCATACCCTGATCTGAAACTGTTTAAAGCTGCGCATCGAAAGCACATGGCCGATCAGCATAAAGACCAGCGTGCAGACCGCTGTGAGAACAAACTGATACGGCGACGATATATAGATCAGATGACGGCCGGCATTGCTCATATATTTCAGGGTGACTCCTGCCATCATCACCCCGGCCGGATAGCCCAGTCCCAGCGCACAGGCGGTGAACAGCATCGACTGCAGCAGCCAGTGAGCGGAAATATTCCCGTGCTGGAATCCGATCGCCCGCAGCGTGCTCAACGACTGCCGCTGCTCCAGCAGATTGTTCCGGGTCGTATTGGTCATGATAAACAGCCCGACCACCGCGCATATTCCCACCAGAATCCACGCATACAGATCGAACTGGATATAGACATCCTCGATTCCCTTTTTCATGATGTCCGTCCAGATCGTGACCGCGTAGCCGTCCGTGTTCTGCAGCCCGAGCGGGATTTCCTCCCGATCCCCGCCCTCCCTCAGGCGGATCAGCCAGCCGGAGTACATCGGCTCCCGGATTTTCCCGGCCATGCCGACCGGCAGATACTGCATATCCACCGCCATCTGGCGGCAGACCTCCGCCACCCGCACATCCACGCCCGCAATGCTCACCGTGTCACCCGGAACCACGCCCAGCGTTTCCGCAAAATAGGAGGAGAGCACCACCCCGTCTTCAGGAAGGGAAACCGGCTGTCCCTGCCGGTCCACCAGCATCACCATATCCGAATCCGGCGCCAGGTACATCACGGTACCGGCCAGATGCCGATCCCCGGAGGCGATTTCCACCTCGTCCTGCTGCACGGGTTCCATCGACTCCACGCAGTCCATGCCGCGAAGGATTTCCGCCACTTCCGCTTCCGGGGGACGGTTAAAGCATACCTGGGCGTCATACCGCAGCCTTCTTTCAAACACATCCACCAGCACTTCATTCTTCGACACGATAAAGCTGAACGAGGCAAAGATCATGGAAACCGCGCCCACAATACAGAGCACCGAGGTCAGAAACCGCACCGGATTTCTCCGCAGGCTCAGCAGGCTGTACTTGCTCATGGGCCGAACATGCCGCAGAAGGAGCCGTGAAAAGCGGCCGATCCGGATCGTCTCCGGCGCGTTGCGGTTCATGGCCTCGGCCGGGTGAATCCGGGTGATCATGCCCATTGACGTCACCGTCGCCGCCTGGCCCAGCGCGACATGCGCGAGAACGCTCTGAAGAAAAATGCTCCCGCTGAAAACATGCGTATAGAACGGCAGCACAAACAGCTGCTGATAGACGCGGTTAAACAGCCAGGTCATCACCATGGCCAGCACGCACCCGATTCCGGAGGCCACCAGCATCACGATCAGATTGGCCATGCTGAACGCGGCGCAGATCTCTCCCCGGCTGAAGCCCAGCGCCCGGAAAATACCGATCTCCCGCCGGCTCCTGCGGATCATGATCGTCAGGAACAGAAACAGCACCGCCATCATGATCCCGGTGAACAGCAAGGGAACGACCGTGCCCATCACCTGCATCGGCTCCGTGCTGTTCCGAATTGCCGTCTCCACCCCGGAATCCTCATAGAGCACGGCGGTGTGCACCGGCACATTGAACGTCTCCGCCGCCGCGCGCAGCACTTCGCTCCGCTCCTGCACTTCCGCATCGAACCAGATCAGAAATTCATTCCGCAGAAGGGTATATCCCTCCCAGCTGTCCAGGTCCGCCTTCGCCTGCTCCAGCTTTTCGGCGCCCTCCGTCAGCTGTGCCTCCGCTTTCCGTTTCTCTTCCTCCAGCTCGCCGGTCTTTTCCTCCAGCAGTTCACGGCCTTCCCGCAGCTGCGCTTCCGCCGCATCCAGTTCTTCCCGGATGATCCGGATTCCGTCCTCCGTTTCCTGAATATACCCGTTCAGATCCTCCAGACCGCCGGGAAGGGATTCTTCAAAGTTCTCGGTCGTGGTCAGCCGTTCCTCCATCCAGGCAATCACTGAATCCACGGTTTCCCGCACCGCGCGGAGCTGCTCCAGTCCGTCGGTGAGCTGCCGGCGGTATTCCGCCGCCTGGGGAATATACTGATGATTCACTTTCCACAGGGTGGATATCAGGGTGCCATAGCCCGCTTCCGCCTGACTGAGCGTTGTTTCCGTTTCCGAGATCATCCGGTTCAGATCCTCCGCGGAGATGCCTTTTCCCCGCAGATCATTTTCCACCCGTTCCGCAATTGCCTGCAGCTCCGGCGCCAGGAGTTCCCCTTCCTTCAGCTGCGCTCTGGCTCCGCTCACGGTGTTCCACAGATCCCGAATGGACTTGAGCCCTTCCAGGCCGCTCTGCAGCTCCCTTTTGCCGGAGGCTGCCTTCGTCTCCGCCAGATCCAGCTTCCGGCGCGCCGCCTCCAGCTGGGACTCCATGGAAGCCGCCTCGCTCAGCCGCTCTTCCAGTTCCGCCTCCCGCGCCTGGATGGCCGCCCGCCTGTCCTGAAGCTCCGTCAGGCGGGTGTTGAGACTTTCCCGCATCTCCGCAGCGGTCACTCCCATTCCGCTGAGCTCATCCCGGCTGACATACAGCTGCATCCGCAGGGAGGTCAGCTCCTGCAGCCGGGCTTCCGCTTCCGCCCGTCCGCCGGCAAATTCCGCTTCCTTCTCCTCCAGCTCCGTCCACGCCGCTGAAAGCTCGCTTTCGCCTTCCGCCAGCTGGGCGCGAGCTTCCGCTTCCGCCTCCTGATACTCCTGTTTTTTCTGATCCCATTCGCTCATCATCCGGGCGGTTTCCCGCTCCGTTTCATCCGCCAGCAGCGAAGCCGGCGCAAAGATAAAGCCGTAGTCCGGGTAAAAATCGCCGCCCCGGCTGAGCCTGGAGCGTTCCAGCGTTTCCGGCGCGGAAACCAGCGCCGATACCACGAAGGAACGGTATTCATCCGCGCCGGTGCGAATCCGGATCCGGTCTCCCGCTTCAATCCCGCTGTACTGCGCAAACCAGCGGTCCAGCATCACCGGGTCTCCCACGGGATTCTCCGCTTCGCTCCAGCGATACATCCGGGTCATGGTTTCATTGTTGACCGATATGAAATGCGCGTTGAGCAGTCTGCCCTCCGCCGTCATCACCTGACTGCCGCCCGTCAGGCGGGCTTCCGCCGCGGCAATCCCTTCCACCTGCAGCAGTCTTTCCGCCGCTTCCGCGTCCGTGACATCCGTCGTAATGACCGCATCCGCAATGCCATAGGTCTCCCTGTAGTTCTTCATCGTCACTTCCAGGGACTGCCACGCGTTATAAAGCCCGTTCATCATGGTGACCGCCATGGCGGCGATCACCATGATCGAGATCATGATCTTCCGATATCGCCGGAAGATCATTCGGATCATGGAACCTTTCATCTGCTTACCATTCTATCTCCCGCGCGGAGACGGCCCGTTCGTTGACTGTCTCGTCCTGAATCCGCCCGCTGCGCAGACGGATCGACCGGTCCGCCATCCGTCCGACTTCCCGGGTGTGCGTGACGATGACCACCGTCTCGCCGTCCTCCCGCACCAGCTGCTCCAGAACCGTCAGCACTTCCTTGCCGGTCTCGTAATCCAGCGCACCGGTCGGTTCATCGCACAGCAAAACCGCCGAGCGCTTTGCCAGCGCACGGGCAATCGATACCCGCTGCTGCTGCCCGCCGGACAGCTGCGACGGATACGCGTCCCCCCGGCCGGACAGCCCCAGCCGATCCAGGACGCGCTCCACTATTTTCGGATCCCTGGCTCTGTCCGCCGTCAGATCCACATTTTCATATACCGTCAGTTCCGGTATCAGATTGAAATGCTGAAAAATAAAACCGACATGCTCTTTTCTGTACCGGGTCATTTCCCGATCCCCACCCCGGAGGATGGAATTTCCCCGAAACAGCACATCCCCCTGATCCGGCCGGTCCAGGCCGCCCAGCATATTCAGCAGGGTCGTTTTCCCGCTTCCGCTGGATCCCAGAATCGCCAGCAGCTCTCCCTGACGGATCTCAAGGCTCAGCCCGTCCAGCGCACGCTGAGCGCTTTCCCCGGTGCCATATGTCCGGATCAGACCGCGCGCTTCAATCAGCACGCTCCCCCGGGCCAGCCCGCCCGCTCCGGCAGACTCAGTTGCCATTGCCGAACAGATTGCCGATCTTCGTCATCAGATCCGAAAGGCCTTCGCCCAGTCCGCCCGCGCTCTCCTTCAGCGAATTCTGCAGCTGTTCGACGGTTTCGCTGAGATTGGCATCCTTCAGCGCCTGCTCCACCTTCTGGGCGGCTTCACTGGCGGCTTCCGTGATTTGATCCATGACCGGCTGGCTCTGAGACACCAGACCTCCGATCGCCTCCTTGGCCTCATCCAGCTTTCCGGTCGCCTTTTCCTTCAGGCCCGGAAGAGCTTCCTTCAGGCCCTCCAGCATTTTTTCTGCTTCCTGGCTGATTTTCTGTGCCTCAGTACCCACATCCCCGCCGACAGATCCAAAGAGAGACGAAGCCTGTTCCAGCAGGTCTGGCAGCTTTTCCTGTACCTTATCCGCCACGTTTCCGGCAACCGTCTTTACATCGTCCGCAACACCGGAAAGTGCCTCATCCAGCCGCGCCTGCATGTTTTGCAGCGCATCCGGATCCATATTCCCGGTCAGGGCGCGCAGCTGCTCCATGCCTTTCTCATACAGCGCACTGAAAGAATCCGCCATGCCCGCGCTTCCCGCGTTGTTTCCCGTTGCATCCGTTCCGGCTGCAGCGGACGGATCCATGGATGCCAGCTCCGCAATGGCGCCGATCAGATCCATCAGCTGATTAGCCTTGTCCGGATCCGTCATCATGGACTCCAGGGCCTCATCCGTCAGTTTTTCCGCCTTCTCTGCGGCAATCCAGCCGATACCGGCGATCTTTTCCTCATTCAGGTAGATAATCTGATCCCAGTCAGCTCCCGCAACAGCCTTCTCATCCAGCAGCGCGCACAGCGTGCCGCCCTTCAGTTCAGCCGCGGGCGTCGCTTCGCCGATCTCCTCATAAACCCCGACCGTTTCCGTCTCCTCGCCGAGAATCTGCAGAAAGCATACATCCTCTTCGGCCAGGGATGCCGAAATGCATCCAAGGACCAGCAGTACTGCCACCATCAGTGCCGTCATCTTTTTCAGCATGGTTTTTCCTCCTGTCGTCTGCATCTCTTATCATTGCGCATTTCTGATTTCTCCGATTATAACATATGTATGTATGATTGAAAACAAAAAATTCCCGCTGCTTTTGCAGCGGG
>CAMOYA010000023.1 GCA_946629635.1 uncultured Clostridia bacterium
GTGACCCTTTGCTTGTAAGGCAAATGCTCTCCCAGCTGAGCTATGCTCCCCCGCGCACCGTTCAGCGGTCTGAAAGAACCTTTCTCTCGCAAGCGGCTCTGCTATATTATCTCATTCCAATTCGATTGTCAAGAGTTAATTTTCTGAAAAAATGGTTTTCTCCCGGATGAAAAGATCAGATAAAATTTATAGAAATGTAATACTTTGAGCGTTGAAGCCGGAAAGAATGCATGGTATAGTTTCATAGGTGGTTCTTTAAGCCGGTACGGGATACCGATAAGATGCGACCACGGAGGCATAAAGCTCTGATTCCGCATGATCGTAGCTTGCCGGGATTCTTCCCTGGCGGGCTTTTTCTTTGCCCAGAAGGACTTCCACAGGAAAAAGGAGGAGCGTGTTTTTTATGAATCTCGTGTACAAAGTGAATGACCGTCCCCGTTTCGGTCAGCTCATCATCTTCGCCCTGCAGCAGCTGCTGGCCATCCTCGCGGCTACGATTGCCGTTCCCAGTATCATCGGCAACGGAATGAGCCAGAGTGCGGCCCTGTTTGGTGCCGGCGTCGGCACGATCGTATATCTCCTGTTTACAAAGTTTAAAAGCCCCGTGTTTCTCGGATCCAGCTTTGCCTTCCTCGGCTCCATGTTCGCTGCCTTCGGCGGTGGCGTATCCGTTTCCCTCGGCTATGCCGGCCTGCTGCTCGGTGCTGCCTTCGCCGGCCTTGTCTATGTCGTCATTGCGCTGATCGTCAAGGCCGGCGGCGTTGCCTGGGTCAACAAGCTGATGCCTGCGGTCGTCATTGGACCGACCGTCGCCATTATCGGTCTGAGTCTGGCCGGCAACGCCATCGGTGATGCCCTGCACGGAGCGCAGCTCTCTGACGGTGCATATGTGATGGATCTCGCCGGATGGATCAGTCTGATCTGCGCGCTGGTCACGCTGCTGACCGTTGTATACTTCTCCGTCAAGGGCAGGAGGATGTTCAGGCTGATTCCTTTCATCATGGGCATCATTGCCGGTTATCTCGTCGCGCTCATCTTCACGCTGATCGGTCAGAACACCGGAAACGAAGCGCTGAAGGTGCTGGATTTTTCAGCGTTTGATACCATCAAATGGGTTCCGGACTTCACTTTCCTCAAGGCTTTCGAAGGTTTCAGCGAGCTGACATGGGAGCGCGTCGCCACGATTGCGGTCGCCTATGTGCCGGTTGCATTCGTCGTCTTCGCGGAGCATATTGCCGACCATAAGAATCTTTCCACCATCATCGGTCAGGAGCTTCTGGAGGATCCGGGCCTGCACCGTACGCTGCTGGGCGATGGCGTCGGTTCCATCGTGGGTGCCTTCTTCGGAGGATGCCCGAACACGACATACGGTGAATCGGTCGGTTGCGTCGCAATCACCGGAAACGCTTCTGTCATTACCATCCTGGCGACCGCCATTCTGGCCATTGTGGCCAGCTTCTTCGGACCCTTCGTGACCTTCCTGAGCACCATTCCCAGCTGCGTCATGGGCGGCGTATGCATCACGCTGTACGGCTTCATCGCCGTTTCCGGTCTGAAGATGCTGCAGCCGGTCGACCTGAACGACAACCGCAATCTGTTCACTGCATCCGTCATTCTGATTGCCGGTATCGGCGGAATGACGCTGAAGATCGGCTCCGTTACGCTGACTGAAATCGCCAGTGCGCTCATCCTCGGGATCATCGTGAACCTGCTCTTTAACCGGCCTGCGAAATCCGGCAAATAATCCTGAAAGGAAAAGGATGCTGGCGGGGTGCATTTGCTGTACCCCGCCTTGCGTTTTCAGACAATGATGAAACTGAAATCACGAATCATGGATGAAGCGGCCGTACGCCGCAGCATGATACGAATCACGCATGAAATCATTGAGAAAAACAGCGGAACCGATCGGCTCGTCCTGCTGGGAATCCGGCGCAGGGGGATGTCTCTGGCCAATATGCTCCGCGACAACTTTCTGAAACTTGGAGAGTCCGCCATTCCGATCGGCAGCATCGACATATCGCTCTATCGCGACGATCTGACGGAGCTTTCGGATATTCCGCGGGAAGGAAAAAGTAACATTCCCTGCGATCTGAACAACCGGAAGGTCATCCTCATTGATGATGTGATCTACACCGGCCGGACTGCACGCGCCGCCATTGAAGCCGTCTTTCACTACGGTCGGCCCCAGTCCATCCAGCTGGCGGTTCTCATCGACCGCGGCCATCGCGAACTTCCCATCCGTCCGGATTATGTCGGAAAGAACATTCCCACCAGCCATACGGAGATCGTGTCCGTTCTGGTGGATGAATACGACGGCCAGACCGGGGTGGATCTCTATCAGCATGATGGATGAAGGAACCGGCTTTGACCCGCCAAATTTTCAGTTTACAAAAATGCCTTTCTTTGGTATCATATCACGTGGCTCTCGAATGAACCGTCTTCCCGGGTTGTCGCTGCTCCGGCGCTTCCCTGAGCTTACGGCGATTGAAGAGCTGAATATGCCGGTTTCCGGTAAAAACAGGAGGAATATCCAATGGCTACCAAGTCCGAAATCATCGCTGCCTATGCCCAGCACGAGGGCGACACCGGTTCTCCCGAAGTGCAGATCGCTCTGCTGACAGAGAGAATCAATCATCTGAACGAGCACCTGAAGCTGAACCGGAATGATCATCATTCCAACCGTGGTCTGCTGCTGATGGTCGGTCGTCGCCGCAATATGCTGGAGTATCTGAAGAAGACGGATATCGAGCGCTATCGTTCCCTGATCGCCAGGCTGAACCTGCGCAAGTAATCATCCGGCATTCGGCCGCCTTTTGAAGCCGCCGGAAGGGGAAACTCTCCGGCGGCTTTCAAAATATCGGAGTTATCGTATGTTATCCCTTGAAAATCCCCGGCGGGGTTTTCATATGATAGCATACGGCGCTCCGGTCAAAATGTTCCGGGAAAACCGGAGAAAAGGAGTTTACGTATGGATCACAAAGTTTATACCATGGACTTTGCCGGAAAGCCGCTGACCCTGGAGTTCGGCCGCTACTGCGAACAGGCCAACGGATCCGTATGGGTTCACCATGGGGACACGGTTGTGATGGTCAATGCCACCATGGCCCCTGCGCCCCGCGAAGGCGTCGATTTCTTCCCGCTCGCTGTGGATGTGGAAGAAAAGCAGTACTCTGTCGGCAAAATCCCCGGCGGTTTTATCAAGCGTGAAGGCCGTCCCTCCGAAAAAGCGACGCTGACCTGCCGCCTGATTGACCGGCCCCTCCGTCCCCTCTTCGACAAGGGAATGCGGAATGATGTTCAGGTGGTCGTCACGATCCTGAGCGTCGAGCAGGATGTACCCCCGGAAATCCCTGCCATGATCGGTTCTTCCATCGCGCTGGCCGTCAGTGATATTCCGTGGAACGGCCCCACCGGCGCGGTGCTCGTCGGCCGAGTCAACGGTCAGTTCGTGATCTGCCCCAATGAGGAGCAGCGCGAGCAGAGCGACCTGAGCCTCTATGTCGCCGGCACGGAAGAAGCCATCATGATGGTCGAAGCCGGCGCGAAGGAGCTGTCCGAGGACACGATGCTGGATGCGATTCTGTTCGGTCATGAAGAGATCAAGAAGCTCGTTGCGTTCCAGAAGCAGATCATCGCTGAGATCGGCAAGGAAAAGAAAGTCGTTCCGCTGATCACCACCGGTGACGATATCAAGGCCGCCGTACGCGAATTTGCGTATGACAAATGCGTATGGACCTTTGAAACATTCGATCGGAAGGAACGGCAGGCCCGGGAAGCCCAGACAAAGGAAGAAACCCTCGCCGCCCTCGCCCCGCAGTTCCCTGAGCGCGAAAGCGAGATCGAGGATGCGCTTTACTATCTGAATAAGGAAGTCATGCGGGCCAAGATTCTGAACGAGGGCATTCGTCCGGACGGTCGGAAGGTCACTGAAATCCGTCCCATCTGGTGCGATGTCGGCGTATTGCCCAGAACGCACGGCAGTGCCATCTTCACCCGCGGACAGACCCAGGCGCTTACCGTGACCACGCTGGGTACCGTCAGCGAGGGACAGACGCTGGATGGGCTGAGCAATGAAGACTTCAAGCGCTACATCCACCAGTACAATATGCCGCCGTATGCCACCGGTGAAGCCGGTCGGCTGAAGAGCCCGGGCCGCCGCGAAATCGGTCATGGTGCCCTGGCAGAGCGTGCGCTTCTGCCCGTTATTCCCAGCGAAGAAGAATTCCCCTACGCGCTTCGGCTCGTCAGCGAGATTCTCTCGTCCAACGGTTCCTCCTCCATGGCATCCGTCTGCGGTTCCACGCTGAGCCTGATGGATGCCGGTGTTCCGATCCATGCACCGGTCGCCGGCGTGGCAATGGGTCTGATTACCGACAAGGAATCCGGCAAGCTGGCTGTGCTGACGGATATCCAGGGGCTGGAAGACTTCCTGGGCGATATGGACTTCAAGGTTGCCGGTTCCATGAACGGAATCACGGCCCTCCAGATGGACATCAAGATTGCCGGGATCAACCGCGATATCCTGCAGCAGGCGCTTCGCCAGGCGCTGGAAGGCCGCCTGTATATCCTGAAGATCATGCTGGACACGCTGGATCGTCCGCGTGAGGAGCTCAGTCCCTACGCGCCGAAGATCATCAACTTCACCATCAATCCCGACAAGATCCGGGAAGTCATCGGACCCGGCGGAAAGATGATCAACAAGATCATTGCTGAAACAGGCGTCAAGATCGATATTGAAGACGACGGGCGCGTATTTATCTCCACGCCGGATCAGGAAGCTGCTGACAAAGCCCGCAAAATCATTGAAGGCATTGCCAAGGACATTGAGGTCGGAGATGTATACACCGGCAAGGTGGTTCGCATCATGAACTTCGGTGCCTTTGTGGAACTGGCTCCCGGAAAGGATGGCATGATCCATATCTCCAAGCTTGATACCAAGCGGGTGGAGAAGGTGGAGGATGTCGTGAATATCGGCGATGAACTCGAAGTCAAAGTCAGCGAGATCGATGCCCAGGGCCGGATCAATCTGATTCGCAATGACATCACCTATAACACTGACACGTCCCGCCATTCCGAAGGCGGTTTCCGCCGTCCTCCCCGTCGTGACAGTCAGCACTGATTATGGATTGAAACAGACCTTCGGCAGGATCTTTTCAGGCATGCCGAAGGTCTTTCCTTAAAGAAATGAACGAAAGAATTGTATGTCTGGATATTGGGGATGTACGCATCGGCGTCGCCGTTTCTGATCCGTCCCGGACGATCGCTTCTCCCGTTGAGGTGATCAACCGAATCGGCTGGGGGCCCGATACGCGGCGAATCTGTGAAATCTGCAGCCGCTACGAAACCGGGATCGTCCTTTCCGGTCTTCCGCTGAATATGGACGGATCGGAAGGGTTTCAGGCTGAAAAGGTGCGTGGGCTGTGCCGTCAGCTGGAAAAAGCGGGCCTCAGAGTCCTTTTCCAGGATGAGCGCCTGTCAACCGTTTCCGCGGAAGACGCACTGATTGAAGGCGAGATATCCCGAAGTGAACGCAAAAAAGTTGTAGACAAGGTTGCCGCCGCTGTCATTCTGCAGCAATGGCTGAACCATCAGAAGGAGGAGAAGGAAAATGGCAGATCAGATCAATCAGACACCGCTGAATAACGAAGAGGATTCTCAGGACGAAGATCAGATCATCGAACTGATCGATGAAAACGGAGAGCACACGCTCTTTGAGCATCTGGCAACGCTGGAATATGAAGGGGAATCCTACCTGGCCGTCTGCGATCCCAATGCGGATGAAGAAGAGGATCTTGAGGTTTTCATCCTGAAGATTGAGCAGGACGAAAACGGAGAAGACGTATACAATGTCCCGGATGACGATGTGGCCGATGCGGTTTTCCAGCGTCTGATGGAAATGACGGAGGATATGGGAGAATAAATCTTCCGATCCGGTCGCTCTGAAAAAGCGGGCTGCTGCTGCAACCCGCTTTTTTATGTTCTCGCCGCATGCTTCTGATGCTTGTCCGCATACATGTTCCGGTCCGCATTGGTCAGGAACCGGTCCACCTCGTCCCCCTCCTTCTCAGGCACATCTGCAAACGATCCCAGGCTGGCCGAGAGATCGCAGATCCACGGATCCTCCCGGTTCGTGCGATCAATCTCTTCCCTGATTTTCCCGGTCAGCTGATCCGCTTCTTCCCGCGTGGAGGCAATTCCGTAGACGAGGAACTCGTCGCCGCTGATATGAACCGGCGTATATCCTTCGTTTGCCACGCTCTGAAGGATCCTTCCCATGCGGGCAATGGCTTCATCCCCCATCAGATGACCGTATACGTCATTGATTCTTTTCATATGATCCATGTCAATGCTCATGACGACGAACAGTTTTCCTTCGTGGGCAGCCTGCTCCATATCCGTCGATGCCAGTTCCCTGAATCCTCTCCGGTTCAGCATGCCGGTCAGCGGATCGTGAATCACCATATCCTCAATCTTCCGGGCATATCGTTTGATATTTGTCTGAAGGAAAAGACTCATCATCGCTCCGTTGAGCAGCATCAGCACGGAATACAGTCCTGAACCGGTTCCGTTCCCGAGGTTCATTGCCACGTATCCCATATTCCTGTCCCGGTAATACAGCGGGCAGAAGACAAGGCAGACCGTATTCTTGCGCATCTGGTGAAGGGAAGGAACCAGGTCCGAAGTCAGGAACATTTCCGCGGGGTATTCTTTTCCATTGCGGATTCCGTACAGCAGCAGCATTTCCTTCGGATACTTGCCGGTATCCGCCTCATTCTCCGTGGTTCTGCAGATGGATGGATCCACGCAGAGGTACATTTCCTGAATATCCCAGCTGGATGCAAATTCCCTGATCTTCTCGCGCGCTTCCAACTCATCGCCGACACCTGCCATCACGCCGGAAAACATGCTGACCCGCGTCAGGATCGTTTCCATGTTCCATCGTTCCGTTCCCAGGGCACGGAGCTGCTCGTTCATATGCTCGAGATTCTGGCTGCATCCGCATGTTTCCCCGTAAATCGGAATCGTTGACAATGTCACCGTCCGCTCAGCCGGTGCCTTTCCGTCAATCCATTCATGCAGAATATCCGCTGCTTTCCTGGCCGACCGGTCAATGGGGCGGCAGATTGTTGTCAGTCCGCGCATGACCGCCTCCCGCAGCGCGTCAAATCCGGTCACCGCAATATCCTGCGGCACACGGATGCCGTGTTCGACAAAGTATTCGATCACGCTCAGCGCCATATCGTCATTGGCGCAGATGACGGCATCCGGGAGTTCCCCGTCATAGGCCAGGATCTGTTCTGCTGCCTTTCTGCCGCCGACACGGGTCCACTGCCCGTCCAGCAGCAGGCCCTCCTCCAGCTTCAGGCCATATTTATCCAGCGTTTCCCGGCAGGCTTCCACCCGATTGATCGCAACTCTGGAATTCAACGGACCGCTGACGAAAGCAATCCTTCTTGCTCCATGCTCCTGAATCATATGTTCCGTCAGTTCCCGGATGCTGATGGCATCATCAAACATGATGCTGACTGCTCCGGCCTGCGGAATATCGATGGAGACGTGCGGTTTTCCCTGCAGGCCGATCGGCCTCATGGCATCCATGACCTTCTGATAGGCGATATCGTTGCCCATTGTCGCCGGCATGGAAATGAAACCGTCAAACTCATTCAGATCCGGCAAATCATAGATAATGCTTTCCCGGATATCACTCGTCGTGGACGTGGCAACATTCATATGCCCCTGGCTGTTGAAAATGCAGATATCCATATCATAAATGGCCGCAGCGGTTGCCAGGCTCTGTGCAAAATCCTGCTGATATTCCCGGTCGATGCTCGCAACAAATACCGCGATTCTTTTTCGTTTCATCGATGAAGATGCCTTTCCCGTTTGCTTTCGGTTATCCGGTATACCCGTATTCTATCATCATTGGACTGCTGCTACAAGTACAAATTCCTTCAGGATTGCCCCAACATTTCACCGGCGCTGAAGGCTTTCGCGTCCATGCCGATTCACCTCTTGACGCCCGTTTCAAACAGATGATATACTTATATCCGTTGTGCGGATGTGGTGGAATGGCAGACACTGAGGACTTAAAATCCTCTGCTCTAACCGGCGTGCGGGTTCGAGTCCCGCCATCCGCACAGTTTGAACTGTCCGGAGCGGGCAGTTCTTTGCCTTTTCCAGCGTTCCGGGCGCAAAACATTGCAGGAGGAAACAGATCAGATGCTTTACGGTGCTTTGGAAGCCGGCGGAACCAAGATGGTCATGGCCATGATCGATGAAGGCGGAAATCAGCTGAAGCGTCAGGTGATTCCCACCCGCACACCGGAAGAAACGATGCCGGAGATGATTCAGTTCTTTCGGGAAAACAAAGCCGGCGCGCTTGGCGTCGGCTGCTTCGGACCGCTGGATCTGAATCCTGCGAGTCCGGGTTACGGACGCATTCTTTCCACACCGAAGCTGTCCTGGAGGAACTATCCGATCCTGGATGCTTTTATTGAAGCGCTGGATGTCCCGGTGGCGCTGGATACGGATGTGAACGCTGCGGCGCTTGCTGAATGGAAGCTTGGCGCAGCGAAAGGTCTGAATGGCTGTATGTATGTCACGATCGGAACCGGAATCGGCGGTGGAATCATCTCAAATGGCAGGATCCTGCATGGAACGATGCATCCGGAGCTCGGGCATATCCTCCTTCAGCCCTCGCCGGATGATCCCATGCCGGAAGGCATCTGTCCCTATCATCAGGGATGTCTGGAAGGCCTGGCTTCCGGTCCGTCCATTGAAAGGCGATGGAAGATATCTGCCAGAGATCTCCCGCCCGCGCATCCGGCCTGGGAACTGGAGAGCGGTTATCTTGCCAGGCTTTGTGCCGATGCCATGCTTTTTGTCGCACCGGAGAGGATCATCCTCGGCGGCGGTATCATGCACCAGCAGTTCCTGCTGGATGCCATTCGCCGGAAAACAGCAGAGCTGCTCGGCGGCTATCTGCCGGATCTTTCCTGGGGGAAAAGCCGGGAGGAGTACATTGTCCCTCCGGCGTTGGGAGACCACAGCGGAATACTTGGCGCATGGCTTCTGTCCCGTCAGGCCGGCTGAGTCCCCCCCAGCGGCCTTGCTTTGGGCACACCCGCCTTCCGGGGATATTCCCGGGAGGTTTTTTCTGTTTTCCGGATCGGGAGGATCAGATGGTTCCAGTCTCTTCCGGACACCGGACACTCCACGGGCATTTCCAGACGTCCGCCGAGCAGGTGGGCTGCCCGGCGCCCGTTTTCCATTTCATCCCGGATCGCTGGCCCTTTCCAGCACAGCGCACACCCGCCCATGCGGACGAACGGAAGCAGGTATTCGCACAGCACGCTGAGCGGCGCTACCGCCCGCGCAACGGCGGCATCGTATGCCTCCCTGTATTCCTTCCGCCGACCCAGTTCCTCCGCCCGGCCATGAATGATTTCCACGTTCCGGATTCCGCATGCCTCCTGAACCGCAGACAGAAACTTCAGCCGCTTCATCTGGGCATCCATCAGCGTCACGGACAGATTCTCCCGCATCATGGCCAGCACCATTCCCGGGAATCCGGCGCCTGTTCCCACGTCAATCACCTTCCCGGCATCCGGAAGCAGTTCTGTCTTCAGGACCGTCAGGCTGTCCACAAAATGCCGGTCAATGATCTCCTCGTCGGACATCTGTGCGATCAGATCCATCCGGGTATTCCATTCCTTCAGCATCTGAAAATATACATGAATCCTTTCAATCTGTTCCGGCACTGCTGCAAGGCCGTTTGCCTCCAGCCTGTCCCTGATCATCTCTTCGCAGAATGACACCTTATTTCCCCTTTATATATGAATATGAAGGTATTTCCCGATCAGATACTTGATCCATGCCAGGGTTTCCCGGCCATGGTTTTTCAGCCAGTATTCCGGACGGCATGGGCTTCCCAGCCCTTCGGCTGACAGGCCTTCATCCCTGGCAATCGCCACCGCCCTGGGCACGTGGTAATCGCTCGTGACGATCAGCACCGTCTCAATGCCTGGAATGGTTTTCAGCAATGTTTTCGCATTCGCAATATTTTCCTTCGTGTTGAAGGATTCCGGATCCTTCAGGATCATCGTGGATGGAATGCCTTTTTCCTGCAGATAGCGGCTCATCGCATCCGCTTCCGGTTCCGGTTCATCCTTTCCCTTCGCTCCGCATACGACGATCGGAACCGGTTTCTGCTCATATGCATGAACGGCTGCATCCAGCCGCCAGCTGAGCTGCACGCTGAGCTGCCCGTCCGCCCTGACCTGGGCGCCCAGGACGATGATGGCATCATAGCCATGCAGGGAATCCGGATTTTTCAGCACTGTCCCCTCCTGAATGCAGATAAACGCCAGCATGCCGCCTGTCAGGAGCAGCATGGCTGCAAGCAGTCCGATCAGCAGCCGGAGAGGCAGCCGAAACCGGCGATCTCTCTTTTCTTTTCTCATTTATCTGCCCCGGCTTCTGTAATCAATATCCCCGTGTTCAATCATGCTGTACGCGTTGCTTCCTGCGATGATGATATGATCCAGCACCAGAATACCAACGCCGTTTAAAAGGCGCTGCAGCTGCTGGGTCGATGCGATATCCTCCGGAGAAGGTGCGCAGGTGCCGCCGGGATGGTTGTGGGACAGCAGTACGCTGTGCGCATTGTAATTCAGCGCTGTTTCCATCACCAGCCGCGGATATGCAGAAACCTCGCTCAGGGAACCGTCCGAGATTTTTCTCCGTCCGAGCACCTGACACCGGGCATTGAGCGCAATGACATAAAACCGTTCAGTCCGATGCCCCGCCAGCATGGACATGCAGTACTTCTCAGCGTCCCGGCTGTTGCCGATCCTGTTGGGTGCATTCATGGCGCAGCGGTTCCAGACCCTTGTCAGCGGAACCACCATGGAAATCAGCGTGGCTGCCTTGTCCCCGATCCCTTTGACCTTCATCAGCATCTCCGGACGGGCTTCCAGCACGCCCTTGAGGGAACCGAACTCATCCAGCAGCTGATGCGCCAGTGGGTTGGTATCCTTTCGGGGTTCCGCATAGAAAAGCAGCAGTTCCAGAATCTGGTGATCCGCAAAATGATCAAACCCGTTCTCATCCATAAAACGTCTGCGCAGCTTTTCCCTGTGGCCCGCATGAAGATTCCCGGAATTCTTCTTTTCCGCATCCGCCGGATTCGTCTCCGGCAGCGGCAGATCTTCAGCGCATTCCGCCTTTTCCTCTGCCAGATAAACCGTTTCGATCCAGCGATCCAGCGGTACGCCTTCCATCATCATGCCGTCTTCCACGCGATGTTCCTCCTGTTGAATCATTCGCAAAGTATAAGCTCAACCATGATAATACTTCCAGATATCGAGACACGCCTGTCTTTCCGGATCCATCAGCGGAATAAATGACATCCTGTAAACATCCAGGATATCCTTTTCCGTCATCGGCACGGGATGATTGCCCATCCGCTCCGGGTTCACGGACCTTGCCAGTTCCGTCAGCGTCTCCTGATCCGGCATCGGCGGCGCGTTCAGGCCCAGATCTGCCATCACGCCCCGCAGCAGCCTGGAAACCATCAGCGGATGGCCAAGCCGCATGATACTGCTCAGATTCTGCAGCACATCCTGCATTTCCTTCTTTTCCCACATCATATCCCACAGCGCGGGAAGCGTCATCATCACCGCATGCCCATGGCTGATGCCCATCGTCTTCGTCAGCCGGTAGGACATGGCATGTGCGGCGGTTGTCCGGGTGATCTGGATCGCCCTGCCGCTCTGATAGGCCGCTTCCAGCATCTCATCTGCTGCATGCGCATCTCCCGCCAGATAAGCCTTCAGATTGTCCAGAACACCCAGAATCGCCAGATACGCATGCACCCGGCTGTCCTCCGTTGCCGCTTTGGACCAGTAGCTTTCGATGCCCTGGGCCAGCGCGTCCATGGCGCATGATTTCCGGTGATAATCCGGCAGCGTTTCCAGCAGGGTGCTGTCCAGCAGTGCGCCATCCGGCCGAAGATCCGGGTGATTCAGGCTCAGCTTGTTCCCGTTCCGGTACACGACGGCGAACTGTGTTGTCTCCGCTCCCGTCCCCGCCGTGGTCGGAACTGCAATATGCGGAACGGGCATTGTTTCAGGATAAATGTTCTGAATCACCTGCGTTTCATCATTCCCGGATGCAAGCATGGCCTTGACCGCTTTGGCTGTATCCATCGCGGATCCGCCGCCAACGGAAATCAGGCCGTCGCAGCCTTCCCTCCGGAAAAGCGCCGCGGCTTCTGTTGCGTCATTCAGGTCCGGATTGGCGTGATAGTCTGAAAAAACAGGAAACTGCGTCATGGCCGGAACCCGGCGCATCAGCATCGCACCGCTGTGTCTGCCGCAGACAATCAGCGGATGCGCAATCTGCAGTTTCTCCATGAGTTCCGGGAGTGTCTTCAGGCTTCCGCGACCCCGGCTGACCCGCTGCCATTTCATGGTTCATTTGCCTCCATCCGATGATGATTTTATTTCCCCACGCAGAAAGATGAAAACACAGTATCCAGCAGCTTCTCGTCCACCCTGTCCCCCGTGATCTCTCCCAGCGCCGCCTGAGCGGCCTCCAGATCCGTCGCCGCCATATCCGGGGACCATGTCTCCAGCGTTCTTTTCGCATCCTCCAGATGCGCAATTGCCCGCCGGATCGCATCCAGATGCCGCGGCTGCGTCAGCGACAGGCTCTTCACGCCCGCAACCATGCTCCTGATCATGTTTTTCAGCGGTTTCAGGCTCTCCTCCTCCATCGCGGAGACCGTGATGCACCTTACGTCCGGATTCATCTTCCGGACATCCGCTTCCCGCAGAACGTCCTCCAGATCGGACTTGTTGATCACCGCGATGGCCCTGTCATCCAGCTGACGGATCTGTTCCTTCTCCGCTTCCGTCACCTCTCTCGATCCGTCCAGAACCAGAAGCGCCAGATCCGCGTTCCTCATGGCCGCTTTGGAACGCTCAACCCCGATTTTTTCGATCGGATCTCCCGTTTCCCGAAGTCCCGCAGTATCGGTCAGACGGATCCGGAACCCGTCCAGAACGATTTCATCCTCAATGATATCGCGGGTCGTTCCCGGAATATCCGTAACGATCGCCCGCTCCCTGCCCGAAAGCGCATTGAGCAGACTGCTCTTGCCGGCATTGGGCGCACCGTACAGCGTAACCTGCACGCCTTCATTCACCAGGCGTGCTCCATGCTCATCCACGGATTCCTCCAGCCAGCGGATCAGCTTCTCCAGCCCTTCCCGAAGCTCGCCCGCGCCTTCCTCATCGGATATTTCCTCCGGATAATCGATACATGCAGCCAGGCCAGCCTGGAGCTGATACAGCGCATCCGCCGCCTTGCGGACGAATGCGGCGGCACCGCCTTCCATCTGCCGGACCGCTGCCCGGTATTCCTCCTCCCCGCGGGCGGCAATCAGCCGCATGACCCCTTCCGCCTGGCTCAGATCAATCCTTCCGTTTTCAAAGGCGCGCCGGGTAAACTCTCCCGGTTCCGCCAGCCTCGCGCCCCGGGACAGGCAGAGCTGCAGGACACGATGCATCACAAAGGGGCCCCCATGGGTCTGAATCTCCGCAACATCTTCACGGGTATAGCTGGCCGGGGCGCGCATGATCACCGCCATGCATGCATCGACCGTTTCATCCCCGTCCATGACCTTTCCATACGTCAGATATCGGTTCTGCATCGGCTTTCCGCCGGCCGGGCGAAAGATATCCCCCAGAATTCTCATGGAAGCGCTCCCGCTGATCCGGATGATTCCGATGCCGCCCATTCCCGCCGATGTCGCGATTGCCGCGATCGTATCGCTGTTCATCTCTGTCCTCCGGTTCAAGGATGAAGCGCGTGAATCCGCTTCATTGCGTCCTCCAGATTCCCCTTGCCGAACAGCGCGGTCCCCATGACCGCCACCGTCAGTCCGCTGTCTGTCAGAAGCTTCAGATTGTCTTCCCGGATGCCGCCGTCCGCTTCGATTTCTCCCTGCCAGCCGGTGCGCCGGATGGCCTTCATTTTTTCCAGAACCCTTTCGTCCAGCTTCTGTCCGCCAAAGCCCGGTTCGACCGTCATCGTCAGAATCAGGTCCGCTTCATCCTGATACGCCAGCGCGCTTTCGACCGGAGTTCCCGGGCGGATCGCAATGCCGGGATGACCCCCCTTTTCCCGGATATGCCGCAGCAGCATATGCACATCTGCATCAATCTCGGCGTGGATCGTCAGCCATTGCGCTCCGGCGTCCAGAAACGAGTCCATCAGCGTTTCCGGATGATCCATCATCAGATGAACATCCAGCGGAACCGGAAATGTCTGATGCAGTCTCCGAACCACATCGGGCGAGTAAGCGAGATTGGGAACAAAATGTGCATCCATCACGTCCACATGCAGCCAGTCGCAGCCCGCCTGTACCGCACTTCGGACATCCCGTTCCAGATTGATCGGATCCGCTGCCAGTATGCTCGGTGCCACCTTAATCATATCGATTCCTCCATGTTTCCCGTATTTCGTGGAGCAGCGTCCTGTATCGTTCGACGCGGCCCGAAGAGATTTGCCCTTTCTCCATCGCCGCCGTCACTGCGCAGCCCGGTTCCTGGTCATGCAGGCACTCTCTGAACCGACATTTTCCTTCATATGGCTGAAATTCCGGATACCGCTCCCGCAGCTTTTGCGGTTCCAGATGCTGCTCTGCCTCCAGCAGGTTAAACCCTGCCGTGTCCATGACGCGAATGCCGTTTTTCTCAAGCAGCTCCGTCTCCCGGGTGGTATTTCTGCCGCGGCTGATCCTTGCGGACAGATCCCCCGTTTCCCGTTTCAGTCCCAGGAGCGCGTTCAGCAATGTGCTTTTCCCGACACCGCTCTGTCCGGTCAGGCAGCAGAGGGAGCCCGTCATGATCTTTCGGAGCGCTTCCAGGCCCTCCCGGCGCACCGCGCTGACGGCAAATACCGGGATACCAGCCCCCGCATATTCTTTTTTCATGCGCTCCGCCAGGTCAGAATCCAGATCCGCTTTGTTGACGGCAATCACGACTTCCATCTGCTGCGCGAGCGCGCGCGAAATCTGCCGGTCCGTCAGGATCAGATCCGGTTCGGGGACCGGAGAAAGCACGATCACAAGCATGGTTACATTAGCCACCGGGGGCCGCAGGCAGACCGTCTTTCTTGCCAGGATTTCTTCGATCCAGCCGTGTTCCTCTCCTTCTCCCGGAGAGAACAGCACCTCATCTCCGATCAGCGGGGTCATATGCAGCCTGCGAAACTTCTTCTTGCACCGAATGGTAAACTCTTTTCCTTCGCTGTCCCGGGCCGTATAGAAGCTTCCGATCCCCCGAACCAGTGTTCCGCGTTTCCATGCTCCCGGTGATTCACTCATTCGTGTTAACGCTCCCGTCCGATTCCTGCGCGGTCAGCGATTTCTGCTCCTGCAGCACATCACCGACATACACAAAGTAACTGTATTCCCGCCCGTCCGGAACGGTCAGCGTATCCTCGATCAGACGCGAGTCCTCCGGAGCGAGCGTATAGGTGCGGGAATCGATCTCCACCGTGGAACCCGCGGCCTGCGTGCCGATCCTCACCTTCACGGTTGAATCGCTTTCCGGTATCCGGACGGAAATCGGAATCGTAATCAGCCGATCAGGATCAGCGTACAGCGTCAGCGTCACCGCGGTGTTTTCAACGACCCGGTTATCCGCCTCCGGAGACTGAGCCGCCACTGTTCCATGCATTTCGGGCGTCTGTGCATCCATATACTTGAGCGAAGGCGTCAGCGTCAGATTGCTGTTGAGCAGCGCAATCTCCGCCGCTTCCAGCGTCTGGCCCTTCAGATCCGGAATAATGGCCAGGCCGCCGCTGATCGTCAGCGTGACCGCCGTATCCCTTGTCACCATATCGTCCGGTGCCGGCACCTGACCCATCACATACCCCGGCGCAATGTCTCCGCTGGCCGCGCGGTCCCGAGTGACCTTCAGTCCTTTTCCGTCCAGCAATTCCGTGGCTTCCGCCTGCGTCATGTTGATCACGTTGGGCATGGCGAAGGCGATCGGTCCGCTGGATACACGAAGAATCACCGAGTCCCCTTTGCGGAGTGTTGATTCCGCCACCGGATTCTGAAGCGAAACGGTGTTTTCAGCATACTCATCGCTCGGAACGCTGACGATCTTGTACGTCAGTCCTTCCCGCCTGAGCAGCAGATCCGCTTCGCTCAGATCCATCCCCGTCACATCGGGAACCCGGGCCGTTGTGATCACCTGGCGGTAGATGGCTCTTCCGCCGAAAAACAGGCCGGTCAGAATACCGATCGTCAGCAGGCCGGTCAGCGCCATCCGGATCATCCGTCTCCTGTTTTCCTGTCGGATCCTCGAAACGCTGTTGCCGCCGGTCTTTTCGCCCGGAACGATCTGTGGCTTGGGCTGACGGACGGACAGCTCCGGTTCGGGCATCGCAACACGCTCACCCCGGTCTTCCAGCGCCATGCGCAGATCCTGAGCCATGTCCCTTGCGGACTGGTACCGCATGGCCGGATCCTTCTCCATCGCTTTCATGCACACGCGGATAATGGTCGGCGGGACATCCGGCGCGATGTTCTGAATCGGCGTCGGTGCGGCATGCAGATGCTGCATGGCCACGGCCACCGGATTATCCCCATCGTACGGCACCTTTCCCGTCAGCATCTCATACAGCACGATGCCGGTGGAATAGATGTCGCTGACCGCGGTTGCGCCTTCTCCCCTTGCCTGTTCCGGAGAAAAGTAGTGCACGGAGCCCATCACATTGTCTCCGCGTGTCAGCGTTGCGCTGTCGGCGATGCGTGCAATGCCGAAGTCCGCCACCTTGATATGTCCGTCTTCATGAACGAGAATGTTCTGAGGCTTGATATCGCGGTGCACGATCCCGTTGCGATGGGCATGCTCGAGAGCGCTGAGGATCCGGATGGTGATCTGGCACGCCAGCGGAGCGTTCAGCCTTCCCCGTTCCTGGATCACTTCCTTCAGCGTCTTCCCCTGGACATACTCCATGACGAGATATCTGTTTTCGCCGTCCATCCCAACGTCCAGCAGATTGACGATATTATGATGCGTCATCTTGCTGGCCGCTTCCGCTTCGCGCTGAAACCGGCTGATGAATTCCCGGTCTTCATTGAACTCCGGCCGCAATACCTTGACCGCCACATTATGCCCGGTGCGCATGTCCACTGCCCGGTATACAATGGCCATTCCGCCCATTCCGATCTGTTCCGTCAGGCGATAGCGGTCCGCAAGGATTTTTTCAGTCATTCCATCGCCTCCCCTTCCACATCCGCAGCATCATGCTGCTCCGGTGCGGCTTCGCTCTGCGACGGAACCGATTCTGCTCCATCCTTTTTCTCTGTTTCCGACGGATCCGTTGTCCCGTTCGGTTCCTTTTCCTGCTCTGGCTCGATGAGATCGTCGATCAGGATCAGGGAAATATTATCCTTTCCGCCATTCTCCAGCGCCGTCTGCAGCAGCGCATCCGCTGCCTCCTCCAGGTTCTCCCCAGCCGCCAGCTTTTCAAGCGTTCCCCTGTCCATCTGGCCATAGAGCCCGTCGGAGCAGATCAGCCACCGGTCTCCTTTCTGCCGTTTCTCCCGGTAAAGATCCACTTCGATCGTATCCTCCGTGCCAACGGCGCGGGTAATATAATTGCGCATGGGATGGCATGCCGCCTGTTCCTCCGTCAGCACGCCCCTGCGGACCATATCCGCCACCATGGAATGATCCTCCGTCACCTTCCGCATCCGGCCATCCCGGATCAGATAGGCGCGGCTGTCCCCCACCTGGGCAAGAATCATTTCATTTTCTCCGGGCCAGAGAACCGTCAGCGTGGTACCCATGCCCGTCAGGGAAGCGTCATATTCCTGCTTCTGCCACAGTTCCAGATTGACCCGGGTCACTGCTTCCTCCAGGGTTCTGCTGTCAGCCGTCCTGTGCTCCGTTTCCCGCAGAAGCCCGTCCCGCAGGCCACCGGAAGCGATTTCTCCGCCGTTATGCCCGCCCATGCCGTCCGCAACGCCCATCAGGCCGTTTCCAATGATGATCGCATCCTGGTTATTCTTCCGCACCCGGCCCACGTCCGTCCGCCAGGCATAATGAATCCCGCCGGCGGGAACGACGGCAGATGCTGCATCCTGATCCGGATTCTGCCTTTCCTCCGCACAGGGCGCTCCTGCCTTTTCCAGGTCCCGGATCCGTCTGGCCGCGTTCTCCTTCAGGTTAAACTTTCGCATGGTCTTCTTCTGCTCCTCTTGTTTGATCACCGGCAACGACACTGCGCCTCAGCTGGCCGCAGGCTCCTTCGATGTCATCTCCCATTTCCCGCCGACGGGTCACGGATATATGCTCATCCTCCAGTATTTTCATGAAACGGGTGACCGTATCCTCCCGGACACCCTTCAGCTTCCTTTCCCGCACCTCATTGAGCGGGATCAGATTGACGTGGCACTGCATGCCCCGCAATCGCTCCGCCAGCTTTCGGGCCTCCGCCTCGCCCGCATTGATCCCGTCCACCAGCGCATATTCAAAGATCACCCGTCTTCCGGTCTTCTGAATATAATTTCTGCAGGCTTCCAGGATTTCCTGAATGCTCCATCTTTCCGCCACCGGCATCGTCTTCCGGCGGATTTCATCCGTCGGTGCATGCAGGGAAACACACAGGGTAACCGGGAGGTTTTCCTCCGCCAGACGAAACATCGCAGGAACGATGCCGCAGGTGGAGAGGGATACGTTCCGGAGGCTCAGCTGGACACCGCCCTCCTCCCGCAGCAATCGAAGGAAGCGGATGACCTGATCATAATTGTCCAGCGGTTCCCCGCTGCCCATCAGCACCACATGGCTGACATGTTCCTTTTCCGCGGCAAGAAACTGGTTTGCGGCCAGGATCTCGCCGAGCATCTCCCCGGCGGTCAGATCCCTGATTCTCCCCTCCAGGGTGGACGCGCAGAAACGGCAGCCCATCCGGCATCCGACCTGCGTGGAAATGCAGAGGCTCACACCAAAGCGATAGCGCATCAGCACGCCTTCCACGCAGTTCCCGTCCCTGAGCCCATACAGGAACTTGACCGTATCGTCGATCCGGCTTCTCCGGTGCATCCGGATGGAAACGGGCTGCGCCACAGCGGTTCTCTTCAGTTCTTCCCGCATATCCTTTGGCAGATTGGTCATTCCGTCAAAATCGGCGCCCCGGTGAATCCATTCGAAAATCTGCTTTCCGCGGAACGCACTCCAGCCCTTTTCCCGAACCCAGGCCGTGATCTCCTCCCGGTTCATTCCTGCCAGTTCCGTCATTGCCTCTCTTCCCTTTCAGGATCCGGCGGCAGCCGGATCAGCCTTTTCTCCTCAGGCGGCAGATGTAGAATCCTTCGACGCCGTCCCGGTGCTCCAGCAGCTGAAGTCCCTTCCGCTGGTGCTGCCTGAACCGTTCAGGGATCGTCTCCGGCATCGGGCATGCTTCGAATTCCGGATGCCGTGAGAGGAAGGACAGGATCTGCTCCTCGTTCTCCTCCGGAAGAATGGAGCATGTGGAATACACCAGAATCCCGCCCACCTTCACATATTCACATACCGTATCCAGCAGACGGCACTGGATGTCCGTCAGCTCCTGAATGCTTTTCTCCGTCACCCGCAGCTTGATATCCGGCTTCTCCGCCAGCACGCCGAGTCCGGAGCACGGCGCATCCAGCAGCACGCCGTCCATGGTGCAGCGCATGTCTTCCCGAACCCTGAGTGCATCCCGCGTCATCGGCCGGATATTTTCCAGTCCGAGCCGCTTCGCCTGTGCCTCAATCAGCTTCACCCGATGCTCGTGAACGTCCCAGGCCTGAACCCTTCCCGTCCCGCTCATCAGCTCCGCCATGTAGCATGTTTTCCCTCCGGGCGCAGCGCAGCAGTCCAGAATCTGTTTTCCTCTTCCGGGATTCATGGCCATGCATGCCATCATGCTGCTTTCGGACATGATTGAAAAATTGCCTTCACTGAAGTCCGCATCCCGGGCAATATCCATCGCTCCCCGGATCCGCCACGCATGGGGAATATCCGTTTTCTCCGATGTCCAGATTTTTTTCTCCAGCATCTCTTCCATGCCCTGATCGCTGATCCGGGTCAGATTCGGACGGATCGTCCAGCCTGCGTCCTCCAGCCGGAACGAAGCGATCTGTCCGGCCTCATCCGCCCCATACGCATCCACAAGGCGGACCCACAGCCATTCCGGCATACTGTATCGGATGGAAGCCGCCCGGACGGGCTCCTCCCCGGCATCCGGAAAGACGATTTCTTCCTTTTTCCGGACCAGGCTTCGCAGGATCCCGTTGCACACGCCCTTCAGGCCTTCCATGCCCAATTCCTCGCACAGCTGGACGCTCGTATTCGTGGCCGCGCTTTCCGGAATCCGGTCCTCCAGCAGAATCTGGCATGCCCCGAGCCGGAGAATGTTGCGCAGCTTGATGTCCGTATCCTCCCGCGCCATCACCTGACCCAGAACCCAGTCCAGATAGATCATGTGATCGAGCGTATCGTAAACCAGCCGGGTCACCAGATGGCGGTCCACCGCAGAAAGGCCGCAGCCTTCCAGCACGCCATCCAGCGCCAGCGAAGCGTACGCTCCCTGCTCCGTCACCTGACGGATGACCTTCAGCGCCAGCCGCCTCGCCGGCATTCCCTCGACGGGCGGCTTCGCGGCCTTCTTCGCCGGTGCCGTTCCGTTCGGCCGGCCGGTCCCGCGTCCGTTCCACGCCGGTTTCAATCCCTTGCCCGCCCCGTGCGGCATCTGTTTTCCGGCGGGGGCATTCCGGCGTCCGGAATCCGAATCGTTTTTCCGGACATATTCCCCGCTCCTGCGCCCGTTCATGGGCCCCCGTGCATCGGATCTGCGCGGACCTGCTGTTTTGTTCTTCTCGTTGTTCATCATTCTGCTCTGATCTCTTCCACACTGTGTCCGCGGAGATAATCCTCCGCGCTCATTCTTTTTCCGCCGGGAGCCTGAAGCTCCAGAATTCTGACCGATCCGCTTCCGCAGGCGATCTCCAGCCCGTCCCTTGCACTGGCCTTCAGGATGGAGCCGGCATCACCCTTTCCATCCGCCGCGACCGCCCGCAACAGCTTCAGGCTGCTGTCCCCCGCTTGCACCGTCACACACGGCCATGGGTTCAGCCCATTGATCAGACCGGCCATTTCCTTTCCGCTTCTGCTGAAATCCGGGATGCCCATTTCCTTTTTCAGCATCGGATCGTAAGTGGATTCTTCTTCCCGCTGCGGAATGCGCCGGAGCGTTCCGGCCCGGATCTCCTGAATCGTCTGATGAAGGAGCTCCGCACCCATCCGGCTCAGCCGCTCCGTCAGCTCCGCGCAGGTCTCGCTGTCTCCGATTGCACATTCCGCCTGCAGCAGGATATCACCCGTATCGATGCCCGCATCCATCATCATGGTGGTCACGCCTGCGGTCCGGTCCCCTCCGAGGATGGCGTACGCGATCGGAGCGGCACCCCGATGCTTCGGAAGCAGCGAAGCGTGCACATTGATGTTTCCCATCGGCGGGATATCCAGAATCTCCTGGCTCAGGATCTGGCCAAAGGCCGCTGTCACGCACAGATCCGGGGCGAGCGCTCGGAGATCCGCCACTCCGTCCTTCCTGATTCTCTGCGGCTGAAAAACCGGGATTCCTGCCTTCTGCGCTGCTTCCTTGACGGGTCCCGCGACCATTTTGTTTCCGCGGCCCTTCGGCCGGTCCGGCTGCGTAAACACGCCGACCACTTCCACGTCCGGTTCGCTGAGCAGCGTCATCAGGGACGGCACGGCGAACTGGGGGGTTCCCATAAATACGACTCTCACTTTTCCTCCGTCTCCTGGTCTTCTTCGTTCATATCGTCCTCCGGAATATGGCCTTCGATTTCCTCCGGCGTCAGCTCCCGGTCCATCACATCAATATAGAGCCTCCCGTCCAGATGATCCAGCTCATGGCAGATCGCCCGGGCTTCAAACCCTTCCGTTTCCAGCTCCATCCATTGACCCTTCCGGTTCTGAAAGCGAACCTTCACCCGCATCGGCCTCGTCACGACTCCCTGCCGTCCGGGTACGCTCAGGCAGCCTTCCCGCCCCGTCTGCGTTCCTTCTGCCCCGATGATCTCCGGATTCACCATCTCCAGAAGCCCGCTGTGGTCCTCCGTCACATCCACAACGGCCACCCTGCGCAGAATGCCCACCTGTGGCGCAGCCAGGCCGACCCCTTCCGCTTTGTACATGGTATCGGCCATGTCCTTGAGCAGGATTGCCAGCCGCAGATCAAACTTTTCCTGGACACGGCAGTGTTTTCTCAGCGTGTCGTCTCCAACCTTTACAATCGTTCTCGTTGCCATTTCCTGATTGTTTTCCTTTCCTTCCGCAATATCTTTCATCGATGCCCGGAACCCGTTTCATGGGAGAAACCGTCCGACGGACAGCCCTACAGCATCGTTGTCGGGTTGATTTCCAGAATGACTTCCACACCGTCCCTGGGCTGGGCGATGAGATCGGTTATTTTTCCAAACAGCTCATCCGTTTCTGCGCTGACCAGGGTCTTCATCAGCAGCTGCCTTCGGTGCTTTCCGCGCAGGAACCGGACGGACGGAACCTCGTTGACCATTGCCAGCACCTTTTTCCCCAGGGCCGGGGAATCCTCCGTCATTTTTCGGACATCCCGTTCCATTTCAGCGATCGCTTTTTCCGCCGCTTCTTCCCTTTCGCTTTCTGCCAGAATTCTGGCCAGATTCGTGAAAGGCGGATAAAGGCTGTTTCTTCTTCGTCTGAATTCGCTTTCGAAGAATGCACGGTAATCCTGCCTGGCGGCAAAGCCGATAACCGGATCCTCCGGCCTGTACGTCTGAATGATCACTTTTCCTTTCCGGTCCCCCCGGCCGGCTCTTCCGGCAACCTGGGTGAAGAGCTGGAAAGCCCTTTCCCGGCTGCGATAATCCGGAAGATTCAGTGCAAGGTCCGCAGCAATGATGCCGACCAGCGTCACGCGTGGAAAATCCAGTCCCTTGGCGATCATCTGGGTTCCGATCAGAATCCTGGCGCGTCCGCTGCGGAATTCCTCCAGGATCTTTCCGTGCCCGTCCTTTCCGCTGGTTGTATCATAATCCATCCGGGCCACTGTCACGCCGGGAAACTGTTTCCGGATTTCCTCCTCCACCTTCTGTGTTCCGGCGCCAAAGTACCGGATGTATCGGCTCTGGCATTCCGGGCATACGGAAGGAGGCATCTGCGCATACCCGCAGTAATGGCAGCGAAGCAGCCCGCTCTGTGAATCCGTATGATAGGTCATGCTGATATCGCAGTTCGGACACTTGACCACGTATCCGCAGCTGCGGCAGGATACAAAGGAATTGTATCCTCGCCGGTTCATGAGCAGAATTGCCTGCTCATTCCGGGCGATGCAGTCCTTCAGCGCCTTGTGGAGCACGCCGCTGAAAACGGAGCGGTTTCCGTTTTCCAGCTCCTGCCGCATATCCGTCACCAGCACCTCCGGCAGGGGATGGCCGCCGACCCTTCGGGGCATCTCCAGCAGCATGTAATCACCCCGCCGGGCCCTGGCAAAGCTGAGGATGCTGGGCGTTGCGCTGGCCAGGATCAGCGTCGCGCCTTCCCGCCGGCACCGGCTTGCAGCTGTATCCCGCGTATCATATCTCGGCCGGTGATCATTCAGATAGGTGCTTTCATGCTCCTCGTCAATCACGATCAGACCCAGATCGCGAACGGGTGAAAACACGGCGCTCCTGGCTCCGATGACCACCCGGGCCTCGCCCCTGAGGATCCTGCGCCATTCATCGTACCGTTCCCCGGCACTGAGCCTTGAATGGATCACGGCCGCCACTGCCCCGAACCGTCCCCGGAACCAGGAGACCATCTGCGGCGTCAGGGCAATCTCCGGCACAAGGATTATGGCACTCCTGCCGAGCGCCAGTGTCTCCTTCACAGCCGCCATAAACACTTCCGTTTTTCCGCTGCCTGTAACGCCGTGCAGCAGGAATCTGCCCTCGCCGCTTTTCAGCGCCGGCAGAATTTCGTCCAGCGCATCCTTCTGGTCGGCGGTCAGCTCCCATCCGGGGTCCGAGACCTCCGTAAAGGATGCCTCCGGCGTCCGCATGATCTCCTCCTCCGAGATGCGGATCAGGCCATCCTGCTCCAGCTTCCGGAGGGCCTCCCGGGGATTCTTCACGATTGCAGAAAGCGCCTGAACGGGGCGGGCCTCCCCGTCCAGCAGGTTCGTCAGCAGCTGAATTCGTTTCCCTGCCCGTTTTTCCTGACGGATGACATCTTCCGCTTCTTCCCGGGGTACGGCAAGCTGCACTGCTTTCACGGTCCTCGGGCGGACGCGTCCGCCCCGCAGCTGTGCGGGCAGCATCAGCCGCAGCGTTTCCGCCAGCGGGCAATGCGCCTGCCCGGCCATTTCCTTCGCCAGCGCCATCAGCTCCGGCGGAATCGCCGCATAATCCTCCAGCGGGCGAATCACGCTGCGAATTCTGCCGATATCGATGCCGGATTGCTCGGTCAGGGCGATGACCACGCCCTCCTTCTGCATTCTTCCGAAGGGCACCGCCACGCGCTGCCCCTCCGACAGTTCCATCCCTTCCGGAACGGAGTAGGTGAACGGCTTTGCCACGTTCTCATGAACGATGTCCACAATCACCTGACAATACAACCATCAAGCCTCCTTCCGGGCAAAAATAACCATTTTTATTATACCGTTTTACTGGCTCCGTGACAAGTAAAACACCTTTTTCTTCGTTGAA
>CAMOYA010000024.1 GCA_946629635.1 uncultured Clostridia bacterium
GTGGTCAGGAACAGGGAGCTGTAGTACCACTCGTTCCAGTAGCTCAGGGCGAGGAACAGGCCGATCGTCGCCAGTGCGGGCTTCAGGTTCGGCAGGATCAGGGCGTAGAAGATCTTGAAGTCGCCCGCGCCGTCAATCTTGCCGGATTCGGTGATCTCGTGGGGGATGGCCTTGACGAAGTTCTTCATCAGAACGATCAGCCAGGGGCTCATCAGCAGGGGCAGCAGGATCGCAAAGTAGCTGTCCCGCAGGTTCAGAATCTGAACGATCAGCAGATAGAAGGGCACCAGACCGGCGGAGAACAGGGACGTGAAGTAGATGTAGAACATGATCCCGTTCCGGTATGGGAAATCCTTCCGCTGCAGCGCGTAACCCGTCATGGAGACCAGGAACAGGCCGATCAGCGTGCCCAGCGCCGTGAGGCAGATGGTGACGATGTAGGCGCCGATCATCTGGTCCGGGCTGCGGAAGAGCAGTTCATAGGAATAGGTGCTGACGTCCGACGGCCACAGGGTGAAGCCCGTGCGGCGGATTCCCTCCTCCGAGGAGAAGGAGGACGCGATGATCATCCAGAAGGGCAGGATGCACATGATGCAGAAGATGGTGACCAGGATGTAGGTGATCACGTTGATCACGATCAGGCTCCTGTCCTTGCGGATGTGCGTTGTATGCATCACATGGCCGGAGGCCTGGCTTTTGACTGTCATTTTTCTTTCGCTCCTTTCTCCGGTCATCAGAACAGTGCGTAATCCGGATCCAGATGCTTGACGAAGGCGTTGGCCCCCAGCACGATGAAGAATCCGACCACGCTCTGGAACAGGCCGACGGCGCTGCTCTGGGAGAAGTTGAAGCTGTTCATCATGGAGCGGTAGACGTAGGTTTCAATGATGTCCGTGGTTTTGAACAGCATGGAGTTGTTGCCGACCAGGTTGTAGAACAGGCCGAAATTGCCCTTCAGGATGCCGCCGATGGCGAAGAGGAAAAGGATGATGACGGTGGGCTTGAGGGTCGGCAGGGTGATGTACCGGATCCGCTGCCATGCGTTGGCACCGTCGATCTGCGCGGCTTCCATCATGGAGGAATCCATGCCGGTGATGGCGGCGAAGTAGACGACCGTCCCGTATCCGGTGGACTTCCAGAGGTTGACCAGCACGATGATGAACGGCCAGGCGTTGGCATCCTGGTACACCTTGGGCATCTCCATTCCCAGGCCCCGGACGAGGTGGGAAATGAAGCCGTAATCATAGTTGATCAGGTTGTACACCAGCAGGGAAACCAGAACGTCGGAAATGAAGTAGGGCAGGAACATGATGCTCTGGGCGATCTTCTTGTATCCCTTGTTGGCCACTTCATTGAGCATGATGGCGAAGGCCAGCTGCACGACGTTGCCCAGGATGATGAAGGCCAGGTTGTACAGAATGGTATTCTTCAGCAGCAGGCCGAGCTGGCCGGACATGAACAGGAACTGGAAGTTCTTGAGCCCGACGAAGGGGCTGCCGAAGATGCCCTTGTTGTACTGGAAATTGGTGAAGGCGATGTAGGCGCCCGGCATGGGCAGATAGGCGAAGACGAAGAAGAACAGGATGGCCGGGAGGCACATCAGGATCAGGGTTCTGTTCTGCGACAGCGTCCGCCCCAGGGAAGGCTTGCGGTAATTGATCACCTTCTGCTGAGCTGCCTTTTGCAATGAATTCACTTCCTCTCTGACCGGGAAGGGGAGGGATCCATCTCTGAAACCGGTTTCAAAAATGCGGATTTTCATACCTTGAAACCGGTTTCAAAAATGCCTGCCGTGAATGCGTTCCCCCGGACTCCCCAAATCAATTCTGATGTTTCTGGAAAGGATTATAACAGAGGGTGAATCACATTGCAATATCTTTTTGCATTTTTACCAGATTTGACATCCTCACAGGAAGAAACCGGTTTCAGATCCGCGCGCAGGAATCCCGCTCCGTGATGAAGACGGGGATCCGCCGGTCCGCCGGCCAGTCCTGATCCCGCTCGACGGCGGTTTCCACCAGCATGGCGCCGTAGGCCTGATAGTCATAGCCGACGGAGGAGAGGCGGGGCGTGGTGATATCGGTGACGAAGGTATCGTCAAAGCCCAGCACCGAGATATCCCCGGGAACGCGGATTCCCTCGGATAGCAGCCCCTGCAGGAGGCCTGCGCTGACCATATCGTTCATGCCGAGCACCGCCGTCGGCTTCCGCTCCAGCTGCCGAATCGCCAGGGCGGCCCGGGTTCCGGCCTGCACGGTGTAATCCTCCACGGGGATCAGATATTCCTCCCGCAGCGGAAGATTCAGCTCCGCCATCACCTGCCGGAACTCCTCCAGGCGTTCCGCGGTGCCGTAAAACTGCCTGCCGGTATAGACGAAGCCGATCTCCCGGTGCCCCAGGCCGGCCAGGTAGCGGACGCCGAGATTCATGGATGCCCGGTGATCCACGGAGATTCCCGGAATGCCGGCCATCGGGCTGCGGGACCCGACGACGACCCGGGTATACTTCCGGGTCATCTCCAGCAGCTCCGTGAATTTCGGATCCGGGATCTCCAGATCGATCCGGCCGCCGCAGAGGATCAGCGCTTCCGGGCGCAGCTCCCGGATGCGGTTCAGCACGGAAACCTCGTTCTCCGGCCGGGAGGAGGTGTCCATCAGCATCGTGACGTATCCCCGGCGGTAGGCTTCGCTTTCGCACGCGGCGAAGACGCTGCTGTAATAGGAATTGTCCGAATGGGCCACGACCATGCCGATGGTCCGGTTCCGGTTTTCCGTCAGGGCGCGGGCGTAGGCATTGGGCGTAAAGTCATACTTGGCGATGACCTCCATCACCCGCTGGCGCTTCTCTTCCCGCACGGCGGCCGTACCGGTCAGGATCCGGGAAACCGTGGCCGGACTGACGCCCGCTTCCCGGGCGATATCGTAGATGGTGATGCTTCTTTTTTCCATGGTGATACTTCCCTGCAAAATGTCATTCATCCGCATTTGCATACACTGTATATCGGATCGGAGGAAAAAGCAAGCGCAAAAAAAGGCTTACGGGTCTCCGACGATGAAGGTGGTGATCGAATGCGGGGCCAGGGAGGCGCTGACGTTCCGGCCGGTCACCGACAGGGGAGAAAGCTCCGCCCAATGCTCTCCGCGGGCCATGCTTCCGCTGGTGCGGATGACCCGCACCGGGGAACCGTCCGGGAACCGGCCGCCGAAGGCGGACAGATCCAGGGCCAGCGTTCCGGGGGCGCCCTCTGCATGGACGACCGTCACCGTCAGCTGCGTTCCGGATTCACTGAGGGCGGCAACGGCGGGACCGTCCATCCGGATCAGGCGGCTGCCGGGCCGGATATACCGGGAGAACTGCCCGAAGGCATAGTACTTCATGGTCAGGACCAGCTCCTGCCGGTCGTGATCGGCCACCGCGGTGCCCCAGTATCCGCCGCCGGTATGCACCATGCCGGTATCCTTCCGGCCCAGGTAACCGTCCCGGCTGATATGGCTGTCGATGACCTGCCAGAGGATCCAGGCGGAGGGCGTGAGCCCGTTCAGATCGTCCACGATCCGCTGTCCCAGCCACAGCGCGGCGCCCATCTCTCCGGCGCCCTTCCCCAGCGTTTCTCCGCCGTCCACCTCGGACATCCAGAGGTTTTTGCCTTCCCGGATGGCGGTTTCCCGCAGGTCCGCCCGGCGGGAACCGCCATACGTATGGGTATCGATGCGGGAGACGGCGGCCTTTGCTTCGGGGGACAGGCGGGACCAGGAGAGCAGCTGGGTATCGATGCTGGTTTCATCCGTGCCGGAGATCAGGATATCCTTAAGTCCCCGCGCCTTCAGCGCTTCCGCGAGGGCGGTGAGGATCCGGGACTGGGAGGCGCCGGAATCAAAATGGCAGCCTTCCTGCTTCGGACTCATCGCGCTCCAGTAGGCGGTATCGGGCTCGTTCATCGGGGATATGCTCTGGAAGCGGATGCCCCATTCGGCGGAAAAGTGCTCCGCCACATCCGCCAGATATCGCGCGAACGCGCCGTACGCATCCGGCTTCAGGTTGTCCCGGAAAGCGCTGACCGCGCCGGAGGTGCAGCCGGATTCGGTCATGAAATACGGCGGGGAGTTGGAGAAGGCTTCCACCATCAGGCCCTCCCCGTAAACATTCATGCATTTTTCAAGCACATTGCGCTGGTTCCGGTCCTGCTCCCAGTCGTAATCCCAGGTATACGCGCCGCCTTCCGTCTGGGGGTTCCGCCAGTATCCGGGCATCATGGAATCCGTCCGGGTGATATGATCATGGGCGGGGTCGTCCCCGCCGCCGATGTTGTAGCGCAGAATATTGAGGCCGAGCCCGCGGGCCGGGTCGCAGAAGGCTTCGGCGGCCAGCTGCGACAGGGTGTCCGAATACCCGATGCGGTTGGCCCACCAGCACAGGCTGGTGCCCCAGCCTTCAAAAACGCCGCTGCCCACCCGGGACAGGTTCGCGGGATCAACGGACAGGCGCAGATCCGCCTGCCCGCCGGTCGCGGGGCTGCAGCCGGCAGCGGTCAGCCCCAGCAGAAGCAGCCAGCATCCGATGCGACGTTTCATATATATACCTCCAGCACACCGCAGCCTGCACTGCGGTCAGTCGTGATTCTGCTCAAGGATATCATATCCCATCTTTACCGGCAACCGGTATCCCGGAAATCGTCTTCCGATTGTCTTTCCTTTGCATTTCCGTTGCATTTCAGGTGCTGAACCGGTATACTTACAGACCTGAAGAGAACCCTTCAACTGAATATGGATGAGGAGGAAAGAAAGATGAAGAAACTGCTTGCATTGGTTCTGGCGGTCATGATGCTGGTACCCGCATTTGCCCTGGCGGACAATACGATCCGCATCGGTGTTTTTGAGCCCTCCACCGGCGATAACGGCGCGGGCGGAAAACAGGAAATCCTGGGCATTGAATATGCCAACAGCGTAGCGCCCACCGTGAACATCGGCGGCGAGGAATACACCGTGGAGCTGGTCATCGAGGATAACCAGTCCCTGACGGACAAGGCCATCTCCGCGGCGCAGTCCCTGGTCAGCAAGGATGTGGCTGTGGTGCTCGGCTCCTACGGCTCCGGCGTTTCCATGGCCGGCGGCGATGTGTTTGCCGAGGCGGGTGTGCCGGCCATCGGGGTCAGCTGCACCAATCCCAATGTCACCCTGCTGTGCGATTACTACTGGCGCATCTGCTTCCTGGATCCGTTCCAGGGAACCGTCATGGCCAACTTTGCCAAAGAGCTGGGCGCCACCAAGGCCTATGTGCTGACCATGCTGGGCGAGGATTACGGCGTGGGCCTGGGCAAGTACTTCGTCGAAGCGTTCAAGGCGCTGGGCGGTGAAGTGGTGGAGGAGAACTTCACGGAAGGCACCAGCGACTTCGCGGCGTATATCAACAACGCGGCGTCCAACGGCTGCGATGTCATGTTTGCCCCCTGCGCGACCACCTATGCTGCGCTGATCATCGACCAGGCGGCTGCCCAGGGCATCAGCTTCCCGATTCTGGCGGGCGACACCTGGGAGAATTCCGCGATTCTGAACGCCGCAAAGGGCAAGGATATCAAGGTTTACTGCTCCACGTTCTTCGATGAAAATGACGACGCGGCCGCGGCGGCCAGCTTCGTTTCCGGCTTCAAGGCCTGGCTGAACGCCGACAGCAGCAAGCTGACCAACAACGGCGGCAACGACATCGTGGCGGCGGTTTCCGCGCTGGGCTTCGATGCGTACAACGTGGCCCTGGCTGCCATCACCGCAGCGGGCAGCGCGGATCCCGCGGCCATCGCCGAAGCGCTCCCCGGCGTGACCTATGAAGGTGTCACCGGCGCCATCGCCTTTGATGATGTCGGCGATGCCAAGAAGGATATGGCGTATATCAAGTTCGCCAATCCGGAAACCGGCGCCTTCGACTTTGTGAAAACCCAGAGCGTTGCCGAGTAATCATTTGGGAGACTCTTCGGGGGCAGCTGCCATCTGCAGCAGCCCCCGTTTCCGTTCCGGTTGCGTCTGCAAGCTTTCTCGAAAGGGGATTCCTCATGTTTGACACGCTGCTTCCTTACCTGCTGGCGGGTATTTCCGTGGGCGGCCAGTATGCCATGATCGCAGTGGGATACACGCTGGTCTACGGCATCCTGCGCCTGATCAACTTCGCCCATGGCGATATCTTTACGGCTGCGGGCTTTTTCATGATCTATCTGACCGCGAGCCTTCCCATCGGCCTCTCCATCCCGCTGGTCATCATTCTGACGGTGGCGCTCGGATTCGTGGTCGAACGGGTGGCCTACAAGCCGCTGCGCTCCGCACCGCGGATGTCCATCATGATTTCCGCCATCGGCGTCAGCTACCTGCTGCAGAACCTCATGTGGTATATTACGGGCGGTCTGGCCAAGCAGTATCCGGTGCTGCCCTTCCTGTCCCAGACCATCCGCCTCGGGTCCGCCACCACGAAGCTGGTGACCATCATTACCCCGCTGCTGACCGTTGGCCTGGTGGTGGCGCTGGTCATGCTGATCAACCATACCAAGATCGGGATGGCGATGCGCGCGGTCTCCGTGGATTTTGAGACCAGCCAGCTGATGGGCATCAAAATCAACAGCGTCATCTCCGTGACCTTCGTCATCGGCTCCGCCATGGCCGCCATCGGTTCGCTGCTGTATTTTACCAATTATACCGCGGTGACCCCGACCGTCGGCGCCATGCCCGGCCTGAAAGCGTTTGTGGCGGCGGTGTTCGGCGGCATCGGCTCCATTCCCGGGGCGATGATCGGTGCGCTGATCATCGGCATCTGCGAAAATCTGATCAAGGCGGCAGGGCTCACTGCCTTCTCGGATGCCTTCACGTTTGCGCTGCTGATCGTGGTGCTTCTGTTCCGGCCGACGGGGCTCTTCGGCGAAAAAACCACGGATAAGGTGTGAGGTGAGGAACATGAAAAAAGGAAACATGCGGCTCATCATTTCCCTGCTGGTTGTCGCGGCGCTGTATGCGGGCGGCTTCCTGATTGAGCACACCGCCGGATCCAAATCCATGGTGGTCACGGTGCTGCAGAAGGGGGCGGTTTATGCCCTGATCGCTGTCTCCATGAACCTCCTGAACGGATTTACCGGGCTGTTCTCCCTCGGCCAGGCCGGCTTCATGCTGGTCGGCGCATATGCCTATGCGATCCTGACCATTCCCATGGCCAAGCGCGCGGCCGTGTATCAGTACTATGACGGCGGCTGGGTTCAGTTCACCGTCGGGGTTCTGCCGGCCCTGCTGGTGGCGGGACTGGTGGCGGCGCTCTTCGCCGCGCTGATCGGCATGCCGGTGCTGCGGCTGAAGGGGGATTATCTGGCCATTGCCACCCTGGGCTTCGCGGAAATCATCCGCGCCATCGTCCAGTGGGATACCATCGGCCCCCTGACCAACGGCTCCAACCTGCTCAAAACGTATCCGACGCTGAAGAATATCATGCCGGGCAACACGGTGCTCTTTACCTTCCTGGTCGTGGGTGTATGCATCGGGCTGATCCTGCTGCTGATCAACTCCACCTACGGCCGGGCGTTCAAGGCCATCCGGGATGACGAGGTCGCCGCGGAGGCCATGGGCATCAATCTCTTCCGCCATAAGCAGATGGCCTTCGTGGTCAGCAGCTTCTTCGCCGGCATCGGCGGCGCGCTCCTGGCCATGTATCAGGGCTCCCTGCAGGCCAACAGCTTCAAAAGCGCCATGACCTATGAAATCCTGCTGATCGTGGTCATCGGCGGCCTGGGCTCCGTCAGCGGCAGCGTGATGGCCTCTTTCCTGTTCATCGCGTGCAGCGAATGGTGGCTCCGGTTTCTGGATGCGGAAACCATGCTGGGCAACGTCCAGGTGCCGCTTCTGGCCCCCGGTTTCCGGATGGTGGTCTTCTCGGTCGTGATCATGGTGGTGGTGCTCTTCTTCCGCAAGGGCATCATGGGCACCCGTGAGCTCTGGGAGCTCGGAAACCGCAGGCAGGCGAAGGGAGGCCGGAAATCATGAGTGAAAACCGCAGTCAGAACGCAAACGTGCTGCGCCTGAAGGATATCACGATGCAGTTTGGCGGCGTGGTGGCGATCAATAACCTCTCCCTGGAGGTCAACCAGGGGGAGATCGTGGCGCTCATCGGTCCGAACGGCGCCGGAAAAACGACGGCCTTCAACTGCATCACCGGCGTGTATCAGCCCACCAACGGAGAGGTGGATTTTCACGGCACCCCCATCGCCGTCAATCATCCCCAGGGCAAAATGATCCGGCAGTATGCCGGGATCAACCCCGATGCATACAAAAACAGAAAGCCCGTGGTCTATACCCCGGATAAAATCACCCGCATGGGGATCGCCAGAACCTTTCAGAATATCCGCCTGTTCAAAAGCCAGACAGCCTTTGACAACGTGCTGATCGGCACGCACCTGCGCCGCTCCAGCAATCTGTTTACCGCCACCTTCCGCCTCAACGCGCGGGAGGAAAAGGCCAACCGGGAAAAGACGGCGCAGCTCCTGGAAATCGTGGGCCTTTCGGAAGAGGCAAACGAGCTGGCGACGTCCCTGCCGTACGGAAAGCAGCGCCGGCTGGAGATTGCCCGGGCCCTGGCCACGGATCCGACGCTGCTGCTGCTCGATGAGCCGGCGGCGGGCATGAATCCCCAGGAAACGGATGAGCTGGGCGAGTTCATCGTGGACATCAAGAACCGGTTTCAGCTGACCGTGTTCATGATTGAGCACCATATGAATCTGGTCATGGATATCTCGGACCGGATCTATGTGCTCGATTTCGGACGGCAGATTGCCGAGGGTACGCCGGAAGAGATTCAGAAAAACCCGGTCGTCATTGCGGCCTATCTGGGGGTGGATGAAGAATGAGCCTGCTGAAAGTAACGGATCTGGTGGTTTCCTATGGCGGCATCGAGGCGCTCAAGGGAATCTCCTTCGAGGTGGATCAGGGCCAGATCGTCACCCTGATCGGCGCCAACGGCGCCGGAAAGAGCACAACGCTCCGCACGATCTCGGGTCTGGTCAGCCCCCGGTCAGGCCGCATCTATTTCGAAGGACGGGATATCACCGACATGAACGCCCAGAAAATCGTGGAAATGGGCATTGCCATGGTGCCGGAAGGGCGGCGGGTTTTCGCCAACCTGACGGTGCTGGAAAACCTGCGCATCGGCGCTTACCTTCGGAAGGACAAGACGGAGATTGAAGAGGATATCAACTATGTTTACAGCCTCTTTCCACGGCTGAAGGAGCGCTCCTGGCAGCTGGCCGGGACGCTCTCCGGCGGGGAGCAGCAGATGCTGGCGGTGGGCCGCGCGGTCATGACCCGGCCGAAGATGATCATGATGGATGAACCCAGCCTGGGTCTCGCTCCGCTGGTGGTCCGGGACATCTTCAAAATCATCCTGACCCTGAAGGGCACGGGGATGACGGTGCTGCTGATCGAGCAGAACGCCAACGCCGCTCTCCATGCCTGCGATTACGCCTACGTCATGGAGACCGGGAGCATTACCACCAGCGGCACCGGCGATGAGCTGCTGGCCAGCGAAGCCATTCAGGAGGCCTATCTGGGAAAGACCAGCCGGGGCTGAGCCTTCCGCGCGCGCGGAAAATACGGCATTCCGGCAACCTGTTCCATTCATCGGAAAGCGGATCATATCCCATGCAACATCGGCCTGCAGACCTTTCCCTTTCGGGAAACTGCAGGCCGATGCTTTTATGGGCGGACGCGCTGCGGCCATCAGGACAGCTGCAGCTGATACAGTTTTTTGTAGATGCCGTTCATCGCCAGCAGCTCCTGATGGGTGCCGGTTTCCCGGATCCTCCCGTGATGCATGACGATGATCCGGTCGCAGTGCTGAATGGTCGAAAGCCGGTGCGCCACCATGATGCTGGTGCGCCCGCGCATCAGCCGGGTGACGGCTTCCTGGATCCACATCTCCGTCTCCGTATCGATGTTCGCGGTCGCCTCGTCCAGAATCAGAATCCGGGGATCATAGGCCAGCGTCCGCGCAAAGGACAGCAGCTGCCGCTCCCCGGCGGAGAAGGTGGCGCCCCGCTCCGTGACGCGGGAGGCATACCCGTCCGGCAGGCGGTCGATAAACCGCGCGGCGTTGACCTCCCTCGCGGCCTCGCGGACGGCGTCATCCGAAATGGATTCGTCCCGCAGGCGGATGTTGGAGGCGATATCCCCGGTGAACAGGAATACGTCCTGCTGCACCTGGCCGACGGCGCGGCGGATCTGCTCCCGGCTCATGTCCCGGATGTCCGTATCGTCGATCCGGATCGAGCCCTTCTGAATATCATAATAGCGGCCGATCAGGTTCAGGATGGAGCTCTTTCCGGCGCCGGTGGCGCCGACGAAGGCGACGGACTGGCCGGGCGCGATTTCGAAGCTGACATCCTTCAGCACCCAGTCATCCTCCTTCCCGGAATAGGAGAACCAGACGTGGTCAAAGGTGATCTTTCCGCGGATTTCGGGAAGGACGACCGGATCCTTTTCCTCCGGAATGGCCGGCTGCGTGTCGAGCAGGGTGAAGATCTTCTCCGAGGCGGAGATGGCGCTCTGCAGCGTGGTGAACTGCTCGGCCAGCTCCTGAATCGGCTCGAAGAAGGAATTGATATACTGCAGGAAGATGTACAGCGTGCCGATGGTGATGGCGCCGCCGAGCACCTCCCGGCCGCCGGTGAGCATGATGATCATCAGGGCGGCGATGCTCAGCAGATAGATGCCGGGGCGGAAGATGGCAAAGACCATCATCTCCCGGAAACTGGCGTTGTAGAGGGAGCTGTTCTTCTGCTCAAATTCCTCAAACTTCTTCTGCTCCTGGCCGAAGATCCGGATGACCTTCATGCCGGACAGATGCTCGGAGAGGAACGTGTTCAGCGCCGTCAGCCGCGTGCGGACCAGCCGGTAGGTTTTGCGGCTGATCATCCGGAAAAGCAGGGTCAGGGCCGCGATGACCGGCAGCAGGATAAAGCTGTAGAGCGCCATGCGCGGATTCAGGGAAATCATGATGGCGGCCAGGCCGATCATCTTGACCACGTTCCGGAAGAGCTTGACCAGAATATTGGAGAAGACCTCGTTGATGGCCTCCACGTCATTGGTCAGCCGCGTGACGATCTTTCCGACGGGGGTCGTGTCAAAGAAGCGCATCGTCAGGCTTTCCACGTGGGTGAACAGCTGGTTCCGGATTTCATAGATGATATCCTGCCCCATCCGCTGGAGCATCATGGTCTGCGTCCGGTTCAGAATCATCAGCAGGAGCAGCACGGCCAGATACATGCCGGCGGCGATGAGCACCCCTTCAAACCGCTGATCGGCCTGCTCGCCGGGATCCCATTCGGTGCGCCCTTCCGCCTGCAGCGTTTCGCTGGTCTCGCCGGTGATGTACCGGTCGATCGCGTTTCCGATGATCATCGGGCGGACGAGCTCCAGCACGGTCAGCGCCAGCACCATGCACAGGCAGAGGACGAAGACCTTCCGGTGCGGCTTCAGATAGCCCACCAGGCGGCGCATGGGCCGGCCGTTGTAGTGGATATCCTCCCGCTCCTCATCCTGGGGGCGGAACAGGGACATGAACCGGTCCTTCAGGGAAGGCTTTCCGTTTGGCTTCATGCGTCCGCACCCCCTTCCGGATCCGGCTGCTCCTGGGCGAGCTGGGCCTCCAGCTGCTGCTTTTCCCACAGGGAGCGGTACAGGCCGCCCAGCGCCATGAGCTCTTCATGGCTGCCGTATTCCGCGGCCTTCCCGTCCTCCAGCACGAGGATATGATCCGCGTGCTGAATGGTGGAGATCCGGTGGGCGATGATCAGGGTCGTTTTATCCTTCCTAATGGCCTTCAGCCGGGTCAGGATCCGCTCCTCCGTGTCCGTGTCCACGGCGCTGAGCGCGTCGTCCAGAATCAGCACGGGCGCATCCTTCATCAGGGCGCGGGCGATGGAAATCCGCTGCTTCTGGCCGCCGGAGACGGTGACGCCGCGCTCGCCGAGCATCGTCTGATACTGATCGGGGAATTCCATGATATTGTCATGCACATCCGCGGCGCGGGCGGCATCCGTGATGCCGGAGGCGGAGGCGGACTGAACGCCGAAGGCGATGTTGTTTTCAATGGTATCGCTGAAAAGGAAGGAGTCCTGGGGTACGCAGGCCAGATCCCGGTGCAGCACCGCGAGGGGAATCGTCCGCAGCGGATGGCCGTCGATCCGGATCATATCCGGCTTTTCCGTTTCCCACAGGCGCTCGAGCAGGCTGATCAGCGTCGTCTTTCCGCATCCGGTCCGCCCGATGACGGCCAGGGTTTCCCCCGGGGAAACGTGAACCGAGATATCGGACAGGGCAGGGTGATTCGGGGAGGTGCCGGGATAATGGAAGGTCAGGTGGTCCAGGTCGATCTCGCCCTTCAGGCTCCGGATCGCGGGATCCCCTTCGTCCCGGATCTCCGGCTCCTCGTCCAGGATGACGCGGATGCGCCGGAGGGAAGCCATGCCCTGGCTGAGGTTGGAGATGCTTTCCCCAACGGCGATCATGGGCCAGACCAGCATGGTGACATAGCTGTTGAAGGCGACGAACTGGCCGACGGTAATCTCCCCGTAGATGGCCATTCTTCCGCCGAAGATCAGCGTCAGCAGAAGGCTCATGCCGATCACCAGATCCAGCAGCGGCATCACCGTCGCCATCAGGCGGACGACGGACAGGTTTTTCTCCCGGCTGTTGGCGTTGGCGCGGGCAAAGGCGGCCAGCTCCTTCCGCTCCTGCACGAAGGCCTTGATGACCCGGATGCCGGAGATGGCTTCCTGGGTCTGATCCGTCAGGGCCGAAAAAGCCTCCTGACGGGCGAGAAAGCGGCGGTGCATGACCTTCCCGAACCAGATGTCGCCGAACATGATGATCAGCAGCGGGAAGACGGCGATGACCGTGAGCCGGAAGGAGACGAAGCGGATCATGCTGATCAGCACCAGCACCAGCATCACCGTGGCGTCAAAGGTGGAGATGACCGTCATGCCCATCATCTGGCGGACGGAGCCCAGGTCGTTGGTGAAATGGGCCATGAGGTCGCCGGTTTTATGCTCGTTGTACCAGGACATGGACAGGGTTTCCAGATGCGCGAACAGATCGCTGCGCAGATCCCGCTCGATCAGGCGGGCGGATCCGAACAGGAAGATCCGCCAGCAGAAGCGGCCGACCATGATGATCGCCCCCATGCCCAGCAGGCGCAGGGCGATATTCCATACGCCGCCCATGTCCAGCACGCCCTGCGTCAGCCCGTCCGTCAGTTCACCGGACAGCAGGGGAACATTGGCGTTGACCTGATCCACCATAAAGAGCGCGGCCAGACCGAGAATATACCGCCACCAGTATCGCCGGATACAGTGGCCCGCCAGCTTCAGTTCCTTTCCCATATTCTCTCCTCAGTTTCATAGGGTTCAGACGGAGAAAAAGTCTATCGGGAAAAACCTGAAAAGTCAATAGACCGGAATTGTTCTTTCCATAGTATGCCTTTTAAAGCAGCTCAGAATGTGATATACTCTCAAATTTGGGAGGGGAAAATGAGCAAGACAAAGGAAAGAATCCGGGAAAGCAACCTGCGGTACAGGCATTCGCTGGGGCAGAATTTCATCTATGATGAAGCGCTGCTGGCGCAGCTGGCGGATGCGGCCGGAGTCACGCCGGAGGAGGACGTGCTGGAGATCGGCCCCGGGTGCGGGAGCCTGACGAAGCACCTGTGCGAACGGGCACGGAGCGTGCTGGCGGTGGAGCTGGACGAGCGGCTGATCCCGCTTCTGAAGGGCTTCCTCTCGGACGAAAAGAATCTGACGGTGATTCAGGGGGATATCATGACCCTGAATCTTCCGGAGGCAACCCGGGACATGACGCAGCCCTTTTCCGTCGTGGCGAACATCCCGTACTATATCACGACGCCGCTGATCACCCGGCTGCTGACGGCGGGGCTGCCCATCCGCCAGCTGGCCCTGATGGTGCAGAAGGAAGTGGCGGAGAAGATCCTGTCCGCGCCGGGAGAGGACGGATGGGGCATGCTGGCGGTGCGCTGCCAGTATCTGTGCGAGCCGCGCCTGGCCATGGAGGTGCCCGCGGCCTGCTTCACGCCGCCGCCGAAGGTGGACAGCGCGTTCATCGTGCTGCCCGTGAGAGAGGAGCCGGCGGTCCGGGTCCGCAGCGAGGAGATGTTCTTCCGCGTGGCCGGGGCGGCGTTCGCCCTCCGGCGGAAGACGATGGCCAACAACCTGTGCGCCACGTTCCGGGCGGAGCGGGAAACGGCGCTGGAATGGATGCGCGCGGCGGGACTGGATGAGAAGGTCCGCGGCGAGAAGCTGACCCTGGAGGAGCTGGGGCGCCTGGCGGACGTGATTGCGGAAAACGCATAAATCAACGGAGGAATCAGAGATGGCGATCGCAAGATTCGGTCACGTATCGGAAGCGCAGTACCGGGAAGCGCTGGGGGAGAAGGCCGGGGATGCCATCCCGGTCACGGAGATTCCGCTGCCCCGGCGCGCAACGGCGGGCAGCGCGGGATACGATTTTGTTTCTCCGCTGGAGGTGACGGTGCCGCCGGGAGCGGACGCGCTGATCCCGACGGGAATCCGGGCGGAGATGGAGAATGGCTGGGTGCTGGTGCTCTTCCCCCGCAGCTCGCTCGGATTCCGGCATGACGTGCGCCTGAGCAATACCGCCGGCGTGATCGACGGGGATTATGCCTTTGCGAAGAATGAAGGCCATATCATGGTGAAGCTCCGGAATCCTTCGGATCATCCCGTGACCATCGGACGGGGAGAACGGTTCTGTCAGGGCATCTTCCTGCCCTTCGGGACGGCGGAGGAAGCGGATGAATTTGCCCTGCGCGAGGGCGGGCTGGGCTCAACCGGGAAATAACAAGGGAGGAAAAGACAGATGGAACTGATCAGGGCAGCGGAAAGCGATTATGAAGAGGTGCTGGCGCTGTACCGGCGGGCGGCAGATCTCATGCAGCGGGAAGGAAGTACCCAGTGGCACTGGGGCGTGTATCCCACGGACGAAATGATCCTGGAGGATATCCGGATGGGCCGGCAGTATATCCAGCGGGCGGACGGAGTGATCGCCGCGGTCGTTTCGATCACCGATCAGAGCGAACCGGAGTATGACGCAGTTCCATGGACCGGAGGCATGTATCCGGTATACTTCCACCGGCTGGCGGTGGATCCGCAGATGCAGGGCGCGGGCATCGCCGGCGGCGTGCTGGACGATCTGATGCAGGTGCTTCGCGGCATGGGGTATGACTGCGTCCGCTGCGATACCTCCATGCGGAACAGGCGGGCGCTCCGGCTGTATGAAAAGATGGGCCTCCGTCCATGCGGCCATCTCCGCTGGCCGGATTCGGAAGAAGATTTCATGGCCTTTGACAAGGCGCTCCGGCGGGAAACGCCGATCTGGCCGATCCGGATGACGCCGGCCTTCCGGGGCGGAAAGCTGACGCCCTGGGGCGGGGAAAAGCTGCGGACCGTATACGGAAAGAACATTCCGGAAAACCCGACCGGGGAGAGCCTCGAGGTCAGCTGCATTCCGGGGCTGGAAAGCCGCGACCCGATGGGACGGACGCTGCCGGAGATCATCGAACGGTTCGGGAAGAAGATGACGGGCAGCTATGCGGACCGGCCGTTCCCGCTGCTGCTGAAGCTGATCGACGCGCGGGACAAGCTGAGCGTTCAGGTGCATCCGCAGGATTCCTATGCCATGACGCGGGAAGGCGGCAAGCTGGGAAAGACGGAGGCCTGGCTGATCATGGAGGTTCCGGAGGAGGGCGGAGAGCTGGTATACGGCATCCGGCCGGGAACCAGCCGGGAAGAGCTGCGGGCCGCCTGCGAGAAGGGCAGCGCCGTGGAGCCGCTTCTGCGAAGGGTGCGGGTCCGGAAGGGCGATGTATGCTACATCCCGGCCGGCTGCGTCCATGCCATCGGAGAAGGCATCATGCTCTATGAGATTCAGCAGTCATCCGACCTGACCTACCGCTTCTATGACTGGGACCGGACGGATGCGCAGGGGAACCGGAGAGAGCTGCATCTGGAAAAGGGTCTCGACGTGGTGGAACTCAAGAACGCGCCGCGGGCGGTTCATGTGGAGGTGGCCCGCGGGTGCAAGCGGATCCTGAATGAAAAGTACTTTACGCTGGACATCCTGCGCCCGGAGGGTGCGCTGCCGCTGCCGCAGATCAACGACTTCGGGATGATCACCGCGCTGGAGGGTGCGCTGACGCTCTGGTGGCAGAGCGGGAGCATGGAGCTGAAGCCGGGAGAAACGGCGTTTATTCCGGCCTGCTCGCCGGAGCTGACGCTTCGGGGAATCGGCTACGCCGCGCTGTCCATGCCCGGCGGGAAACAGAAAACGAGGAACGAATGAAGTATCAGGTCAGCGGAAATACAGAAGGCGTCCGGGATGCGGTGCTCGCCCGGCTGGACAGCCTGTACAGCTATGAGCTGGAGGAAGGGGAGTTTCTGCCGCGGGAGCTGATGAAGATCCTGGCGGAGATTTCCTGCGCCCTGAACCGGGAAATCGCGGTGTATATCACCCGGGACGGGGAGATCGTCAACGTGGCCGTGGGAACGGACAGCGATGTGGAACTGGTGGATTACCGGCTCCGGCGAAATGAGATGCGGCTGAGCTACGTGCGCTGCGTGCATACTCATCCGGACGGGGACGGGCACCTTTCCGACGTGGATCTGAGCGCGCTGAGAATCTTCCGGTACGATGCCATGACGGCGGTCGGCGTGAAGAACGGGGAACCGACCATCGTGCAGACGGCGTTCCTGGGAGAGAATGCGGAGGTGCTCCTTCCGGAAGCGGCCCGGTGGTATCGCCTGCCGGATGCGGAATGGCTGGAGCAGATTGAGGCAAGCGATGCGCTGGTCGGGCGGGAAAACACCCGGGCGGTCGCTTCCGACCGGGAGCGGGCGGTGCTCATGGGCATCGATACCCGGGAATCGCTGGAGGAGCTGCGCCGCCTGGCGGAAACCGCCGGGGCGGAGGTGGTCGGGGCATTCCTGCAGAAGCGGGACAAGCCGGACAGCGCGATGTTCATCGGCCGGGGCCGGGCGGAGGAGCTGGCCCGGGACTGTCAGGCCCTGGAAGCCGATATCTGCATTTTTGATGATGAAATGACGGGCATCCAGGCCCGAAACCTGGAGGAGGTTCTGCGGGTCAAGGTCGTGGACCGGACGGCGCTGATCCTGGACATCTTTGCCCAGCGCGCGGCGAGCGCGGAGGGCAAGCTGCAGGTGGAGCTGGCGCAGCTGCAGTACCGCTCCGCCCGGCTGATCGGGCAGGGACTGGTGCTGTCCCGGCTGGCGGGCGGCATCGGCACCCGGGGACCGGGCGAAAGCAAGCTGGAGATGAGCCGCCGCCGCATCCGGGAGAGGATGACGGAGCTGAGAAGGCGGCTGGACGAGCTGGAAAAGCAGCGGTCCATCCGCCGCCGGTCCCGGGAGCGGAACGAAACGCCGGTGGTTGCCCTGGTGGGCTATACGAACGCCGGAAAGTCCACGCTGCTCAACGCGCTGACCGGCGCGGATGTCTATGTGCAGGATCAGCTGTTTGCGACGCTGGACGCGGTGTCCCGCCGGATGGAAACGCCGGAGAAGACGGAATATCTGCTGACGGACACCGTCGGGTTTATCCGCAAGCTTCCGCATGCGCTGATCAGCGCTTTCCGGTCCACCCTGGAGGAGGCGGCGCTGGCGGACGTGCTGGTCATCGTTTCCGACGGCTCCAGCCCGGACATGCTCCGGCAGCACGACACCGTGGAACAGGTGCTGGAGGAGCTGGGCGCGACGGAATCGAAGCGGATTGAGGCGATCAACAAGTGCGATGCCGCCCTGCCGGATCCGGCCTTCCCCGGCGCGGTGCTGATCTCCGCGAAAACGGGGGAGGGACTGGACGAGCTGCGCGCCGCCATCGCCGCGGCACTGCAGGAATTCTATCAGCCCGTGGATTTCTCGATTCCCTTCAGCCGCTACGGCATTCTCTCCGAGATCCGGTCCATGGGCCGGGTCATCACGGAAACATATACGGACGAGGGCACGGAGGTCACCGCCATGATGGCCCCGGCGGACGTGGAAAAGCTCGTCCGGAAATATACGGCATCGATTCTGAAGGAGCCGCCGGAACCCGTTCAGTGATTCCCGCGGCTCTTCAGCCAGGCTTCCTTATAGGCCCGCTCCAGCGCCTTTTCGGCGCCGGGGCGGTTGTTTTTCTGCAGAAAAGCGGCGATCCCTCCGCGGACGCGGTTGACCTCCTCGTGAAATTCCCGGGCGGAGGTGCGCATGGCCGCGTTGCCGGAGGCGATCAGCTGCTCCGGCCGGTCGCTGGTCACCACCCGGACGGTGGCGCTGCCCCGCGCGTGCAGGGTGGTCTGCTCGATAAAGCTGTCCGCGGTCTGGGATTCCCGGGTATAGATCACGTGAATGTTCTGATACCTTTCCGCGGAACCGGGATTGCCCGGCACCCGGTAGGCGTCAAAGACCAGGATGACCTTTTTTCCGGTGGCGCCGGCATAATTGCACATCAGGTCCATGATCGCCCGGCGCGCGCCTTCCAGGTTTTCCCGCACCAGGGGCTTCGTTTCCTCCCAGGCGTTGAGCACGTTGTACCCGTCGATCAGCAGGATCTCGTCCGCCGGGTTCATCGGGGAGACGGCGGAGGCGAGGGGGGAAGCGTCTTCGGACGCGGCGGAAACCGTATCGGCTCCGGCGGGGGAGCGCATCAGCTCCCGGGCCCTGATGGGACCGTAGGTTCGCTCGAAGATCCGCTCCAGCGCCTGGTCCTCCTCCCGGGTGCCGCGGTAGGCGGCGGCCGCCCCGCCGGCGGGGGCCGCCGCCCCGCGCGCCGCTCCGGGGGCATTCTCCATCAGCGGCAGGTGCATGTGCTGCTCCACCTGGTCCCAGGGAACCACATATCCCGCGCCATGGGAACAGAAGACGGAATCCGGCGTGTTCCACACGTCCCGGGTCGGGTCGTACCCTCTGCTCCGGATGACGTTTTCGGCGTCCGCGCATTCCTCCCATTCCCGGAAGACGGCGGTCATGCTGCCGCGCCCCCGGGTCAGGATCTGAATCTGCTTTCCGTAGGCGCCGCAGGCGGAGGCGGGCACCGCGGCAGTCAGCCGGCGCATGCCTTCTCCCGCGTCCTCCGGCATGCCGATCCGCCCGCCCATCGCGGCCAGATCGGTCATCACCCGGCCGGTGAATTCCTCCGGCACGGTGGCTTCCACGTTCATCCAGGGCTCCAGCAGAATGCTCTTCGCCTTCATCAGCCCCTGGCGGAGCGCCCGGTAGGTCGCCTGGCGGAAATCGCCGCCCTCCGTATGCTTCAGGTGAGCCCGGCCCGCCACCAGCGTGATTTTCATATCCGTGATCGGCGATCCGGTCAGCACGCCGACGTGAACCTTTTCCTGCAGATGCGTCATGATCAGCCGCTGCCAGTTCAGGGCCAGGTCGTCCACGTGCACCGCGCTGGCAAACTGCAGCCCGCTGCCGCGGGGGAGCGGGGAGAGCAGCAGGTGCACCTCCGCGTAGTGGCGCAGCGGCTCATAATGCCCGATGCCCTCCACCGGAGCGGCGATGGTTTCCCGATAGAGCACGGAGGTTTCCCCGAATTCGGCGTCGATGCCGAACCGGTCCTTCAGCTGCCGCCGGAGCACCTCCAGGTATACGTCCCCCATGCTGTGGATGCGGATCTCCCGCTTCGTTTCGATATAGCTGACCTGAATCAGCGGCTCTTCCTCTTCGATGGCGCGCAGGCAGTCCAGCACATGGTGAATATCCGCGCCGCCCGCGGGAATCAGCCGGCACTCGTAGCAGGGACGCATCAGCCGGGTGGGCTGTTTGCTGTCCGTTCCCAGCCGGTCTCCGGGCCGGGCCTTGCTCAGGCCGACGACGCAGCAGGTTTCCCCGGCGGCGGCCTCCGGAACCGCGGTGTACCGGGCGCCGGAATACAGGCGGATTTCCGCCGCCTTTTCCGCCCAGAGCGTTTCCCCTTCGGGGCTGACATATGTCAGCAGATCCCGGGATTTCAGCCTGCCGCCGGTGATTTTCATAAAGCACAGGCGCGCGCCCTGCGGATCCCGGGCAACCTTGTAAACCCGGGCGCCGAAGGCCTGCGGATATTCATCGGCCGGATCGAAGCCGGCCAGGAAATCCATCAGATCGGAAACGCCTTCGTTCCGCAGCGCGGAGCCGGAGAAGCAGGGAAACAGCTTCCGCTCCCGGATCAGCGCGCGGATCATCCGCTCCGGAATCTCGCCTTCCCGCAGAAACGCGTCCAGACAATGCTCGTCCAGCAGCGCGATCTTCTCCGGATCCGCCTCCGGGAACGGGACGATCCCGTCGCCCAGCTCCTCCGAAACGGAACGCGCGAGCGCGGCCGGTTCTCCCTGAAAGGCATCCATTTTATTGATGAACAGGATCACCGGAATCCGGTTTTCCTGCAGAATCTTCCACAGGGTCCGGGTGTGGGACTGAACGCCTTCCGTCGCGCTCAGCACCAGCACGCAGGCATCCATGATGCCGACGGCCCGCTCCGTTTCACCGCTGAAGTCCGTATGACCGGGCGTGTCCACCAGGGTGATCTGCGCCCGGTTCCATTCCAGCCGCGCTTCCTTGGAAAAGATGGTGATTCCCCGTTCCTTCTCGAGCGCTTCCGTATCCAGAAAGGTATCCCTGTGATCCACGCGGCCCTGGCGGCGAACAGCGCCGGAGAGATAAAGCATGGACTCGCTCAGCGTGGTCTTCCCGGCGTCCACATGCGCGGCCAGGCCGATGATCCGGTTTTTCCCCATCCCGCTCGCCTCCTTCAGCCATTTTCGCTTATCCTATCATATTGCCCGAGAATGATCAATCCGTCCGGAAAAACTGCCATCCCGCCCGGAAGGACGTATCAATCATTGATACCTCCCGAACGGGAGGCTGCATCAGAACGATGAAAGGAACGGCCCGCACGGGGCGTGCAACAAAAACGATGAAACGAAACGGCTTGAAAACAGTGTTCAGAAAATGGACGGCGTGGGCAATGGCGCTGATGATGACGGTCATGTGCCTCTGCGGTTCCCTTGCGGCGGCGGAGGGGAGTGCGGAGAATCGAATCACCTTCCGGATTCAGACGCGGGAGGAGCTCCTCGCGGAGCAGGGCATGAGCGCCTCCGCATGGGAGGAATTTGCGCAGGAGGCCCGGGCCGCGGCGGAGGAAAACCCGCTGACGGAGGAGACGATGGTTTCGGCAAATCCGGAGGCGGTCTTCCATCGGGCGGATCACCGGATCTTCATGATTGAGCACGCGGATTTCCTGGGAAAGCTGACCGACGCGCGGGGCGCCTATCGGGCGGCCTGCGCGCTGCTGCCGGCGCTGGGCGCCGCGCCGGAGGCCGAGCTGATGCTCTGGAGCCGCCTGGAGGTGAACGGGACGGTGACCTGGGTATTCCAGCAGGCCTTTGAGGGCCTGACCGTCCTGGGCGGGACGCTCAAGATTGCGACGGATGAAGCGGGCCGTGTCAGCGCGGTGATTTCCTCGCTCTCGGCGGAAATGCCGCAGGTGGAGGGTATCCGGGAGCTGACGGCCGTGGAAGCGGAAAACCTGGTCCGGGAGAAGCTGGGCGAGGAAGCCGGAGACGCGGTGCTGCCGGAGTACACGATGCGCGCCGTGATCCCGGCGGATCTGGACATTCATGAGGAAGAGACGCAGCCGGACCGGCTGGTCTGGGTCGTGTTCTCCGCCAATCCGACCGCTGCCGGATCGGGGGATCTGCCGTATCTGGCGCATTATGTGGATGTCCGGGGAGAATACCTGCATGCCAGCGCGGTGGCTTCCCCCGGGGACCGGGCGGCCAGGGGCGGATACGCCACGGAGTACACCTTCGAAAACATGGAGGCGGACACGTGGACGGGAGTGGTGAAAACGGTATCCGGGAAGGAAATGAAGCTCTCGGTGCCGGTGGTCCGGGATCCGGAGGCGGGGAAATGGTATCTGGCGGATCCGGAACGGAAGATCGCGGTCGGGGAGTTTCGGCCGATGGTCTATGAGGAACAGCGGCTGGAAATGGTTTCCTCGGAAGAAAACGCGGGATGGGACGATTCCACCCTGATCACCTATGCCAACATGATCCGGATCTGGGATTATTATGCGGAAATGGGCTGGAAGGGGCCGGACGGATCCGGCACGCCGATGCTGCTGCTTCACGGGCTGTCCCTGGAGAACGGGGAGGAGATCGACAACGCCTGCTATATGGGCATGATCAACGGATGGCAGTGCTTCGGGTTCGGCGGGGAAACGCCCTTCGGGGAAGCCATGGACGTGCTGGCCCATGAATTTACCCACTGCGTGACGACCGCCACGATGAATACGAACCTGTATGAGGGCGACCTGGGCGCGATCAACGAGGCCATGTCGGACATCATGGGCAATATCTGCGAAATGACCCTGGATGCGACGGAGGATACCGGATGGCTGCTGGGGGAAGGGCTGGGCGAGCCCATCCGTTCCATGGCGGATCCGCACCTCTTCGGCCAGCCGGAATATGTATGGGATATCTATTACGGCCCGGAGGCGGGAAGCCCGAATGAAATCAACGATCAGGGCGGCGTGCATTCCAATTCCTCGCTGCTGAATCTGGTCGCCGCCCGGCTGTGCCTGGACGGCGGGATGACGGTGCGGGAGGCGGCGGCCTTCTGGCTCACGGCGGCCTGCGGCATGACGGCGCGGACGGATTACCCGCAGATGGTTCCGCTGCTGCGCTGGGTGCTCGAAACCTCCGGGAATGAACGGTACGGGGAATGCCTGAACCAGCTGCTGGAGAAAACCCGGATGGCCGACGCGGATCAGCTCTCCGAGCTGCCGGAGGGCCAGCGGCAGATCACGCTGCGCCTGCCGGAAACGGAGGCGATGAAGGATCCCTACTGGGTGCTGACGGCGCTGCAGATTGACACCGGGAAGATCGGGCGCATCGTCGGGGCGGGCGTCAATCTCGGGTTTGCGGCGCTGCTGGGAGATGAAGAGGCAACGAGAACGGCGAGCGACGAAATGATGCAAACGCTGGATGACATGGGCCTGGGACAGCTGGTGCAGACCCTGCTGAACCACGGGGAGGACAGCATTGAGATGATGCTGGAAATCGCCCGGATCCGGAATGAATTCTTTACGGAGATGGTCTCCTGGGTTTCCTCGGAGGAAAACACGATCAGCGCGGTGATGCAGCAGAAGCCGACGATTTACATGCTGATGAACATGGATCCGGATACCCAGGAAATGCGGGGCCTCGCGCTGCTGACCGGCAGCGAATGGATCGATCTGATGAGCTTCACGGACAGCGATGACATCATGGAGCAGGCGGGAACGCTGCTGCAGGTGCTCTTCTCCCTGCCGGAGATGCTGGAGGAGCCCGGGGAGACGGTGAAGGCGGTGGAGCTGCCAAGCGCCGGCCTCGAAACGCTCTCTCTGCTGCCGCTGGATCGGGACAAGGAAGAATAAAAATCAAAGAGGAAGTCTTGCGAATTCGCGATTGGAACCTGTGAAATGATAATAGGGTCAGCGTGCGCTTTTTTGACGGCTCCGTTAGGGAATTTGTTGCTCCGC
>CAMOYA010000025.1 GCA_946629635.1 uncultured Clostridia bacterium
ATTCTTCCCGCTGATCGCCATCACGGTGATCTACTTCGCGCTGGAGGCGCTGCTGGGCTTCGCTGTCAGCCGTGTCCGGATTCATATCGATCCCCGGAAGCGCAGCCGGGAGAAGATTCTGAAGGGGTGTTCCGAGCCGTCCGAGGCATCAGTCGGAAAGCCTGCCATGGTTCCCGGCCGGGAAGCGGCAGACATGGCTGCGCAGTCCGAGCCGGCGGAGCGTCCGGTCCGGATCCGGATTGAACACCTGCGGAAGGAATATCCCAACGCGGTGCCGCTCAAGGACGTGAATACAGAAATCCGCAGCGGCGACGTGATCTCCGTCATCGGGCCCTCCGGCACGGGAAAAAGCACGCTGCTCCGGAGCATCAACCAGCTGGAGCACCCCACGGCCGGGCGGATCTGGGTCAATGATCAGGAAATCACCGACCCGAAGTGCGATATCACCCGGGTGCGTCAGAAGATGGGCATGGTATTCCAGAGCTTCAACCTTTTCGGCCATCTGACGGTGATCGAAAACATCATGCTCTCCCCCGTCGACCTGCTGGGCAAAAGCCGGCAGGAGGCCTATGCGGAGGGCATGCGGCTGCTGCGCATGGTCGGCCTGGCCGAGAAGGCGCTGAACTATCCGGACGAGCTGTCCGGCGGCCAGAAGCAGCGCATCGCCATCGCGCGGACCCTAGCCATGGATCCGGAGGTTGATCCTGCTGGACGAGCCCACCAGCGCGCTGGACCCGACCATGGTCGGCGAGGTGCAGGCGGTCATCCGCGAGCTGGCGCGCAGCGGCAAAACCATGATGATCGTGACCCACGAAATGAACTTCGCCCGGTCGATCTCGAACCGCGTGTTCTTCATGGACGAGGGCGGCATCTACGAGGACGGGACGCCGGAGCAGATCTTCGAGGATCCGCAGCGGGAAAACACCCGCCGCTTCATCCGGAAGCTGAAGCTGCTGGAGTTCAGCATCGAAAACCGGGACCACGACTTCCCCGGAATTGCCGGGCAGATCGAGGAATGGTGCCGCCGGAATCAGGTTTCGCCCAGATGCGCCAACCGGATCCAGCTGGCATTCGAGGAAGCCATGCAGCTGCTCATGGACAGGCTGGAGGACTTCCGCCTGCAGGCCGTCTGCGAGTATTCCGAGGCCGCAGACAGCGCGGAATGGATTCTTCGCTATGCCGGTCCCAGGATGAATGCGGCCGACTGCGGGGACGGGCTGGAGTCCGCCGTTCTCCGGGGCATCACGGCATCTGTCGATTATGCATGGGATGAATCGGACGATCTGCCCAACCGGCTGCGTCTGGAAATCCGAGGCGAATAAAGCGCCCTTTACGCAAGAAACCGGGGATGGCCGTGATGCCATCTCCGGTTCTTTGTACCCGCCTTACTCCTCCGGCAGGATCATGGCGCAGATGAAGTAGAACAGAATGCCGGTCCCCCAGCCGAAGGCCAGCACGGCCCAGGCGATCCGGATGATCGTCGGATCCACGCCGAGCCACTCCGCGATGCCGCCGCACACGCCGGAAATCTTCCTGTCCCGGGCACTTTTGTGAATCCGGCCGTGGGTCTGATGATTCGACGAGCTCATAAAATACTGATAGATAAAATACCCGATCGCCAGCCCGACCGCAATGGACATGATTGTCTTCATTCTTCCGATCCTCCTCTGATCATTCCGGCCCGCTTTCCGGACCGTGAGGATATCATATCACTGAAAATGGGCGGAATAAAGGAAAAGAGCAGAAAAATAGCCGACGGTATTTTTCGCGAAAAAAGGAGGAACCGGTCTTCCGGTTCCTCCTCGGCGGTTTCTCAGTGCATTACACCGGGATGTAGATGTAGTAGCCCGCGCGGATGAAGTTGGCGTTCACGATCAGGCCCGCATTGACGGCCTTGATCTTTTCCACCGTGGTGTTGTACCGCTTGGCGATGACGCCCAGCTTGTCATTGGGCTGGATCTTGTAGACGATGCAGCCGGGCTTCGGGGGCAGTTCCTTCGCGGATCCTCCGGGGCCATCCTTGGCGGTGATCTTTCCGCCGGCAGCGCCTTCGAGTTCGTTGATGTTCAGTTCCTGTTCAGTCATGGTAGTGTATCCCCTTTCATCATTTAATTAACACTTTTGTTTTTCCGCAGGCGCCTCATTGCGTCCTGCACCTATTGATACGCGCCTTCCGGAAGGGTGGCAGCTCCGAAAGCAATTTTTTTCTTCTTTTTTTCGGAAATTGCTTCACCGCCTTCCTCGGGAGCGCTTCCCGCAATGTTATCTGCTCCGGAGGAACGGCTTGCCATTGGCCGACGGCACATGGGACTTGCCGACGAAGAGGATCAGCACGATGACCGTGACCACATAGGGAATCATGGAGATCAGGTGCATGCTGACCGCGGCGGAGCCGCCCAGCACCACCTTCAGGCCGGAGCAGAAGCCGAAGAGCAGACAGCCCAGCAGCGCGCCCTGGGGCTTGAATTTACCGAAGATGACCGCGGCGATGGCGATGAAGCCCTGGCCCACGATGGAGATCGGCCGGAACTGCGTCGAGATCGTCATGGTGACGCAGGCGCCGCCCAGGCCCGCCAGGAAGCCGGAGATCGTGACGCACAGGGTGCGCATCGTCAGCACGTTGACGCCGAGGGTTTCGCAGGCGAGCGGATGCTCACCGCAGGCCCGCAGCCGGAGGCCGAACCGGGTCTTGTAGAACAGGAACCAGACGGCGATGACCAGCAGGAAGACAATATACGTGGACGCATAGGTGGCGAACACGTTGTCCAGGAATCGTCCCCCGACGGTCGAGGTGTCGAACAGGCCGCTGAACAGCTTCGGAATCTTCTGATCCGCCATCAGCGGAACGGTATCGGTCGAGTTGAACAGCACCTTGGCGATCATGATCACGATGCCGGGTCCCAGCATATTGATGGCCGTACCGGCAATGGTCTGATCCGCGCCGAGGCGAACCGTCGCCAACGCGTGCAGCGCGCCGAAAACGGCGCCGGCCAGGCCGCCGCAGATAAAGCCGATCCACGGATTCCCCGTGAAATACGCGACGACCGTTCCGGTAAACGCCCCGGCCGTCATCATACCCTCGATACCGATGTTGACCACACCGGAAACCTCGGAGAAGCAGGAGCCCAGACCTGCATACAGCAGCGGAGTGGCATAGACCAGCGTGGCATACAGAATGATGCCCAGACTGTTGATGATATCCGTCATTTAATCCCCTCCTTTGCACGCGCCCGGATCTTCATGTTCTTGATATGCTTGAAGATGGCGGAGATCGCGATGAAGAACACCACGGTACCGACGATGACGTTGATCAGCTGCGTCGGCGCGCCGACCAGATTCAGCTTGCTGCCGCCATACATCAGGGCCCCGTAGAACAGACCGGCGACGAACACCCCGAAGGCGTTGGAGCAGCCGATCAGCGCGACCACGATGCCCGCGAATCCGAATCCCTCCTGGGAGGAGAAGATGCTGATCCGGTTGCCCATGCCCATCAGCTGCAGCGCGCCCGCCAGTCCGGCCAGCGCACCGGAGATGGCCAGCGCGGTCAGGATTGAGGCATTGACGCTGATGCCGCCGTACTCCGCCGCGTTGCGGTTGAAGCCCACGGCCTTGAGCCGGTAGCCCAGCGTCGTTTTATTGATCACGAACCACACGAACAGCATCGCCGCGATCGCCACCAGGATGCCCCAGTTGGCGGTCGGCGCGATGCCGGCCGAACGGATGAAGTCCTTGGGGAAGAGCATGCTGGCGTTCTCGGAAATGTTCCGGGTCGCCTCCGCGGAACCTTCATTCTTGATGCCCGGAATGCCGGCGATGAAGTTGGACAGATAGAAGGCGATCCAGTTGAACATGATCATGCTCAGCACTTCATTGATGCCCCATTTGGTTTTCAGGAACGCCACAATGACGCCCCAGAGACCGCCCATGACCATCGCGGCCAGGAAGCACAGGGGGATCAGCACGGGCTTGGGCAGATCGCCCAGCACGATGCCCACCACGGCCGCGGCCATGGAGCCGACCACGAACTGACCCTCCGCGCCGATGTTGAATACGCCCGTCTTGAAGGAGAACGCGACGGACAGACCGGCCACGATATACGGGACGGAATAAACGATGACGTAGGTGAAGCCCTTCAGGGAGGTGACGCTTGAGAGCAGTCGCCCGTACGCATCCCCGACGGACAGGCCCATGATGGCCAGGAAGCCCGCGCCGACGATGAAGCCGCACAGGATGGCCATGATGATATGGATGAAGGTCGATTCCGATATGATGTCCAGCAGGCTTTTTCTGTTTTTCATTCTTTCGCACCTCCCGCCATCATCAGACCCAGATAGTTTTCATCGGCTTCGCCGCCCGGAATGGAGCTGACGATCTTTCCGTCAAAGATGACGTCAATCACGTCGGAAAGGCTCATGATCTCATCCAGTTCGAAGGAGACCAGCAGAACCGCTTTCCCCTTGTTCCGCTGCTGGACGATGTACTGATGCACATATTCAATGGCGCCGACATCCAGACCCCGCGTCGGGTTGACCGCGATCAGGAGATCCTTGTCATTCTGCACCTCCCGGGCGATGATGACCTTCTGCTGGTTGCCGCCGGAAAGCGTTCTCGCCGCGCGCTTTTCGCTGCCGGAGGGGCGGATATCAAAGTTCTGAATCGAGCTGGTGGCGTGCGTGCCGATCTCATCCCGCTGCAGAATCTTCCGCCTGGCGTAGGGAGCCTCCTCATAGTTCTGGAGGATCAGGTTGTCCTCAATCGAGAATTCCAGCACGAGGCCGTGCTTCTGCCGGTCCGCCGGGATGCTGGACACCCCGTGGCGAAAGCCGAAGGCCGGGGATTTGTTCAGGATGCTGACGCCCTTGATCGTTGCCTCTCCGCTGGTCGCCTTGCGCAGCCCGGTGAGGATTTCCACCAGTTCCGTCTGCCCGTTGCCGTCGATGCCGGCGATGCCCACGATCTCGCCCGCGCGGACCTGCAGGTCCAGACCCTTGAGGATTTCCACGCCGCGGTAGTCCAGCCCGTGCAGGTCATGCACGTTCAGCACGACCTCGCCCGGCGCCTGCTCCGGCTTATCCACCTTGAAGGTGACCTTCCGGCCGACCATCAGGCTGGCCAGGTCGTTCTCGTCCACCTGGTCCACATCGACCGTATCGATATATTTCCCGGCGCGGATGATGGAGCAGAAATCGGCCGCTTCCTTGATTTCCTTGAGCTTATGGGTGATCAGGATGATGCTCTTCCCGTCCGCCGTCAGATTGTGCATAATCTCGATGAGCTCGACGATTTCCTGCGGCGTGAGCGAGGAGGTGGGCTCGTCGAGAATCAGGATTTCCGCCCCGCGGTAAAGCGCCTTGAGGATCTCCACCCGCTGCTGCATGCCCACGGAGATGTCCTCAATCTTCGCGTCCGGGTCGATGGACAGCCCGTACCGCTGCGAAATCTCCATCACGTTCTGCCGTGCCTTCTGAATATCCAGCTTGATGCCGCGGACCGGCTCGTTCCCCAGAATGATGTTCTCCGTCACCGTGAAGGGCTGAACCAGCATGAAGTGCTGATGCACCATGCCGATGCCGGCATTGATCGCATCCCGCGGGGAGTTCATCACGATCTTCTGCCCCCGGACCAGGATATCCCCGGAGGTCGGCTTCAAAAGGCCATAGAGCTGATTCATCAGGGTGGACTTTCCGGCGCCGTTTTCGCCCAGGATCGCGTGAATTTCCCCCTTGTGAACCGTCAGATTGATCCCGTCATTGGCGACGAAATTACCGAATTTCTTGACGATATTCCGCATCTCGATGACCGGGACGTTCATATCAATATGCTCTTTGGACAAATCATCAACCCCTTTTGCGCGCATGTTTTTCCGGTTATGTTTTATTATAAGAGATTTGGCGGGGATGTGCAATGAAATCTTTCATGATTTGACATTCAATGTCTTTTTTCTTAGAATATCCTCAGGGGTTTTATATCCTGCACTGAACGGAACCGGGGAGGTGTCCTTTTTTGTCTGAGGCATTGAAAATCATTCAGGATCCCACTTTGACCTATCATCAGGAGCTGCTGGCGCTGGCGCGCCTGGGCGAATCGACGGATGATTCGCTGCGCTATTCCGACGAGTACTACGAGGCCAAGCGCCGGGGCGCGCTCTGCGATCTGAACGAGGGCGTCATGCCCTACCGGCCCAGATATATCTGTCCGGACTATGATCTGCTGTTTGAAAAGGGCTGCGATTTTCTGCAGCTCGATCCGCCGGAGGATCTGGCGGAGGCGCTGAACGTGCTGGAAATCTTCTACTGCCACGTGCCCTCCATCACCTCCTTCCCCGTCTATCTGGGGGATCTGGACCGGCTGCTGGAGCCCTTCGTGGTAAAGGAGGACCGGGCGTATGCCAAAAAGCTTCTGCGCCTGTTCCTCCGGAACATTGACCGGGTGCAGACGGACTCCTTCGTGCATGCCGATATCGGCCCGGAGGACTCGGTGACCGGGCGGATCCTGCTGGAGCTGACGGAGGAGATGCAGCTGGCGGTGCCGAACCTGACGCTGAAGTATGACCCGGATCGGACGAGCGACGATTTCGCGCTGGCCTGCATCCGCTGCATGCTCAAAACCGCGAAGCCCTCCTTTGCCAATCACCGGATGTTCGTGGGCGAATGGGGCGAAAAGTATGCCATTGCCTCCTGCTATAACGGCCTGTCCATCGGCGGAGGCGGGTTCACGCTGCCGCGGCTGCGGCTGTACGAATGCTCCCTGGGCGCGAGGGACATTGAGGATTTCCTTTCCCGCGAGCTGCCCCGGCACATCGATCTGCAGCTGGAATACATGGACAAGCGCGTCCGCTTCATCGTCGAGCAGTCCACGTTCTTCAGGACCAACTTCCTGGTGACGGAGGGCTTCGTCCATCAGGAGAAGTTCACCGGCATGTTCGGCGTGGTCGGACTGGCGGAGTGCTGCAACCATCTGCTGGGCATCACGGATGTGCATCAGGGCTTCGGCATGAACCCGGAGGCCACGGCGCTCGGAAAGCGGATCATGGACGCCATTGAAGAGCGGGTCGCAAATCACACGGCACCCTACTGCGATGCATACGGCCATCGCTACCGCCTGCATGCGCAGGTCGGCATCGATTCTGACGGGATGGACGATTCGCCGGGAACGCGGATTCCGATCGGCGCGGAACCGCCCATGCTGCAGCAGCTGGAAGTAAACGAGATGTTCCATCCCTATTTCCCGACCGGAACGGGAGACATCTTCAAGTTTGAGGAGACCTATCTGAAAACGCCGGAGGCCATCCTGCCCATCATCAAGGGTTCCCTCGCCCGCGGCCTGCGCTATTTCTCCGGCTATCTGGAGAACAACGACGTGGTCCGGGTCACGGGATACCTGGTCAAGAAGAGCGAGATCGAGAAGCTCCGCCAGAAGAAGCAGTCCCTGAACAACGTGACCGTGTTCGGCATGGGCGCCCAGGACGGCGGCCACGCGCTGGACCGGCGGGTGCAGCACCATGAAGAAAACAGCGCCTGTCAATAAAATCATCCCCTTTTCGAACGTGGACGGTCCGGGCAACCGGACCTCCATCTTCTTTCAGGGGTGCTCATTGGAGTGTCTTTTCTGTCACAATCCCGAAACCATCCGCCTGTGCCGCCATTGCGGCGCGTGCGTGCCGGTATGCCCGGCGCACGCGCTCAGGGAAAGCGGCGGGCGCGTGGTATGGAACCCTTCCGCGTGCGTTCAGTGCGATGCCTGCCTGAAGGCCTGTCCACACCTGGCTTCCCCGCGGGTCCGGGAGATGACCGCGGAGGAGGTATTTGCCGAGATCCGGCGCACGGCGCCGTATATCGACGGGATCACCGTTTCCGGCGGCGAATGCTCCCTGCGCCATGCATTCCTGCAGGAGCTGTTTCCGATGGTTCATTCCCTCGGCAAAACATGCCTGATGGATTCCAACGGATCGCTGGATTACCGGCAGTTTCCGGCGCTTTTGTCCGAGTGTGACGGCGTAATGCTGGACATCAAGGCCGTGGATCTTCAGTGGTGCCGGACGCTGCTCGGGAACGACGGGCGGATGCCGCTGGCGAACCTGGACTTCCTGCTGCAGGCCGGCAGGCTGCAGGAGGTGCGGACGGTGATCTTTCCCGGCTTTCCGGAGGAGAACGGGCGCACCGTCCGATACGTGGCGGAGCGGATCGGGGACCGGTGCGACTATAAGATTATCCGTTACCGTCCCTTCGGCGTCCGGCCCGACGGCATCCGGCTGCTGGGCGATGAATGCACGGCGCAGGAGGATGCCGAAGCGTATGCCGCGCTGGCACGAAGCCTCGGTGCATCCCGGGCCAGGGTGATTTGAGTTTTGTTTTTCCGAAAAATCCGGTTTTGTTCCGGTCTTCGCTTTCCATCGCAAAAAAAGAACGGGGCTGCAGTTCGCAGTCCCGCTCTTCTTTTACTCAATCAGTCGTCCAGAACGAAATCCGGGCAGGCATCCGTCGTGGTGGGAACAACCTTCTCACCCGCGATGATCGCAGCCTTGGCCGCTTCTACCTTTTCCAGCACGTCCGCCGGGATATGATCCCGGGTGGGAGCCAGGTCAACACCGCCGTTGGACAGGTCGTACATATGCACGCCAGCCACGAAGGCGCCGTCCTTCACAGCCTTGGAGATATCCTGGGAGGCCACGTCCACCCGCTTCATGGCGGAGGTCAGCACATGCTCCGGATCCAGCACGGACTGGTCCGTATCCACGCCGATGGCCCACTTGCCTTCTTCGCCGCAGGCATTGATCACGCCCATGCCGGTACCGCCAGCCGCGTGATAAATGACGTCAGCGCCCTTGGTGATCATGTTCTTCGCCGCGGTCGCGCCACCGGCGATGTCGCCGAAGTTGTTGGCGTTGTACTGCTGCACTTCAGCTTCCGGGCAGGCTTCCTTGACGCCGGTGATGTAGCCGATGCCGAACAGGTTCATGGAATCGGAAACCATGCCCTGCACGTAACCGACGTTCTTGCTCTCGGTCACATAGCCCGCCACCAGGCCGACCAGGTAGGAGGCCTGCTCCTGCGCGAACATCAGGCAGGCAACGTTGGGCAGGTCGATGGAAGCGTCATCGATGATGGCGAACTTCTGGTCAGGATTGTCCTGCGCAGCTTCGCGGGTCGCATCCGCCAGCATGTAGCCGACGCAGATGATCAGATCGTATCCTTCGTCGATGAAGGTGTTGATGTTGGTCTGATAGTCAGCATCCGTCTTGCTCTCCAGGTAGTTGACTTCGAAGGAAGCATCCTCGGCAGCCAGGGCCTGCAGGCCTTCCCAGGAGGTCTGGTTGAAGGACTTGTCGTTCACGCCGCCAACGTCCGTCACCATACCGATTCTGATTTTTCCGCCTTCAGCGGAGGCGAAGCTGATCGCCATCGTGCACAGCATGCACAGTGCAAGAACCAGACTGAGAATCTTTTTCATAGCTCAATCCCCTTTCATTTTCAGCGGCATAAGCCGCTCTCGTAATCCATATTATAGCAGATTTTCGGCTGATATTTCAGACAAATCTGTTACATTTTATGAACTAATTGTCATTTATCGCATTTCCTTCCTCGGGGTCTGAACCGCCTTTCCGCGCTTTGATTGACAACCCCGCGCTTTGGGTGTACATTATTTTCCGGCTGATTCAGCCGGAAGGAGGCGTCATCCATGGCGGAATCCCGCAATGTGGAAACCCAGCGCCGGGAGGAAAACGGCGTTGAATATTATGACCGCGGTCGGATCCGCGGCCGGGACGGCCGGGAGTATGACCGGTATGCGATCCATACGCATTTTATCGAGGTCGGGGAAGATCAGGCGGAGCTGGTCCGTCGCTATGTGCTGCCCATCTCGAAGCCGGGGGACGTGCTCTCCTTCGGAGCCAAGGTCATGGCCATGTGCACGCGAAACGTTTTTACCAAGGAGCAGGTGAAGCCCGGCTTCTGGGCAAAGCTGCTCTCTCCCCATGCGAGCGAGACCGTCGCCGGCATCGGCATGCACGATCCGTACAAGCTCCAGCTGGCGATCAATATGGTCGGCGCGCCGCGGGTGGTGCTGGCCTCGGTCGTCTCCGCGATCACGAAGCCCTTCGGCGTCAAGGGCCTGTTCTACAAAATCGTCGGCAAGGGCGTGGCCGGCATCGACGGGTTCTATTACCGCTCCTCCTTTGACCGGTACAAGGATCTGGCGCTGGTGAACAATGAGAACGCCCAGGAGCTGTGCGACGGGCTGGAGAAGAAAACCGGGATTCCCGTCGTGCTGATGGACGCGAACGATATCGACCAGAACCAGCTGGGCAAGTGCAGCGATTTCCCGCTGACGGATGATCAGATTCAGGACGCGATGAAAGATAATCCCTCCGGCCAGGGGGATGAGCTGACGCCGTTTATTCTGATCCGGCCCGTGTAAGCGCATAAGAAAACCAGGCAGTCCGAGCGAACTGCCTGGTTTTTTCATGTCAGTCAAACTGCGCGCCGGATTCCTCGGTGAAGGCGACGGGATCGAGAAAGCTGAAGTTGCGGTGCAGCAGCTGCTGCCGGCGATAGGTCACCTGCATGGCCTGGCGGCTGCCGGCCGTCGCCGTGACAGCCACCTCGCTGACCGGCAGGATTGCGAACAGATCCCGGGCGATGCGCACGCCCATGGCACACAGATACTTCCGCCCGTCGGACTCCAGATAGTCCGCATGGCAGACGAACTGCGCCTCGAGCCGGTCCGGATCCGGCGCCCGCATGGAGATACTCCCGGCAAAGGCGGTCAGCTCACCCAGCGGGTTCGCCTTCTTCAGCACCTCGGCATAGGTTTTCAGGTCCCCCGAAAGCACCTTTTCCGCCTTCTCATGATAAAACCTCCAGAGGATCGGGCTGGTCAGCCCGTCCGCCGGCACATCATGGGCCATGGCATCCGTCCAGTCCACGGTCTCGTCCGCGGTCATCCACAGATTGTCGATCCGGATGTCCGGCTGTTTCACGACCACCTTGGCAGGCCTTTCCTGCGGCGCCTTCGGCTCGGCGGACACTTCCGTATCCACGGGCTCCCGCCACAGGTCGGAAGCGATGGCCTTCATCCGCTTCAAAAGCTCCGCCGCATCCGCCGAGGTCATGGGCGTCGGGTTCGTCGGCTTGTTGTTCTCCGCCATTACGCTTCCCCTCCTTCCACGCGGCAGCGCAGGCTCGGCGGATTGGCCGCCGTTTCAAAGGCCTCGATGGTGATCTTCGCGCTGCCCGTGATCTCGTTGTCAAACAGCCAGCGGCTCAGGGGATTGATCACGAGGCTTTCCACCTGGTTTCCGATGCCGCGGCCGCCGTTGGACAGGTCCGCCGTGGCCGCCGCCTCGAGGCTCTCATATGCCCCGTCTTCAATGGTGATCTCAATGCTCTTCTGCTCCCGCAGGTTGGCGATGATCTTGTTCACCTGGGAGCGGAGGATCAGGTCCGCCGCCTCCTTGCGGATATAGTCGAAGACGACAATGTTCTCGCCGATCCGGTTCAGGATCTCCGGCCGGCCCAGCTCCAGCTTGAAATAATCCTCGATGGCCGAGCGTACCCGCATCTGCACCTCGGGATAATCCATGTCCATGGTCACGTTCGGCTGGCGGTTTCCGAAGGCATCCTTGACATAGATGCCCAGATTGCTGGTAAAGATGATGATCGCTTCGGAAAAATAAACCGTGTTCCCCTGCCCGTCCGTCATGCGGCCGTCCTCGAGGATCTGGAGGAACTTGTCCATGATGTTGGTATGGGCCTTTTCGATCTCATCAAAGAGCAGGATGCAGAAGGGATTCTTCTTCACGGCGTTGGTCAGCTGGCCGCCGGCCTCGTAGCCCACATATCCGGGAGGCGCGCCCATCAGTTTCTGATCGGAATGGCTCTGGCCGTATTCGCTCATGTCGAAGCGGATGCAGTTGCTTTCATCGCCGAAGAGCTTCTCCGCCAGCGCCTTGGCTGTTTCCGTCTTGCCGGTGCCCGTCGGACCGGCGAAGAACAGCACGCCCTTGGGCTTGCCCGTGGAGGAGGAGTTCAGGCCGTTCATACCGGTGACCGCGCGCTTGACCACGTCCAGCGTGCGCTCCAGGGCGGTATCCTGGCCCTTGATCCGCTTCTCAAAGTCCTGCTTCGCCGTTTTCAGCGAGGCCACGCTCAGCGTGCTCCAGGGGTTCTCCTTGATGCCGTACTTGTACAGATCGACCACGGTGCACAGATCCCGGATCGGCGTTTCCTCCTGTTTGCAGAGCATGCGCATCTCATCCAGCTCGGTGAAGGTCAGCCCCTCGGTCAGGCCGACGAACTTCTCCTTGATCCGCTCCAGCTCATCCGGATGCTCCGCATAGTACGGCATATCCCGCCGGTACACGGTGCCGGAAAAGAAGGTGGCAAAGTTGTTGCCGGTCATCATCCGCTTCCGCTCCTCGCGGTCCGGCGCCTCCAGCTGCAGGATCTTGCAGACCGGATTGTTCAGATAGAACCAGGCAGGCAGGTCGTTGACCTTGCGGACGAGGATGATCAGCAGGTTCTGCTTCTTGCCGTGCACCGTACGGACCCAGGAGGAGCTCAGGGCACTCTGGGACAGGATGTTGAAGCTGTTCACGTCCTGCTGGTCCATGCGCTCCGGCGTGGTGATATAATGGCTGGCCGTTTCCAGAACGGTCACGGTGGCCGCCTTCTGCTGACACATGGCCCGGCGGATCACGTTCGGCGCCGTATCCGCGCCGTTTCCCTTGAACTCCGCCTGAATCGCTCCGCTTTTGATCTGCGTATCCGTCAGCGCGGCGAACCGCTCAAGCATCGAGGGATCATAGGGGCTGACGAAGCCCACCAGGTTGCTGTAAAAGATCACCTGGTCATATCCCTGATCCGAAAAATACGCATGCAGGTACCGGCTGAGGGGGATGATCTCGTCCTGGCGGACGGAGCCGTTCACCGGGTACCGGTACTGGTCGGAGATGTTGCCCTCCATGATCAGGAGCGGCTTGATGCCGCTGAAGAGCTCCAGCTCCCGATGCCATTTGGGAATCAATGCTTCCATGTCTCTCGCTTCCCTTCCATGATGATGAAGAGGGATTTCGGTTATCTCCCTCGGGTTTCCCGGTCCGGGCGGGATGGCGGGGGTTCCGGCATGCCGTCCTCCGCTGCTCCGGCCTGCCCTTCCCCTTCGGCGGGGGGCAGGAACGGCATCACGATCCGGGCGAGGCCTTCCTCATCCGCCTCCACAGCGGGGATTTCCACATGATCGCTGTCAAACTGCACGGCGTCGCGCACCGCCTCCGCCTCCGCCACGGTCAGGCGGCGGGGCTGATAATTGTTGGCCGGATCCGTGCCGCTGGAATGAAGCGGCAGCAGCACGATCTGCTGCCCGTCATAGGCGCCGCTGTTGCGGAAGTACAGCCGGGCCTGAACGGCCAGCGCGTACAGGCTGTTCACGTTTCGCCCGCCGCGGTACGGGTTGGTCCGGATTTCCCGGTTTCCGCCGTAGGCAAAATTGCCCAGGCAATAGAAGATGCTCCGGTTTTCCGCGATCTCCACGCCCTGAACAGCGTGGCCGCAGTTCATGATCACCAGATCCGCTCCGGCGGCGGCAAAGGTCTGGCCGATCTTCTCCTGCGTCGGGGAATGCCGGGGATCGTAGTCCCGGCCGTTATGGATCAGCGCCACGACGGCGGAGACTTCCCCGTCACGCTTCATGGCGGTGATCCGGTCCCGGATGGCCTTGCCCCGGGTATTGACCAGCTGGGTATCGATGGAGAAAAAGGCGATCCGGATCCCGTTCTTCTCCAGGATCCACGGTTCCGAACCGTACGCACAGGCGATGCCCGCTGAGGACAGCGCGTCCTTGGTTGCGTTCAGCCCGGTCTGCTGATAGTCGGTGATATGGTCATTGCCCAGGCCGGCCAGCTCCACTGAGCCCTCCGTAAGGATTCCGGCAAAGGCAGACGGTCCGCGGAAGAGCACGTTCCGCGCGGAGTTCATGCCGGCGGTGCTGTCCGAAAGGACGCCCTCGAGGTTGATCACGGTGCAGTCATCCGCAGTGAACACATCCCGCAGGTTCGCGAAGAACCAGCCGTATCCCTTCTGCTCAGCAAACGCATCGAAGGCATTGTCAGCGGAGCGGGAGGATTCGACCCCGCCCAGCGTGCAGTCCCCGGTAAAGGTCAGCGTGATCATCTTTTCCGCGGAGGCCGCGGACAGCAATGCGTTCAGCACCAGGAGCATCGCGAGGAACCGGCGCAGGGCGCCTCCTCCGGTTTTCCGAATCATACTTCGATCCCCGCCAGTCCTTCAAAGCGCCGGCACCAGGTGTACTTGCTGATTGCGCTGGGCTGCGCCCCCTGGCAGTATTCGGACAGAATCTGCGAGATATACGTGGGCAGCCCGTGGTTGTATTTCACTTCCAGAATGATCAGGTTGTCATCGAATGGCGGAATGGTCGGCACATACGGATCGAACAGGTCATGGCTGCCCAGTCCGGAGCGCAGCTGCTTGTCAAAGGTGATGCGTACCTCCTCCGCCGGATGCAGATAGGCCTCGCGGACATAGTCAACCAGGACCACCGGGCGCAGCAGGTTCACCGTCATCTCCCGGAACACCTCGTTGAGCAGGCCGCTGCGGGTCGTTTCCAGCCCAGTCGGGTCTCCGGCCATCAGCTGTTCGCACAGGAGCTTCGGGATGGAGATGCTGCGCTTGGAGATCAGGCTGCCCACCTTCGTCTTGCACTCGAGCTTGATCACCCTGTCGCTGAAGTTATAGATCCGGATCCGATACTTGTTTCGGTTCTGCACGCCGTCCAGCTTGTCGAAGAAGGCGTCGTTGAACACGGTATCGAAGTACAGGGAACGGATATGGTATTCATTGTATTCGTCGCCGTTGGGATCGCGGGAAAGGATGCCGTCCAGCACGCCGGACAGCACGAAGTACTGGCGCTCGTTGATGAAGTACTTCAGCTCATGCCGCAGCGGCAGCGTATTCATCGCCATCTGGCAGCCTCCTTACGCGCCTGCTTCCGTCTGGCAGGAGACCAGGGTCGCGTCGTGCACGCCCTCAATGTTCAGCACGGCGCTGACCAGATCCTGCTTGCTGTCAAGCCGGACCTCCACCGTCATCTCCGCGCCGGCGCGGGTCACGGTCTTGCTGCGCAGCTTCCGCTGGCGCACGGTGCGCCGGAGCAGCTGGGTGATCTCGGTCTCCGCGTAGTCGTCATAGTGCACGACCAGCAGGTAGGCATTCGAGGAGCGGAAGCGAACGAAGGTCATGACGAACAGGATGATGCTGATGCCCAGCACCACGGCCAGCGCGTGGATGAACAGCTCCGCCCCCAGCAGGATGCCCATCGTCAGTGCCCAGAACATATAGGCCGTGTCCATCGGATCCTTGACGGCCGTCCGAAAGCGGACGATGCTCAGCGCGCCGACCATACCCATGCTCAGGGCGATATCGCTCTTGATGCACATGACCACCGGCGTGGTAATCAGCGTCAGCATCATCAGCGTCATCGCGAAGGTCGGGCTGTAGAGCACGCCACGATAGCACCGTTTGTAGACAAAGGCGATGATCAGGCCGACGATGCAGCCCATGACCAGGCCGATAATGATCTTCCACGGCGTCAGGTTTTCAAACTGACTCAGGAAATAGTCGCTCAGGCTGGAATTGCCCTGGATGAGGGAGTTCGCTCCGGCGGCATAGGCGGTGGAAATCAACATGGTGGGGATCCTCCTTTGAATTCGTTAAACAGCGTCCGGCGGCATCTCCGGCTTCTCGCCGAAGTATTCAATCATTTCCGCATTCGTCAGGTTAAAGGCCTCCTGGGTCATTTCCCACAGCAGGGTCGGGCGCTTGCGGCAGACGTTGCGCAGCCGCTCGACGCGCTTTTCCCAGTAGCGGTAGGCGCCGTCCACGGTGACGGGAACCTCGGAGATGACCATCCGGTCGTTCTCCTCACCCCAGCGGGCCCAGTGCAGCTGCATCTCCGGCTGGATCAGGTCGACCAGCTCATTGAGCAGCGAAATCATGTAATTCGTCGTGAAGGTTTTGAAGATATTGCCGTAGATCCGCAGATACCGGTCCTTGTATTCCGGCACGCTCAGCAGCTTCACGAAGATCGTGTTGTCAATGTTCTTCTCGCCCATGCCCTTGGCCTTGGTATAGCTCTTGGGGGAATTCCAGCCCGAATTGTACAGACCGTAGTCCACATCGTACAGCACCCACTTCCACTTGCTGCCGGGCTGATTCGTCCGGTAGTACCGGGTGTTACCGATGTCGCTGTTGCCGAAGAACATCTCGAAGGCCATGTATTCGAACAGGTTGTCCACGTCCACGTTATCCAGGATGTACTGCAGATCCTCCGGATTCTTCGCAGGATCGCCGGCCTTGATCTTGTCCCGCATGGCGCGGAAGGGCTTGCTGGTGCCGGACTTGGCCTCCCGGCCGCTGCCCTGCACCAGGTCAATCTGATCCGCCTGATCAAAGGTGAGCCCCTCGAACTGGGCGAGCATATACTTGTCCGTTCGCTCGCGCAGGTTCATGTTGCCCCAGTAGATCCCGTTGAGATAGACCGCGTACGGCTGCCAGGACTGGTGCGCGATGGTGGTACCGTACGCGTCCATCAGGCGGCTCTGGAACCCGTCCTGCAGGCGGGTCCACATGCTGTCGTTGCCGCTGTTGCGGAAAACGAAGCCCTTGTACTCCGTGTAGGGCCGGTCCGGGAAGAGGGCGGCCTGGAAGGTTTTGCCCCCGTAGAGGGACTTGGCCCGGAACTTGAAGCTCTTCTGGGGCATATCCAGCGAATAGTCGCCCATCAGGCCGACCTCCGCCCCCTGGCTGAGCAGCAGGTTGCCGCCGACATCATAGATTTCCACGTGGCTGCCGTAGCGGATGCCCGCATCCTTGACCTTGCGGTACACCGTGTTCGGGAAGGGCAGCTTGCCCGGTTCCTTGACGGCGTTGGCGCCGATCGTCAGCATGCCCCACTCCTCGTCATACAGATTTTTCGGATCGATGACGATGGAGGCGATGGGCAGGGTATGATACGCGTTGATGAAGAAGGTGCCCGTCAGCGTTTCGCTGGGCTTGACCGCGCCGGCGCCGAAGGCCCTGGCCCGGAGCACCGTGGTGAAGTTCAGCTCCAGGCGCTCGCCGTTGTAGGCGGTGGACGCCTGGGTCGGCTCGGAGCCGTCCGTCGTATAGAACACCTGGGTGCCCTCCGGAACGGTGAACTGAACGTACTGGGTCGAATAATACTGGCCCGGGGCCACGGTGAATGCCGGCTGGGCGGCAAAGCCGGTGAACCCGGTGCCGTTCATGGCAAAGGGCGTCGGCGAGTCATAATAAAAAAGCCCGGCCATCCCCAGGGACCGGCCGTAGGAAATATCCGTCCGCATCTCGGGCAGGACGATCTTGTCCAGCACCCGGCCCGTTGGATCTGCCAGGGTAATGATCTCGTCCTTCAGCCGTCCGATCCTGAAGGAAGCATGGAGCTCCGCCGGGGAATTCTTCGCCGTATCCCCGTCGCAAAGCACCACCTTGTACTCCCCGGAGCCAATGAAGGTGCCGTGGGGAAACTGCCATTTCCTTCCCCGGCCCAGGTTGTCGCTCAGGCCCCAGCCGGACAGATCCACCGAAACGCCGGAGGAGTTGTAGAGCTCCACATAGTCCCCGTTGGCGGAGCCTGTATAGGTGGCAATTTCGTTGTTGCTGGCCAGCACCTCGCTGATATACACCCCGCTCGTGTTCAGGGCGCGGAGGTTGAGATCCATCTGGTTCATGCCGGCCTGATTGTTCGGCAGGGTCGGCGTCGCGTTCTGGAAGACCTGGAACTGATTCTGGTCGTTGCGGCCCCAGCTGCAGTCCTCCGGCAGATTGTCGATCATCACCCGGTCGAGGATATGCCCCTGGCTGTCCGCCAGGATGATGGTTTCGCTTTCGGCGCTGATACGGAAATTCGAATGCGGCACATCGCGAAGGGCCGTATCCATCCGGTCCTTCCCGGAGCACAGCACCAGATAATAGCCGTGGGCCGGAATCACCGCGCCGTCCGGGAAGCGCCACTTGAGCGGGCGGCTCTCATTGTCGCTCAGGGCGAGCCGGTCCAGCGAAATCGCCTGGCCGGTCGTGTTGTAAAGCTCAATCCAGTCGCACAGCTCGCCGTTATCATCCCGGATTCCGGTGATGGGATCCGCCATGATTTCGTTGATCAGCACCGCCCCGTCCGCCGAGGTCACACTCTCCCGGTAGGCCTGATGGCCCTCCGGCGTGTTGGGAAAGCCCGGGCTGAACCAGGTCACGTTCCGGAAACCCTCGTCCGTCAGCGACCAGCTCTCATCGCTGGCCATGATCGGATATTTGACGCTGTCGATCAGATATGCGTTCGGGTCGAAGAGATAGACGCTCTCCCCGACGCTGGAAAGCTTGAACTTCGCGTGGAAAGGCCGGGATGCCAGGGACTGGTTCGTATTGTCGCAGAAGACGATGACCCGCCCGTCTGCCGGAAGCTGATAGGCCGGGAAGAGGAAACGGATCCGGTCCCCCTTGTCGCTCAGGCCGAGGCCCTCGAGGCTGATTTCCCGCCCCGTATTGTTCCAGATCTCAATCCAGTCCGGATACTGGCCGTTCTCATCGGTCACGGCGGCGCCGTTGGCGGACATGACCTCGCTGATCACCAGCCCGTCATACGCGCCGTACTCCTCGCCGACGCTCGCGCCGACCAGGCCGCTCTCCGTCGCCGCGGAATAGGTGGCCCGCCGGGTCGGCTCCTTCGGCGTCACGATCACCAGAAGGATGACCAGCGCAACAGCTCCCGCCAGGAGCAGGATATTCATCCGCATCCGGCGGCGGCGCAGCTTCGTGGCCCGGGAAGCCGCACGGCGGCCGCGATCCGGATTGCCGGTTCTGCCTTCCATGGACTCCCCTCCCTTCCTGATTCAATAACCCTGCAAGTATACCATATTTCCCCCGGAACTGCAAATCAGCTCTTTCAGGCAAACAGCGCGCGGATATCCTGCTCGCTCAGCGCGCTGAGCGCGGATTCCCCGGGCGTGATCAGCCGGTCGAACAGCGCCTTCTTGCGGATGCCCAGGTCAACCACCTGCTCCTCGATGCTTTCGCCGGTCACCATCCGGATCACCTGGACCTTCTTCTTCTGGCCGATGCGGTGCGCCCGGTCCGTCGCCTGATCCTCCGCCGCCGGGTTCCACCAGGGATCGTAATGGATGACCAGATCAGCACCCGTCAGGTTCAGGCCGGAGCCGCCGGCCCGCAGCGAGATCAGGAAGATCTGCCCCTCGCCGCCGTTGAAGCGCTCCGTCATGCTCAGCCGGTCGCCCGCCGGGGTTTCCCCGTCCAGGTACATCGTGCTGTATCCCGCCTCGTCCAGCCGCTCCCGCAGCATTTTCAGCATCCGGGTGAACTGGCTGAAGAGCAGGATCCGCCGGCCGTTTTCCATCATGCCGGGAAGCAGATCCATCAGCAGCTCCTCCTTGCCGCTGCCGCCGCGGTAATCATTCATGACCAGGGCGGGATGGCAGCAGATCTGCCGCAGCTCCGTAATCGCACTGAGCACCTCGAGGCGGCCGCCGCCGGGGCCTTTGGCCTCCAGCGCCTCGTTGACCTTCGGCCGCAGGCGCTCCAGCGCGGCCCGGTACACGCGGTTCTGCTCCGGCGTCATCTGGGCCGTCAGCGTCATTTCCATCTTATCGGGCAGCTCCTCCAGCACCTCCTGCTTCAGCCGGCGCGTCAGGAACGGGCGGATCCGCCGGAGCAGGTCCTCCGCGTTTTCCCCGTCCTGATACCGCCGGAGGAAGGTATGATAGGAGGGCAGATAGCCCGGGAGCACGAAGTCAAAGATGCTCCAGAGCTCTCCGATGCCGTTTTCCATCGGCGTGCCCGTGAGCGCAAAGCGCGTTTCGCCCCGCAGCCGCTTGACGGCCTGGGCCGCGGCGCTGCCGGCGTTCTTGATATTCTGCGCCTCATCGAGGATCAGAAAATGGAACGGGATCTCCTGCAGCAGGGCGATATCCCGCCGGATCAGCGGATAGCTGGTGATCGCCACGTCCACGTCCCCGTTCTCCGCGATATGGCGGATCATGCCCGCACGCTGAACGCCGGTACCGCTGAGAATCACGGCGCTCAGGTTCGGCGCAAAGCGGCGGATCTCGCTGAGCCAGTTGTATGTCAGGGACGTCGGCGCGACGACGAGGCTCGTCTTGCCGGACTCCCGGGTAGACTGCAGCAGGGCGATGACCTGAACCGTCTTGCCCAGGCCCATATCGTCCGCCAGGATGCCGCCCATATGCATCCGGTCCAGCGCGGCCATCCATTCGTATCCGCGCATCTGATAATCCCGCAGGGTCAGTCCGGGCGCCAGCGCCGGCACCGGCATGCCCCCGCCCCCGGATGTCAGCATGTCAGACATCGCGCGGACGCTTTCATCCACGCGGATCGGCAGCGAGCTGTTCTCCAGCATGCTGGTCAGATAGCAGGCCCGGTAGGCCCGGAGCGTGATCACGTCCCGGTCGGGCTCGTTCTCGTCCCGCACGGCGGCTTCATAAATGCCGGCCGCGGTCTCCTGCCAGTCGGCCAGGGCGTTGAGATCCAGGAATTCCCCGCTCTTGAGCCGGAAATATCGACGCCGGCGGCTCAGGGCCTCCATCAGCTCCAGGATCTCCCCGACGGGCTCGCCGTCCTTTTCCAGCATCAGTTCCAGCTTCTCGCCGTTCATCCGCACCGAGCCGCTAAGCATGCTCCTTCTCGGCAGGATCCGCCGGAACTCCCGGCTGAGGAACACGTCCGCCACATCCTGCAGCTTCCGCACGCCTTCGGAAACGAAGTCGAACACCGCGTCGTTCCCGCTCAGGCGGATGTTCTCCTTCCGGACCCGGAAGCCGGCGTTCGCCAGGATCTCCAGCGTCAGATGCTCTCCCTCCGCATCGCGCAGAAGCAGCTTTTCGCCCTTATCCAGGCTGATCTTCTTCTCCACCGGCGCAAAGGGGTTCAGCGTCACGTCTCCGTAGCAGAAATGGACGGAGGCAGCCACATTCTTCCCGTCCCGGTCCAGATAGACTTCGGTCTTGAGCGGCATGCGCACCAGGCGTTTTCTCAGATCGCTGCTGACGTCCACGCTGCCGCGGATCTTCAGGTACGGCAGCACCTCGCCGATGACCCGGTCCGTGTCGGCGAGCGCATAATCGAACAGAACGCGGCCTTCATACTGGTTCTGCCAGATCAGCCGGATCAGCTCCCGCTGGTCCGCCTCAGTCTGGACCAGATTCTCCCCGGTCATGACCCAGCTGCAGTCCGCCGTGACCGGCAGAAAATCCGCCGGCATGCGGGCGATGACCTGGAGCCCGCGCGGGGTCAGATTGATCGCAAACTGCAGCGGGATTCGCGCCCTCCGGATATTCCGGCAGCGCACGATCGTGCCGTTGCTGTCCATGACGCGCAGGGGCGTTTCCCCGATCGTCTCCAGCAGCTCCCGGGTAAAGGGATCCGGCAGACGGATCAGCCGGGAAGCGGTTCCTCCGGACCGGTCCGAAAGGCGCGCGGAATACAGCTTCCGGATGATTTCCAGCGCGCGGCAGTCATCCTCCGAAAGCTTCATCCACTCCGGCTGATAGGTGAAATCCCGGCCGAATTCCAGCGTCCTGCCTTCCTCCACGGCCATCAGGAACGCACCGATATCCCGGACGACATAGAGCTTGCTCTCCCCGACCCGCATGCCGAGGCGAACCTCCTGGCCCGGCTTCTGGGGCAGCGCGATCGTCAGCTCCAGGTGAATATTGGGCTCCGACGGCATTTCATGCAGGATCAGATCCGTCAGCGACAGCGCATTGCCCGGCGCGCTCTTCTTCAGCATGCTCTCCGGCACATCCGCCCTCTCCGCCTCCAGCCACGCGGCCACAGCATGACGGCAGCACCCCCGCTGGGTAAACACGCTGCAGTCGCAGTAAAGCGTCAGATTCCGGTTCAGCGTCACCGTATGCGGCGGCCTTCCGGCCACCGTATAGCGGACCATCACCGGATCCTGCTCCGCGATCCGGACGGCGCCGGCCTCCTCCAGCTCCCGCCCTGCCGTATATTCTTCCTCACCCGCAAGCCTTTCCATCTGCAAAGGATTCAGTCTCATCCGCTTCCCCTGTCCTCCCGGAATGATCTTAACCTTATTAAATTCGATCTTTCTCTGCCGTTTTCCTCCGGATCCCCGAAAAAAAGACCGCCTCCGGCGGTCCATGCGGACATGTCGGAGGCGGTTCATTGAGAATCACCGGATGAAAGATCAGAACTTCAGCGGATTCACGCGGACGGACGGGCCCATGGTGCTGGAGAGATAAACGCTCCGCATATAGGTACCCTTGGCAGCCGCGGGCTTCGCCTTGTTGATCGCGTCCATCAGGGTGGTCAGGTTCTCCTGCAGCTTTTCCTTGCCGAAGGAAACCTTGCCGATCGGGCAGTGGATGATGGCCGTCTTGTCCAGACGGTACTCCACTTTACCGGCCTTGATGTCGTTCACCGCGCGGGTGATGTCCATCGTCACAGTACCGGACTTGGGGTTGGGCATGAGGCCCTTCGGTCCCAGGATCCGGCCGATGCGGCCAACCAGGCCCATCATGTCGGGAGTCGCGACGCAGACGTCGAAGTCGAACCAGTTTTCATGCTGGATCTTCTGGATCATTTCCTCAGCGCCCACATAGTCGGCACCGGCCTCCTCGGCTTCCTTGGCCTTGTCGCCCTTGGCAATGACCAGCACGCGGATGGTGCGGCCGGTACCATGGGGCAGAACCACGGCGCCGCGGACCTGCTGGTCCGCATGACGGGGGTCAACGCCCAGGCGGACGGAAATTTCCACCGTCTCGTCGAACTTGGCCTTGCCGGTCTTGACGACCAGATCAACGGCCTCTTCGGGATCATACTGCTTCAGATGGTCGATCAGCTTCAGGCTGTCGCTGTACTTCTTTCCGTGTTTCATGGTTTCAATTCCTCCTGTGTGGTCTTAGCGGCACATTGTCCTCCCACATAATTCAGGGTTGTACCCTGGGTTCGGTGCGTTCGCCGTTATTCTTCCACGGTCACGCCCATGCTGCGGGCGGTACCGGCCACCATGCTCATCGCGGCTTCGATGCTGCCGGCGTTCAGGTCGGGCATCTTGATGGTGGCAATCTTGCGGCACTGTTCCTGGGTCAGCTTGCCGACCTTTTCCTTGTTGGGGCGGCCGCTGGCCTTCTGCAGGTTCAGCTCCTTCTTGATCAGCACGGGCGCCGGAGGCGTCTTGGTGATGAAGGTAAAGGTACGGTCGGTGTAAACGGTGATCACCACGGGGATGATCATGCCGATTTCCTTGGCGGTACGGTCATTGAATTCCTTGCAGAATC
>CAMOYA010000026.1 GCA_946629635.1 uncultured Clostridia bacterium
GGTGCCTCAATGGGGTCAGACCACGTCTGATCATTTTCTGCTCCTGTGAACCTGCGATGGCTGAAAACCGTCTGATATATGTAACGCTCATGACGGAGAGGAAAGAACATGACCGGCGAAGCCTTCACGAAGGCCATCAACGACATGGTACAGACGCTGTACAGGATTTCCTGCAGCCAGCTGTCCATGCAGGCGGGCTGATTTTCACGAGCGCTTGTCAGACTCCCGAAGAATTGCCTGACCGGCTGATCATCCGATGGTATGATTCCGGATACAGAGGGCGAACCGTTGTCGTAAAAGCAGATAACTGATGCTTTCATAATATGCCTGTCCGGCAGGCTGCTGAAGATGTAAACTGCAAAGACAAATGGATAGTATTCAGCGGCTGTTTGGTGCTGTCATCACCGGAGGATGATACGCTGCGGAAAAGATGAATCATATTTGAAGCATGAAGAGAAATGCCAGGCCGGCTGGCATTTTTCATTTGTGGCGAAAAGGCTGTTAGGTTTTTCTGAAGAATTTTATATGGAGAACAGATTTTGATCGATATTATTCCGCTGAAGCGCGTCTATATATGTGAAACCCTTTGAGAGGAGGTGAGATCCATGGAAGCTGTCAAGGATCCGGACAGCCTGCGGGATCAAACCATCGAAAGACTGATTTTACAATATCAGACGGCGCTGCTGCGCCTGTGCTATATTCAGCTGCGGGACAGATCTCTGGCGGAGGATGCCGTTCAGGAAACCTTTCTGAAGGCATACAGGGGATATGCCCAGTTTCGGGGTGACTGCAGCGAAAAAACATGGTTGACACGCATAGCGGTCAATACTTGCCGGGATTTTCAGCGCGGTGGCTGGTTGAAACACACCGACAGGCGAATCACGCCGGAAATGCTGCCCGTCGGTGATGTGCAGCCGGATATGGAAGATCTGGACTTATCACTGGCAGTAATGAAGCTGCCTCGTAAAATACGGGAAACGATCATCCTTTATTATTATCAGGACATGAGCACGGAGGAGATTGCTGAAACACTGGGCATTGTCCAGTCGTCGGTATCCAACCGATTGCGACGAGGCCGGGAGAAGCTTCGGAAAATGCTGGAAGGGAGGGATCAGGATGCGTGAGGAATTGAGCAGAGCCCAAATGCATAAAGCCATCGATTCAACGCTGTCCGGACTGAACAGTGATCCCTGGCTGTTTCATCGCATCTCCGTCCGTGCTGCGGAAGGAGAAACAAAAGTGAAGAAAAAACTGTCCGTTGGATTCATCCTGGCGATCGCTTTGCTGGCGATTGCTGCCGCTGCGTTCGCGCTGACAAGAGGATTCGGCCTGCTGGATTTCTGGCAGAGCTCATGGAGCAATTCAGAGATACCCGCTGATGTGGAAAAATATATTGAGCGGGATATGGCCATGGATGAAACGGAGCATTTTACGGTTCGCTTTCGGGAATCAACATACGACGGAAAAACATGCCACATCGTATATGAAGTCGTTCCCAGGAGCAGGGATCTGCTCCTGTTTGGCGGATTCCTTGATGAAACCTGGTATGGGCTGACCCATCTGAATCCGGATCGTGAAAAAATAATGGAAGATGGCAGAACCGTTCTGGACAGGTGGAATGAGGGCGGATATACCAGCGGCTGGATCGTGGATGAAGATGTTGGATCGGATGAGGAGGATATCGATGAATACAGCAGCGTACAGGGTGTATTGGACGAGGAAACCGGGATCTATACCGGCCAGATCAGCATACTGTTTGATCATCTGAAGGAAGAGAGAACGCTAAGGTTCTGCGTGCGGATGGTGCCGCTGAAGAACATGCAGGATGAGGAATCCATGGATTATGATCATGCCGAAGAGGGCGTGATGGAAAGAACTTTTCACGCGGTCGTATCCGGCGAAGAAGTCATACTGGTGAATACAAGTCCGGTTTTGTTTCCGGCGATTGGCGTACAGGTGGATCAGGTTCGGCTCATGGTATTGCCGCAGGAAATCCAGTACCAGATCGATTATTCTGTGACTGACAGCGCGCTGTATCACTCTCTGTTCGATGAACATCATGACGATGATCGTACGATGACAATTCATCCATTTTTTCAGTTTGTAACGGATGATCCGGAAGGTGGAAAACCGGAGATCCTGCCCAGAGGTATCACGGATATCTTTACCGGCTATGATATTGATGAGGAAAAAGGTCTGTACAGACAAACCGGATCGCTGGGGCGCAGCTGCTTTGCAGACACTTATACGCTTGGCGCATACCGTGCGATATATGTGAATTCCTCTGAACCGATGGAAACGGTGTCCTTTCAGGTGAATGCGGAGAATCCGTGAAGCGAATGCCTGAGAGATCGAATGAGCAGAGAGCATTCGTCTGTATAAAAACGGCTTGACTGTGCCCGGCTATGATGGCCGGGCATTTTCGAATTCAGGGAAAAGAAATTTGAATAAAAAAGCGTTTGCGAGTATATATGAAAGTGAAAGAAAAGAGTCATGAATTCCGTCTGATAGGTGAAAGGGGCGGAGCTGAGCGCACGCAGTGCGGGAAGAAGCGAAGCGGAAGCCTAATGAGACAGGGAGACCGGCGAGCTGCAGCGAAGACGGTCGACCATGACGAATTGAGGGGGCGAGGCGGATGGAAAAGGAGACCCTGGTACCGGGCTCCATCAGTGAAGAAGAGTTGATCCGCCTGGTGGATACCTATTCAGGAATTCTGCTGGGTTTATGCCGGCTGACCCTTGGGGATACAGCCATGGCGCAGGATGTTGTGCAGGAAACCTTTCTGAGAGCGTGGAAGAAGGGCGGAATCAGGCAGGAATCTGAAAAAGCCTGGCTGATCCGGGTTGCGATGAACCTGTGCCATGATTATCACCGCAGCCGTTGGTGGAAGCATATAGATCATAAAGCGTCGATCGATGAAATTCAGATCGCGGAACCGGATCCGGCGGACCGGGAGATTCTGACGCTGGTAAAGGATCTTCCTTTCCGGGAACGGCAGATTGTCATTCTGCATTTCTGGAACCGGATGACGCTGGCTAATATTGCTCAGACCCTGGGGATCAGTCAGTCTACGGTGTTCCGGGAACTGGAAAAAGCGAAGAAAAGGCTGAAAATTGAACTGGAAGGAGGCTGATGAATATGAAAGCAACGGAACTGCATAAAGCGCTGGAATCATCCATCACAAGCTGTCAGCCTTCAGAATACTGGAAGAGCCATATGGTTCGGCAGATTGTGAAAGAAGAAGGAATGACAAAACGGACAAAACTGTCCACAGGAGTTATTCTTGTTGCCGTTTTCATGCTGATCAGCGCCGTCGCGCTGGCGGTTGGAATTCTTGTGAACGAGTATTATGCGAAGGTGGCTGAAATGGATGCCAGCGGCGCATTGGGAAGGTGGAATCTGGAGGATAAGATCACCTTTGTGAAGACGATGCGGGAATGCAATTTTGAGATGGATCCCGAGCTGTATCAGATCCTCATGGATGAAGGAAACACGAAGGAGGAGCGGGAGAACGCGGCAGACAGAATCGTGGACGATACATACGGTGAACTGATCCGCCAGCAGCAGGGATACTATATCTCAAAACCGGAAGACAGCATCGGCGTGGCGCCGGACCCGGTTATCGTATTCCAGGAACGCTATTTCGCCGAGCATCCGGAACCGATTGACGATACACCGGAAGGGAGGAAAGCGCTGCTTGCATATACGGATGCGCTGGGTTACTATCTGAGAGATGTATATAACCCGCTCTATATGCAGGAACGGGATGGTCAGGGCGGCCTGCCCGAGAAAACAGAAGTGACGGAAGAAACCGCGATCGAAGCTCTCCGATCGCTGATGACGGAAGTGCTGGGCTGGGATCCGGAGGAAGTAAGCAGAATGACGCCGGAGGTTCAGTGGGATGCGGAGTACAGAATGTGGACCGTTTCCGGAGAAGTCAGTGCAGCCTCCATGGAAAGGATGACGGACCGACGAAAAGGCATGGAGCCGTCCCTTGAGGGCACGCTGGTGGAGAAAACTGTGACGGGATATCGCGCCACGCTCCTTGTGGATGAAAAGGGCAATCAGAGCTTCGACACTCTGGACAAGGAAGAATTCCGGAACATGTGTCTGAATGATGTGACGCCGGAAATCAATACGGACGCGCAGGAAGCCCTGGCCCTGGCGGAACGGGCGATTCGGGATAAATATCACGTCACAGAAACGGAGATGAACGCGCTGTTTTGCGACCTGCGGCCTGTCGGAACCGTAGAGGACGGTGGACTGCTGGTCCGGATGCAGTTCCACACGCATTACCAGCTGAACCAGGAAATGAAATACGGCGCGGTCATCAACCTGGGTACGGGAAAGGTGGAGGCAGTATATACCTATGATTCCGGGCAATGGCCAGCAGCGCTTCAGATCCTGAAATATGGCGCGGAGTGCGAGGCAAAGTACGGATGGTATATTCACTGGAACCCGGAAAGCAAAGCGGAACTGATCCGGAGGCTGCGGGAGACAGGGATCTGCCCGGATCATTCCTTCTGGACGCTGGCACAGCCGGATGAAGCCCGGATGGATGCGTTCATTGCGGAGGCCTTCGGCGTGCCTGGCTATCCTTCCGCCGTGAACGAGGCGCGCATGATTCATGTCTTGCTGGGCAACGAAGAAAACCGGGACCAGGAGACGCAATCCCTGCTGCAGTATCTTCTGGAGAAATACCATATTCATTCCGAAGTGACGGCTGAAGAAATGAAGCAGGGCGGCTCGGAGATCGATCGGGAGAGCGCGGGCCAGATCGTAAAGGACGCGGTGTGCGAAGCATGGAATATGCCGAAAGACGCCATGGAGAAATGGGAGTGCACGACACAGCTGGTTCAGGCACCGGCCACACCCCAGCATGCGAGCCTGGTATGCTACCGGGTTTTCCTGACCCGTCCGGATAGCGAAGTGGGCCTGGATACCTTTGGGGGCAGAGACAATTTCAACTACCGGATCCTGCTGAACGGCACAGTCATGGATTCCACGATGGTCAGCGAATGGTACAGCCCGGCGGAGGACGTGAAGCGCTGGAGCAAAGAACCGTAACAGGAAGGGGAAGTGTATATGAAAAAGTTGTTGATGATGATCCTGTGCCTGATAATCTGCGCTGCAACCGCCTGCGCGGAAGACAGCGTGAGCATCAGCGCGGAGGGCGAAGACTGGATGAGCTATGCCTTTACACTGCCGGATGGCCGGATGATTTTTACCGGCAGCCGCGGAAAGGTCGGAAACTATCAGGAGCGCAAAGCAAGACTGCTCTGTCTGAATCCTGACAGGACGGTTTCCTGGGAATACTGGGATCCAGCGGAAGGATATGCACACTTCAGAGGCGCGGCGCTGCTGGCTGACGGTACAATCGGTGTTGTTTACATCAATTCACCCTATCAGGAAACAGAAGCCATCGAAATCCGGCATTTTTCCGCGGAAGGGGAACCGATTGGCGCAGCAATCGATATTTTCGGAAATGGGGCGGCCAGCGGACTTGTGGATGATATTACTTCAGCATGCATCCGGATGGATGTGTATTCGGAGGACGGGAAAGAACAGCGCGGCTTTCTGGACTGGAACGGCGATCTGCTCTTCAGCTTTGACCGGAGAAAGATGATCGGCATCAGAAGCACTTTTGCGGCAGGGAACGGGCTGGTTCTGGCGGGAAACGAAGTGGGCGGATCCGCCAATGCCAAGATCATGAAGGTGGATCTGCAGGGAAACATCATTTGGGAAACCGTGCTGCCCATGATGATGGAAAACGGCGCGAGAGCCTGGATTGATAAATGCGCTCAGACGCCGGACGGCGGTTATCTGGCCTGGATCTTGGAATCCGATGACGGTTCAGCGCAATGGGCCCATGCCCTGGCACGCTTTGACCAGAACGGACGCAGGCTTTGGCTGAACAGGGAAAGCTTTGACGATAACCCCACGATTGGGTGCACGCATCTGATGGAATATCAGGGAAAGGCTGTCATGCTGGTCCGGGATAACAATCTGGGCCTGACACAGGTTTTTCGATGGTTTGATGAGGCTGGAAATGAGATCGGCACGACGGAACTGATCCTCCCATGGGAAGAGTCCGGAAGAAGCGAGGACCGGAGCAAGGCACAGGTTCTCCCGCAAAACCTGATCATCATGGAAGACGGCTTGTGGGTGCTGAATGACCTGCGTGTAAGCAATGATGATGTGCTGAAAGAAATGGACTCAAAAGAAGATATCCTGTACAAGGTACCGGAGCTCGTCTGACTTCTGTGAAAGGAGATTGCAAATATCATGCGGAAAGTATTGGCCTGCATTCTGTTTCTGCTTGCTTTTTGTTCCTTTGCATCCGGTGAGAGCATGGCAGGCTTTAATGGCCCCGGATATGATGCGCTGGGTTATGCATGTACGTTGCCAGATGGCCGAATGATTTTTACCGGCTATCGCGGTGAAGTCGGTAATTACCAGAAAAGCAGAGCCCGGTTGCTGTGCCTGAATCCGGATAGAATAATTTCCTGGGAAATGTCAAACATGATTGGAGGCTATTCGAGCATGAATGTGCTGCTCTCGGAAAGGTTGACGGCGTTTACTTGCTTCGTAAACCCGTCGGCGCGGTGAAACCTCTGATGGATATGGTCTCCTGACAAAAACTCCGTAACAACTTGAAACGGTCAAATCCTGTTGGGGCGTTGAACGTCCCGCTGTTTTGTGCTACCATGCTGCTGAAGACAGAAACGATCAGGGGGAGAGTTGAACATGGCAAAGGTACTGTTGCTGAATGGAAGCCCGCATGTGCATGGATGCACGGCGGCGGCGCTGGACGAGATGATCGGGGTGTTTCAGCAGGAAGGCATTGAAACGGAACTCATTCAGGTGGGAAAGCAGGACATTCGCGGCTGCATTTCCTGCAACTCATGCGGGAAAACCGGCCGGTGCGTTTTTGATGACCTGGTGAATGAAACGGCCGGGAAGTTTGAAGCGGCGGATGGCCTGGTGGTGGGCAGCCCGGTGTATTACGGATCGCCCAACGGAACGATCCTGTCGTTTATGGATCGGCTTTTCTACAGCACGTCCTTCTCCAAGCACATGAAGGTCGGCGCGGCGGTGGTCAGCTGCCGGCGGGGCGGGAACACCGCGTCCTTTGATGTGCTGAACAAGTATTTTTCCATCTCCGGGATGCCCATTGCGACCAGCACGTACTGGAATATGGTGCATGGGTTTACGGCGGAGGATGTCCGGAAGGATCTGGAGGGACTGCAGACGATGCGGAACCTGGCGCGGAATATGGCGTTCATGATCCGGGCCTTTGCCGGCAGGGAACTGCCGGCGGTGGAGAGGGGAAGCTTTACGAGCTTTCCGGATGGTAAGTGATGAATATTCCGGGGGCTTTCCGATCGCCCCCGGACCCCTTCGGACGGAAGAAAAAAAGGAAAAACGGGGGCTTTCCGATCGCCCCCGGGCCCCTTCGGACGGAAGATAAAAAGGATAATCGGGGACTTGCCGATTGCCCCCGGCCCCCTTCGGACGGAAGAGAAAAACAGGAACAGAAAAAGCATGCAGGACGGGAAAGATGAAGAACGGTGAAAAAACAAATGTGATGCGCCTGCTGGACGGAAAGAAGATCGCCTATGTCGGGCATACATACGAACCGGATGCATCGAGGACGGGCGTCGAGATTGCCGGAATGCTGGGAGAAGATCCGGAAAAGGTATTCAAGACGCTGGTGACCCAGGGGAAAAGCGGAAGGTATTACGTGTTTGTGATTCCCGTCGGAAAGGAACTGGATCTGAAGAAGGCCGCTTCGGTTTCCGGCGAGAAATCCATCGCGATGATTCCCCAGAAGGAGCTGCTGCCGCTGACCGGGTATATCCATGGGGGATGCTCGCCCATCGGCATGAAAAAACCGTTTCCCACCTATATCCAGGAATCGGCGGAGCAGCAGGAGAAAATGTTTGTCAGCGCGGGGAAGGTCGGATTTCAGATTGAAATAGCCCCGGCGGACCTGGTCCGGGCTGCAGGCGGTCGCTATGCGGACATCGTGCAGGACTGACTCCATTTTTTGACAATTCAGACGGAACATGATAAAATAAATCAGTTTTACGTGCAATTGAATCAAACAAAGGGGATGAGCATGATGTATCATCATATCGGACGGAAGGTTCGGGGCCTTGCTATGGCCATCTGCGTGATCGGCGTGATCGGATCCATCGGAGCCGGGGTTGCCCTGTATCTGCTGAAGATCCTGGACCTAATTCCATGCATCGCCATCGGCGTGGGCGGGGCCATCGTCAGCTGGCTGTGTTCATGGGTGCTGTACTGCATCGGGGATACGCAGGTGCGCGTCGAGCGGCTGGAGGACAAGCTGATCCCCAAGCCCAATTACGCGGAATACCTGAATTCCAACGTGGCGCTCCGCGGCAAATGCGAAATCTGCGGGAAGACCACGGATCTGGTGAACGCGAAAATAGAGGATGCCTTTGGCATCCGGTACCGCAAGGTATGCCGGGAATGCTTTGCGCTGAACAATGCCAAGCAGACGGACTGATTCGCGGATTGCCGGAAGAAAACAGGATTGACTTTTGCGCTCCGGAAAGACTATAATGATAAAGGTTATCAGGCCGGAAATAGTTCCGGCCTGTCAATTGTGAAAAACAAGGAGGGAATGTCATGGACGCTGGGAGTAGCAGCGGCATACCGGTTGGGCGAAGTATGCACGGGAAAGCCATGGCGTTCCCGCTGATCAAATGCTGATTCAGGCGGCTTATTTCGTCCGCTGATATGGCTGCATGCTTACTGCTGGCTTCATCATCCTAGTTGAATGGGAGGGAGCAAGCATGGCGGAGCATTCTGTCACGGTAGAAAACACACTTCAGACTTTACTTGCGGATAAAAAATATTCAACAATCCGGGATATTCTGGTGACGATGAACCCGGCGGATATTGCTGCGGTTTTTTCCGGCGTGGAGAGGGATAAACTGCCGCTTCTGTTCCGTCTGCTGCCAAAGGAACTGGCCGCGGAAAGCTTCGTGGAGATGGAGAGCGAGGAACAGGAGGCGTTGATCCGCGGCATCAGCGACAGCGAGCTGCGCCAGGTGATGGACGAGCTGTACGTGGACGACGCGGTGGATATCGTGGAAGAGATGCCGGCGAACGTCGTGCAGCGGATCCTGGCTCAGTCCGATCCGCAGATGCGCCGGGAAATCAATGAAATCCTTCAGTACCCGGAGAACTCGGCCGGTTCCGTGATGACCACGGAATATGTCAAACTCAGCCCGGGAATGACGGTGGGGGATGCGATTCTTCGAATCCGCCGGACCGGAGTGGACAAGGAAACCATCTATACCTGCTATGTGCTGGAAAACCGGATGCTGGTCGGAACGGTTTCGGTCAAAAGCCTGCTGCTGGCGCCGAACGATCTGCAGACCATCGACAGCATTATGGAAAGCAATCTGATCACGGTGACCACGCATACCGACCAGGAAGAAGTGGCGCAGATGATGAGCAAGTACAATCTGCTCGCCATTCCGGTCGTGGACGGGGATAACCGGATGGTCGGTATCGTTACGTTCGACGACGCCATGGACGTTATGGAAGACGAGGCGACGGAGGACATGGAGATCATGGCCGGTATGACGCCGAGCGACAAGACGTATCTCCGTTCCTCCCCGTTTGACCTGTTCAAGCATCGGATTCCGTGGCTGGCGCTGCTGATGGTTTCTGCGACCTTTACGGGGCTGATCATCTCCAGCTTCGAAGAAAAGCTGGCGGCGCTGGTCGCCCTGACCGCGTTCATCCCGATGCTGATGGATACCGGCGGCAACTCCGGTTCCCAGTCGTCCGTGACGATCATCCGTGCGCTGTCCCTGAATGAACTGGAGTTCCGGGATTTGCCGAAGGTGATCTGGAAGGAAGTCCGGACGGCGGTGCTGTGCGGCGTCGTACTGGCGGTGCTTTGCTTCGCGAAGGTGATGCTGGTGGACCGGCTGCTGCTGAAGACGGAGGGCGTGGATGCCATGGTGGCCCTGGTGATCTGCCTGACGATGGCGGTGACGGTGGTGTGCGCCAAGGTGGTGGGCTGTACGCTGCCGATGCTGGCGAAGAAGATGGGATTCGATCCGGCGGTGATGGCCAGTCCTTTCATTACGACGATCGTGGATGCCCTGAGCCTGCTGGTTTATTTTGGAATCGCGACAGCTCTGCTGCCGGCACTGAGATAAAAAAATGAGCACGAGAAAAAATGCCGCTTATAACGTAGCGTACCGCATGTTCTCCGTGTTTCTTCCCCTGGTGACGGCGCCCTATCTGTCCCGTACGGTCGGGACGGAGGGCGTCGGTCTTTATTCCAAGGCATGGAGTATTTCATACATCTTCGTGCTGATCGGCATGCTGGGGCTGAACGATTACGGGGTACGGGCGATTGCCCGCGTGCGGGAAGACCGGCAGGAGCTGGACCGGACATTTTCGTCCATCTGGCAGATGCAGCTGATCGTGGCGGGCATCACCCTTTTGTTCTGGTTCGGATATGTCTTTCTGGTGGCCGGAGAGGAAAAACTGATTGCCTTCCATCTGACGATGATGAGCGTCAGCTGTCTGTGCAGCTTCGACTGGTGTCTGATGGGTCTGGATCTTTTCAGACCGGTGGCGCTGCGGAACACTTTTGTCAAGTGCGCGGCCGCGGCCTGCGTTTTTCTGTTCGTGAAAAGCGGGAAAGATATATGGATCTACGGCTTCGTATGGAGCCTGGCTACGCTGCTGGGGAATCTCAGCTGTTCCCTGAGCCTGCGGGGAAGGGTGAGCTATCACCGGGTGCCGCTGGCAGAGAGCCTGACGCACCTGAAGCCCTGTGCGGTGCTGTTCATCTCCGTGATGGCGGTCAACATCTACCGGACCATGGACAAGGTCATGGTCAGCGTCATCGCCGGGGTGGATGAGAACGGACTGTATGAAAACGCGGAAAAGGTAATCTATTGCCTGAGCGGTTTCATCTCCGCCATTGGGACGGTGATGATGCCCAAGGTGGCCAATATGTGGAAGAAGGGTCAGATGGAGGCAATCGCCCGTCATATCGACAGGAGCATGGACCTGGTGATCTGCATGGTCAGCGCGATGACCTTCGGCGTAGCTGCGGTCGGGGACCGGTTCGGGGCACTGTTTTACGGCGAGGCATTCCGCTATTCCGGTATTCTGATGATTCCGCTGGCGTTTACGCTGATCATGATCGGCTTTGCCAACGTGATCCGGACCCAGGTGGTGCTGCCGCAGAACCGGGACAGCATTTTTGTGAAAAGCGTATGCTGCGGTGCGGTGGTCAACCTGATTGCCAACGCAGCGCTGATCCCGGTGATGAAGAGCATGGGAGCGGTGGTTGGCACCCTGCTGGCGGAGCTGACGGTGCCGGTGGTTCAGTATGTGATCCTGCGAAAGGAATTGCCGTATCGGCGCTATATCCGGTATGTGGGCATCTACGCGATGATCGGAGGGATCATGCTGGTTGCCGTCCGCGGAATCGGCGCCGCATTGGGGCAGGAAAGCTGGCTGAATCTGGGGATCCAGGCAGCCTGCGGCGCAGCAATCTACGGAGTGCTGTGCCTGATCTGGTGGAAGGTGAGCCACCAGGGGCTGTTCAGAAAGCAATAACAGGAAAAGGCCGGGAGAATTGCGCTCCCGGCCTTTTTCCTGTTTCTGCCCGCATCAGTTGGCGGGAATGTACTGCCCGTAGATGAATTCGTGCAGCGACTGAACGTTCTGCTGCTTGTCGGACATGACCGTGACACTGGAACCGTCCACCGTTGAATACTTCCAGGTGCCGTCCATGGGAATCCGGAATTCGGAAATCATGGAAGTGGCGGATTCCGGATGACGGACGAGATCGCTGCCCAGCACGCTCGTGATCACGCTGAACATCGAGGACATGTCCATGTTGGTGATCATGTACTGGGTGAAGTCCACGACCGTGTTCAGCAGCGCGTTGATATTGATTTCTCCGTTGATGACAAAGTCCATTTCCCCGCTTTTGATCTTTTCAAAGACGGATTTCAGCAGGCAGTCCAGCAGGTGACGGGTGCGCGCCGTACGGACAAAATCGCTGTCGATGGAACGCAGCCGGGCATACATCAGGGCCTGGAGCCCGTCCAGATGCTGAACGGTGCCGTCCTTCAGGTTGGTGGCGAGCTTTTCCCGGCCTTCGGAGTGGTTGTCGTAGGTATTGGCGATGGCCCGACCGTGGGAGATCTGATCGCCCTTGGAATTCTTGATGGTCGACATGGAAAGGTAGGTGTTGATGGCCTTGGCTTCCTTTTTGGTCAGATCCACATCCGCGCCGCCCAGCTTTTCGATGATTTCTTCCACCCCGTAGAAGTTGATGGCCACGTAATGACGGATGTTCATCTCAAAGTTGTGATTGACCGTACGGACGGCCAGCTCCGGCGTATCGACCCAGGAGTCGTATTTGCCGTCCTTGTATATGGCATGACCGAAGGAATTGGCGATAAGGGTCTTGTTCTTCCGGGTCGGAACTTCAACATATGTATTGCGGGCGATGGAGGACAGCTTGATGGCACCGGTTTCCGTGTTGACAGACAGGATCATCTGCACATCCGCACGCTTGGCGACGGATTTGTTCCGCGGCTCGTTTTCATCCCGGCGCAGCTGTTCACTCAGCAGCTGAACGTCCTTCGTTCCCCTGGAATCAACGCCCAGGAGCAGAATATTGACCACGTTGTCCGGCAGGTTGGTGTTCAGCTCCAGCTCCTGCGGATCCGTCGAAACGGATTCGTCTCTTTCATAGGCGGCGAGCAGTGAATCCAGATCCGCCAGCTCTTCGGTGCTGAAAAGGTTTTCATCATCGGACAGAACCAGGTTTCCCTCCGCGTCCACTTCGTAATCCTCTTCCTGCAGCTCCTCGATCTCCACCTCGCCTTCTTCGGCAAGGGCGAGAACAGGCAACCCCAGGGTCAACACCAGCAAAAGGCACAGAATACGCTTCATCATCAGACCAACCTCCAGATACAATGATATTTCATTCATTACGATGGATGATTCAGCTCATCCAGCGTCATTTCAAAAGCGGGAAGAAAATCCTTCAGGAAAACCCCGACTTCGGGGAGATCGATGGCATCGATGCTTTCCCGGACATTTTTGGCGGCATAATCAAATTCCCGGTTTCCGGCCCGTTTCTCTTCCAGACATTTGATGTACGCGCAGATCCGATCCGCCGCCTTGACCACATCCCTGGCGTAGCCTTTTTCCTGCTTCAGATAGGGCAGAAATGCCGGACGCATATCCTCCGGAAGCAGGGAAAGCAGCCGGTCGGCCGAAAGATCCTCCAGACGGCGATAGGCGTCCCGCAGCCCGTCGTTATGATACTTGACGGGGGTCGGCAGATCACCGGTCATGACTTCCGTGGCATCATGATAGACGGCGAGGGAAAGCACGTGTTCCGGATCCACCTCGCGGCCGTAACGGTCCCGCCCGATGACGGCGATCGCGTGCGCGATCATGGCCACCTGAAGGGAATGCTCCGCATCGTTCTCCGGCTGCGTATTTCGCATCAGGCTCCAGCGGGAAATCAGCTTCAGCCGCGATAGATAAGCAAAAAAAGAATATGCCATAAGGACTCCTTTCAGGCATAGATTATACATTTCGAAAAGGCAGCATGCAAGCAAAAAAGAAACCGGGCCAGGCGGCCCGGCAACTGAAGGAACCCGATGATCAGAGCTCCTTGAGATCCTTGAGGCAGTGACGGCAGATCATCTTTTCCTTGTACTGAATGAGGCCGTGATTGCTTCCGCAGAAGAAGCAATTGGGTTCAAACTTCCGCAGAATGATCTGATTGTTTTCCACGCTGATCTCCAGCAGATCCTTTGGACTGACATCCAGAGAACGGCGGAGTTCAATCGGGATCACAACCCGACCCAGGGAATCCAGCTGACGGTACATACCGGTCGATTTCATAGAATAAACCTCCTCGCTTCTGAAAAGCACAGCCCGCAAAATGAGTATAGAATTCAGTCGGCATAATTGTCAAGCAATTTTTATGAACAGATTGTAAATAACGATCATCATACGTTCCAAGAAATGCCAAAACGCGCACAAATGGAAACAATTGGAAACAGATTGCTCAAACAGACGGCGAAGTGTATAATATCAGATTATCAATACCGAATGGGAGATGAGTTGAGGATGCGGCTGAATATCGCAATTGACGGACCGGTCGGAGCAGGAAAGTCCTCCGTGTCGGACGAAACGGCCAGAAGGCTCGGCATTCTGCACCTGGATACGGGGGCGATGTATCGGGCGCTGGGGCTGACCGCGCTGCGCAAACATGTGGATGTTCAGGACGAGCATGCCATTACGGATCTGTGCCGGAACCTGGGGGTGTCCGTTTCCCATGAAGCGGACGGGCAGCATACGTTCGTGCAGGGGGAGGATGTGACCGGACTGATCCGGACGCCGGAGGTCAGCATGGCGGCTTCCACCGTCAGCCGCTATGCGGAGGTGCGGAAGGAAATGGTCCGGATTCAGCAGAAGCTGGCTGCGGAAACGGATATGCTGGTGGATGGGAGAGACATCTGTACCACCGTGCTTCCGAACGCTACGGCCAAGATCTACCTGACGGCTTCTGCGGAGGAACGGGCACGCCGCCGCTGGCTGGAGATGCAGGAGAAGGGAGAGAAGGATACCTTCGAGGAAGTGCTTTCGGAGCTGAAGAAGCGGGATGAGCAGGACATGAACCGTGCCGTGGAGCCGCTGCGGAAGGCGGAGGATGCGGTGCTGGTGGACTCGACCCATCTGAGCTTCGAGGAGACGGTGCAGGAGATTCTTCGGATTGTGGAGGAAAAACGCCATGGCTGAGAAGCATCCCGAGCCGGTGACGGAGAAAAGAGGCATTCTCTACGAAATTGTCCGCGCACTGGGGATCCTTGTCTTCAGTACGGTGATGCCGGTGACCTGCCTGAACCGGGACCGGCTGGACGCGGAGGCACCCTATGTGCTGATTGCCAATCATCAGCACGCGCTGGATCCGCTGGCCATTGCCCGCTTTATTCCCCGGCGTCAGGTCGTTTTTCTGGCCAAAAAGGAACTGGCACCAAACGCGTTCATCCGGAATGTGCTGACACGGCTTCACTGCATCCTGGTGGACCGGCACAACGCGGATATGGCTGCCATGAGGAACTGCATGAAAGCGGTCAGGATGAAGAAGATTCTGATGATCTTTCCGGAAGGAACAAGACGGCATGAAGGCCAGATGGAACAGATCGAGAGCGGGGCGGCACTGGTGGCCATGCGCACGCGCGCGCCGATCATACCGGTATATGTGAACCGAAAGCTTGCTTTTTTCCATAAAACGGTTTTGACGGTAGGAGAGGCGATTCCTTATGACGATCTGCTCGAGGAAGGGATCAATGCGGAGACCTGTGAGAGGATGAATGAACGGTTCCGGGAAACATTCCGGAGGATGATTCGGGAGGCAAACGGGGCGCCGGGAAGCCACTGAAATGGAAATTGGAAAAAAATTAAAAAATTTTTTTGAAGGCAGAAGGAATTTCATAAAGGAAAGAGAAAATATTTATAGATAGAGCCTGATTTGGCAGAGAGGATGCCGCCTATGCCTGTAGAGACAGCGGCCCATGCGGGCTTCTGTATGGGAGTTCAGCGGGCTGTCGAGATAGCGGTGAAAGCAGCGGAGGACGGGATTCCTTCCTGCACTCTGGGGGAGCTGATTCACAACCCGGATGTCGTTTCCAGGCTCAAAAGCCGGGGACTCGGGGTGATTCATAAGCCAGAGGAAGCCGGCGGGAGACGGGTGCTGATCCGGAGCCACGGGGTATCGGCCGGAGAAATGAAAAAACTTCAGGAAGCCGGAACAGCGATCGTGGATCTGACATGCCCGTTCGTGCAGCGGCTTCACCGGGTGGTGGAAGAGTCCTCGCGAAACGGGAAACCGGTGATTCTTGTCGGGGAGAAGGATCATCCTGAGGTGCGGGGATCGGCAGGCTGGGCGCATGGGCCCGTATGGTTCGTGGCTTCCCCGGCGGATGCGGAAATGATCCCGGAGATGGAAACGGCGGTTGCCGTGTCGCAGACGACTTACTCCCCGGTGACTTGGCAGAAGGTACTGGCCGTTCTGGCCCGGAGGGTCAGAAATCTGGACAGCATCTGCACCATCTGCAACGCGACGGAGATCCGCCAGCAGGAAGCCGCCGAACTGGCGGAACGGGCGGATGCGATGATCGTGATCGGCGGCAGGAACAGCGCCAATACCCGGAAACTGTTCCACATCTGTGCTGAAAGATGCCGGAGAACCATTTTGGTAGAGAGTGCGGCGGAGATTCCGCCCGCCTTTGCAAATAGCAATTCCGAATTGATCGGGATTACCGCCGGAGCATCAACGCCGACGGATTCACTTAAGGAGGTTGTCACACGCATGAGCGAACTGGAAAACAAGGACCTGGCTCCCGCAGCGGAGGAAGAAAAACACAATGACTTTATGGCGGAAGTCGAATCTACTCTGGTGAGGATCCGGGCCGGACAGACGGTGACCGGAAAAGTTGTCCAGATTACGGACGACGAGGTGTGCGTCAACATCGGCTACAAGGCTGATGGTCTGATCAAGCGCGCCGATCTGGTTGATCAGGATGTCAAACTGGATGACGAGATTGAAGTCGAAGTCGTCAAGGTGAACGACGGAGAAGGCAACGTGCTGCTGAGTCAGCGCAATATCGTCAACCGGAAGGCGTGGGATGCCCTTCTCGAGAAGGAAGAATCCGGCGAGTATCTGGATGCGGTCGGCAAGGAAGCTGTCAAGGGCGGCCTGATCGCGGATGTCGGCGGCGTGCGGGCGTTCGTTCCGGCCAGCCAGCTGAGCCAGCGCTATGTCGAAAAGATCTCGGACTTTGTGGGTAAGCCCATGAAGCTGAAGATCCTCGAGATCGACAAGCAGAAGAAGCGCGTCGTCGCCAGCCGCAAGGCGGTTGTCGCGGAGGAAGCGGCTGCGAAGAAAAAGGAAGTCTGGGACAAGCTGGAAGAAGGCGTTGTCATTCATGGCATCGTCCGTCGGCTGACGGACTTTGGTGCCTTCGTGGATCTGGGCGGCGTGGATGGTCTGATCCATATTACGGATCTGAGCTGGGGCCGCATCAAGCATCCCAGCGAAGTGGTCAAGCCCAACCAGGAAGTGGATGTGAAGGTGCTGTCCCTGGATCCCGAAAGGGAAAGAATCCAGCTGGGCTACAAGCAGCTTCAGCCCCATCCATGGGACAATGCGGTGGAGAATTATCCCGAAGGTTCCATTGTGGAAGGCAAAGTGGTCCGGATCACGGATTTCGGCGCCTTTGTGGAACTGCAGCCCGGACTGGACGGACTGGTTCACATCAGCCAGTGCTCCACCCAGCGCGTTGCCAAGGTGGAAGACGCTGTGAAGGTCGGCGATGTGGTGAATGTGAAGGTGCTGGGCGTGGATCCTGAGAAGAAGCGCATCAGCCTGAGCATCCGGCAGGCGCTGGAACCGGAAGTTCCTGCGGTCGCGGAGGAAGCGGCTGCTCCGGAAGCCGAGTACGAGGTCGTCGCAACGGATGATTACGTAGCGGAAACCGTGGCGGAAGCCGTGAACGCGGTCGAGGAAGCTGCGGAGAAGGAATAATCAGGTATAAAAAATTGGAGCCGGGCGGATGAATGCCCGGCTCCGATTTTTATTCTTCCGCGTGGTGCAGGTTGCCGGCGGCAATCTGCTCATCCACCCACAGCTGCAGGTTGGATACGCTCAGCGCGATCCGGTCCAGCGTCGTTTTGATCTCCTTGAAGTCCGCGTATTCATCAGCGCGCACCTGACCGTCCTCCACGATTTCCAGCAGCCGGTCGCGGCTCTTGCTGAGCTTGTTCAGGGCGTTCAGCGTTTCCACCGCGATCTGCGCCAGCTCCTTGGATTCGGTCCGCAGGGCATGCACCTGGCCGATGGGGCATTCGTTCGCGCAGTAGTAATTGCGCAGAGAAGGTGCTTTGTAGTATTCGGCCAGCAGCATCACATCCTCCGGCTGAATCTGCGTCCTTCCGTTTTCGATTTTCTCGATCCGCTCGGGAGAAAAGCCGGGGATCAAATCCCCTGCCTTTTCCCTTGTCAGGCCCAGCTCCTCCCGGGTGACCTGCCAGATGGATTTATTTTCCTTCGTTGATCTGCGTCCCATCGCTTTCGTGTCCCTCCTGAGTATCCTCCGAGATTTCAATCACATACTGATCATCGATCCAGCCCCGAAGGCCCTTTCCTTCGGCATACCAGGCGCCGTCCCGGTGTTCCAGCAGCGCGATCGGCGTGCCGATGACCCATTCGCCCGTCTTCTGATTCTTCGTTGCGCCGGAGATGGCCCGGACCACGTTGATGGTCACATTGCCGGCTGTCTTGCCCTTGGATGTGGCCACAATGCCTTCCGGCACGGGATCCGAGGAGACCTCCAGCAATTCCACGTTCGCCTTTTTGACATAGCCGAAGGCCTGCTTCCGGGATATTTTGTAGAACACGTAAAGCCGTTCTTTCTCCTCCCGGAGGACGGTGAGCAGGGTGCCCGGCTGAATGGCCAGAAAGCCGGAAACCGTTTTGCCGTCTCCGTCCGTCAGATACGTCTTCCGGTTGGTCACCATGGCGATTCTGCTTCCGTCCGTATCCGCATGGGTCCATCGCAGATCGGCGGTGCGTACGCGCATTTCCTCTTCTCCGGCGTTCACGCGGCTCCAGACAGCGCCGATATAGTCCGGCGAAACGCTGCGAAGGCCGTCGCCCGTTTCCAGCTTCAGCCACCAGGGACGGATCAGGCGCATCCCCCGGCCGGCGCAGTATTTCAGATCCAGCCAGTAAGCCATTCCGCCGTATTCCTGGGTTTCGAAGAACCAGCGGATTCCGGGCAGCTCATCCGCGGTCCGGGCTTCCGCAAAGCTTCCGTCCTCCGCCTGATAATAGATTTTGCCGCCCTTCATCCGCTCAAAGGTGGCGCTGGGGGCGGAATCAATCACGCGCACCTTTGTTCCGTCTTCGCTCAGCGACTCCGCGCAGGCGATATGGCCGTTGACGATGCTGAAGCTGAACACGTCGCCCAGCCGGAAGCAGGTGGTCAACTCCTCCTCGGATTCAATCAGGTCGCTCTCCGTGTAGAAATCATAAACCTGCGCGGCATTATTCAGAAGCGTTTCATTTGCGGTCCCCCGGCCTTCCACGTAGCAGTAGCTGTAGGTGGCGGCCAGATGATCCGGAAGTACATCTTCACCCATATGCCCTTTGCGCTGGAGCGCATGACTCAGGGCAAAGAGCGCGCAGCCGGCCTTCTGGACGGAGCGGTGATGCTTGGCGGAATAAACCTTGTCCGCCCACCAGCCGTCCCGCTGGCTGTAGATCACATTGGATCCCTGCTGAACGGGCGCTTCGCCGGAAACCGGGATGAGAACGCTGGCCGTTTCCTCATCCTTTTCCTTGCCCTTTTTCCCCCAGGAGACGGTGACGGTCAGGGTATGATCCTTTTCCACCCGGGGACGGAAGCTGGCGGTGAAGCGATCCACGGGTTTCCCGTCGAATATGGCGCCATCCGCCGTGACAAGGGACCAGGTCACCGTCTGCGCCCCTTCCCGGTCCGCAGTGACGGTAACATCCACATAGTCGCCGACCCGGGGATGCTCCGGAGAGAAGGAAATCTGCACTTCGCCGCAGGCAGCCGCGCAGGCGAGGATCAGCACCGACAGCAGCAGGATTCCAAACAGTCTTTTCATTCGGCTCTCCCGCTTCCGGCAGGCCGGGCCGGGAAAATCAGATATACGGCGGCATCATGCGGCGGCAGGGAAACACGGATCTCGTCGGCGGCGCCGGCGATTCTGCCGCGCCAGAGTTCCCGAAGGGTCAGCTGGCGGTGCTCCGGAAGCTCCAGCGGGGCGGCGACCGTCCGCTCCTCATCGCTCAGATTGAACAGCGCCAGATAGATGCCGCCGCCATCCTTCCGGGGGGCAATCCAGACGCTTTCCGCCTCCGTGGTCCGCAGGGGATGAGCGCAGAAGCTTTCCCGGGCGATCCTCAGAACGGCTTCATTGGTCAGGAGCGAGAGGGTGAAATCGTCATTCTTCGTCAGCTCTCCGCCGATCATCATCGGGGAGCGCATCATGGCCCACAGGGTCATCATCGTGCGCTGCTCCGCCTGAGTGAATTTGGTCCAGTCATCAGGATTCTCGCACTGGCGCAGCGCGCCGAGCGGCAGCATGTCCGCATCGGGCCAGTGCCCCGGCGCGGCATGGACGCACCATTTCTCCGCCCGTTCGAACATCCCCTTGAGCAGTTTCCAGTCGTCCCAGAAGTCATCGGTGATCCGCCACATGTTGGCGTATTTCTTCAGGTGCTCCGCCTGCTCCAGCGGGGCGGGACCGGGGCTGAGGCTCAGCACCATGTCCCGCCCGCAGCTCCGGCAGGCTTCTGAAATGACTTCAATTTCCCTTCTGCAATGGGGATACTCCCGGGCGATGTCGTCGCACTTGACGAAATCCACTCCCCATGAGGCGTACAGGCGGAAAATGCTGTCGTAGTACGCCCGGGCCTCCGGAAGCTCGCACCGGAGCCCGTACATATCCGGATTCCACGCGCAGATCGAGTGCGGGTCCGCGGCGGTGTGACAGAAATAGGGACTGTCTGCGATGGGCAGATGCTGATGTGCCGCCATGCGGGGCATGCCGCGCATGATATGGATGCCGAACTTCAGTCCGAGGGAATGCACGTAATCGGCGAGCGGCTTGAAACCGGCTCCGCCTTCGGCACTGGGGAAACGGTTGACCGCCGGGGTCAGCCGGCCAAAGCCGTCCATTGTCAGGGCGGAGAAGGGTTCATAGGTGTGATTGACGGCCGTGGGCTGCGCCCACTGGATATCCACTACGATATATTCCCAGCCGAAGGACTTCAGGTGTTTTGCCATATATTCCGCGTTCTGACGAACGATTTTCTCTGTGACAGCAGCGCCGTAGCAATCCCAGCTGTTCCAGCCCATGGGCGGTGTCTGCGCGATCAAAATGAATTCCTCCCTGTGTTTTTTGATGAAAGATATTATATCAAAGACAAGATGTAAAGACAACATTTGGCTTGACAGGCGGGTTGCTTCGGGGTTAAATGAAAAAAAGATGTGGCCGGCCGCGCCGGCGGAGAGGAACAGGATATGAACCGTCAGAAGGAAACCATTCATGGAGCCAACCCGTATATGCCGCTGTGGGAGCATGTGCCGGACGGGGAACCGCGCGTGTTTACATATGGAGGAGAAACGAGGGTCTATGTGTATGGCTCTCATGACACGGAACGGACGGCATACTGCGGCCGGGATTATGTGGTCTGGTCTGCTCCGGTGGACGACCTGACCGACTGGAAGTGCCATGGAACATGTTATCAGGCGGAGGATCACAGCATTCTTTTTGCGCCGGACGTGGTGCAGAAAGGGAATACCTTTTATATGTATGCGGCGGAGGACCACGGCTCGAGGATCATGGTGGCCAGGTCCGACAAGCCCTGGGGACCCTTTGTGGATCCGGTGAAGACGGATCTGGGCTTCGACCCCGGCGTGCTGGTGGATGACGATGGAAGGGTATATGCCTACTGGGGATTCTGCAAGTCCTGGTGCGGAGAGCTGAACGATGACATGGCGACGATCCGGGAAGGCACGCTGCGGGAACATCCGCTCGCGCATTGCCATGCGGACTGGGCAAAGGATGACGGACATGCCGGGGAAGATGCCTTCTTTGAAGCCTCCAGTCCCCGGAAGATATTCGGGAAATACGTGTATATCTATTCCCGACGCGTGGACTGGGATGTGCCGGAGCTGGGCGTGTACGGGCCATGCAACGGTTTCCTGTCCTACCGGTGGAGCGATACGCCCCTGGACGGATTCCACGGCGGCGGGGATATCAGCTTTAACGGCGGGGAGATTCTCTTTGGCGAGAACGGCAAGGGAACAATGTCCTTCCGCTGGGGCAACAATCATGGATCCGTCATGCAGGTGAACGGCCAGTGGTACATCTTCTATCACCGACAGACAGGAAGGGATGAATACTCCCGCCAGGCGATGCTGGAGCCCATTGATGCGGCGCAGGGAGAGGACGGAGCAGTCTATCTGGGAAAGGTCGCCTATCACGACGGCAAACCGGTTTCCTCCATGCCGGTCGAGATGACGTCCCAGGGCGCCCATGTGAACGGGCTGGATGCCCGGAAATGGATTTCTGCGGGCTATTGCTGCCACCTGTACGGCGGAAAGCATCAGGCGTGGATCGCTCCGGTGTATGAGAAGGATCCGGATATTTCTGCACCTGTCCGGGATCTGTCGGACGGACTGGGCGTCGGTTTCCGTTACCTTCAGTTCGGGAACAATTCTCCGGAAACGGTCACGGTCCGCGCGAATGTATGCCGGCCGGTTACGGTTCACGTGCGGCTGGATGCCAGGGACGGAAAGGAGATTGCCTGCTTCCCTGTCATGCCGTGCCAGGCAGAAATCACTTCGTCCCTGACCGCTCCGGTCATCGGAAAGCATGCGGTGTATTTTGTCTTCCATACAGACGGCGAGGAACCTGTAGGCGAGTTTGACCGGTTCACCTTTGACTGATCCGGGACGAAACAGGATGGAACTCCCGGATGCTTTTTCACCACGGCTTGCCAAAACCTGAATGAGTATGCTATAATCCGCGATGTCGCCATCTGGAGCGGTATCGAAGTGGTCATAACGGCCCTGACTCGAAATC
>CAMOYA010000027.1 GCA_946629635.1 uncultured Clostridia bacterium
CCTGGGATGGGAGAAGACGGAGAAGCTGATTCTGGATACGGCGGAGGGACTGTAACGCCATACGGGCATCATGTGGTATAATGAATCAGATCTGCGGGAGAGGAAAGGACAGAAAATGAGATTCGGGCGAAGAATCGCGGCGGTGATCCTGACGGTGCTGATGCTGCTGGCCGCGGGCGCGGGGGCGGAGAGTGAATACCGCCTGCATCCCGGAAACGTGGAGCTGTTTGAAAACCTCGTCTCGGTCCTGAAGGGCTCCATCCGGAAGCCGGAAGGCACGGAGGAGGCGGCGGAGGCGCTGGTGGAGCAGATCCGGGAGAACAGCGAGAGCGACGGGCGGATCGCCGGGCAGATGACGGAGGAATGGTTCCGGAACTATCTGGACGGGGATTATCCGCTGCGGAAATACAACAGCAAAAAGGAAACGGCGGAGGAGCTGGAGGACACGGACCTGGACCGGGAGACGCCGCGGGCCTTCATCGTGCTGGGGTACCGGCTGAAGGACGGGGAGATGACCCGGGAGCTGAAGGGCCGGTGCAAGGCGGCGGCCGCGGCGGCCCGGAGCTTTCCGGAATCGGTCCTGATCTGCACCGGAGGCGTGACGGGAAGCAACAACCCGAGCCGGCACAGCGAGGCCGGGATGATGAAAAAATATCTGATCCGCAGCTGCGGGGTGGACGAGGCGCGGATCCGGACGGATCCGGATGCGCTCTCCACCCTGGCCAACGCCTGGAACAGCTTCCGGATTCTGCAGTCGGAAGGGGAGATCCACGAGGTGACGCTGGTGACCTCCACGTACCACATGAAGTGGGCGCGGGAGATCTTCCGGACGATCGCGGCGGTGTTCCGGGAGGAAACCGGCTACGGAATCGATATCGACGAGAATTACTGCTATGCGACCGCCCCGACCGTGACCGTTGACGTGAACTATCAGGTGATCAACCAGCTGCGGGCGCTGATCCGCGATCTGACGCCGGAGGCGGAATGACAAAAACGGCGGCGGCCTTCCCAAAGGAGAAGGCCGCCGCCGTTTATTGCAGTACGGTTATTTATGATACAGCTTGTGGCTCTGATAGCTCGGATCGCAGGTCAGGTTCAGGCCGAGGCGGCGGAAGGTATTGTCGTCCACCGCAGGAAGAATGACCGTTGAATGCGCCTCGCAGTTCTTCAGGAGGGGCAGCATGCTCAGGGCCCTGGCCGCGTTCGGATCGGAGGCGGCGGAAACGGAGAGGGCGACCAGCACCTCGTCGGAATGCAGGCGCGGATTGTGGTTGCCGAGATACCTGCACTTCAGCTCCTGCACGGGCTCGATGACCTGCGGCGGGATCAGGTGCGTGCTCTTCGGGATGCCGCCCAGCTTCTTGACCGCGTTGAGAATGACCGCGGCGGAGGGCCCGAGCAGATCCGTCGTCTTCCCGGTGATGATCTCCCCGTCCGGCAGCTCGATCGCCAGGGCGGGATTCTCCGTCTCCTCCGCGCGGGCGCGGGCGGCGGCGATCACGGGACGGATCGAATCATCCAGGTTCAGGTGCTGCATCAGGAGGCGGATCTTCTCCGCCTCCTCCCGGGCGGCATGCCCCTGCAGATAGGAGCAGCGGGCGGCATAGAACCGGCGGAGGATCTCCTTCTCCGCCGCGTGGCGGCAGACCTCGTCATCGGTGATGCACATGCCGACCATGTTGACGCCCATATCCGTCGGGCTCTTGTAGGGGGACTTGCCCCAGACGTGCTCGAAGAGGGCATTGAGCACCGGGAAGATCTCGATATCCCGGTTGTAGTTGACGGTCGTGACGCCGTAGGCTTCGAGATGATAGGGATCGATCATGTTGACGTCGCTCAGGTCCGCCGTCGCGGCTTCGTAGGCGACGTTGACCGGGTGCTTCAGGGGCAGGTTCCAGATCGGGAAGGTTTCAAACTTGGCATATCCCGCCTTGATGCCGCGGCGGTTCTCCTGATACAGCTGGGAGAGGCAGGTGGCCATCTTCCCGCTGCCGGGGCCCGGAGCGGTGACCAGGACGAGGGGACGGGTCGTTTCCACATAGTCGTTGCGGCCAAAGCCGTCATCGCTGACGATGTGATCGATATCCGTCGGGTATCCTTCGATCGGATAATGCCGGAAGGTTTTGACGCCGAGCGAGTTCAGCCGCTGCTCGAAGGAGACGGCCGCGGGCTGGCCGGTCCAGCGCGTCAGCACCACGGAGCCGACATACAGGCCGATGCCGCGGAAGGCGTCGATCAGGCGGAGGGTGTCCAGGTCGTAGGTGATGCCCAGATCGCCGCGGACCTTGCTCTTTTCGATGTCATCGGCGTTGAGCACGATCAGGATTTCCTCCTGATCCTTCATCTTCAGCAGCATCTGCACCTTGCTGTCCGGCTGAAAGCCCGGCAGCACGCGGCTGGCGTGATAGTCGTCAAACAGCTTTCCGCCCAGCTCCAGATACAGCTTGCCGCCGAACTCCGCAATCCGCTCAATGATCCGCTCGGACTGCATATGGGTATACCTGTCATGATCGAAGCCGATTTTCATCTTCCGTCCCTCCCCCGTGCCTGCGTTGAATCAAAAAAACATGTCTATTTTACGCTGACGAAAAGGCGCGGTCAATGCAAAAAAAGGGAAAACCGTCAAAAAATCATTGCATTTCCCGGGAAAAGACGATATACTTACGCTTGCCGTGTGTGCGATGAAGGTTGGGTCCCGTGCGATCTTCCGGTGTGAACCCTGTCAGGTCCTGACGGAAGCAGCAGTAAGCATTTGGCGGATGTGCTGCGGGGGAGCCCGGCCTGAGCGCCGCGGTTTTTTGATGCAGAAATACAAGGAATGAACAGGCGCAGGTGCGCCGCGGGGCGAAAAAGAAGGTATAATAGGGAAACACAAAGCGGAGCTGCTTTGGATACGATATTTCTGAAGGAGGCTGACCCATGAAAAAGGTATTTGCTGTGATGCTGGCGCTGTGCCTGCTGCTGGCCTGCGTTTCCGCGATGGCGGAGGACGTGACGCTGAAGATTGCCCACATCGGACCGCAGACCGGCGGTGCCGCCGTATACGGGCTGGCGACCTATCGCGGCGCGCAGATTGCGGCCGACGAGATCAACGCCCAGGACAACGGATTTACGATCGAACTGCTGAACGAGGATGACACCCACGACGCCGAAAAGGCCGTCAACGCCTACAACAGCGTGATGGAAAAGGGCGCGCAGATGATCGTCGGAACGACGACGACGGCTCCCTGCATCGCGGTCGGCGCGAAGGCCTATGAGGAGCGCGTGTTCATGCTGACCCCCTCCGCTTCCTCCACGGACGTGACGGCGGACAAGGACAACGTGTACCAGGTCTGCTTCACGGACCCGAACCAGGGTTCCGCTTCCGCGGCCGTGATCAACGAGAAGAAGCTGGGCACGAAGATCGCCGTGATCTACAACAACGCGGACGCGTACTCCACCGGCATCTATCAGACCTTCGTGCAGAAGGCCGGCGAGCTGGGCATGGAGATCGTTTCCACCACCACCTTCACCGATGAAACCACGGACTTCTCCGTGCAGGTGGCGGATGCCCAGAAGAACGGCGCGGACCTGGTGTTCCTGCCGATCTACTACACCCCCGCTTCCCAGATCCTGATCGCTGCCAACAGCATCGGATACGCGCCCACCTTCTTCGGCGTGGACGGCATGGACGGCATCCTGACCATGGAAGGCTTCGACGCGAAGCTGGCCGAGGGCGTGATGCTGCTGACCCCCTTCGTGGCGGACGCGACGGATGAGGCGACGGTCAGCTTCGTGACCAAGTATCAGGAGCTGTACAACGAGGTTCCGAACCAGTTTGCGGCGGACGGATATGACTGCGTGTACGCGCTGGTGGCGGCGGCCGAGAAGGCCGGCGTGCAGACCGGCGAAGCCGCCGAGGACATCTGTGACCGGATGATCGAGGCGATGCAGCAGATCACGGTGGACGGCCTGACCGGCACGATGACCTGGAGCGCCAACGGCGAAGTGGACAAGGTGCCCACCGCGATGATCATCCGGGACGGCGCCTACGTCGGCCTGGACAACTGACCGGATTGCGCATCGGATCCGGTTCGGGATTTCCCGAACCGGATTCCTTGTTTTTCCGGAAAACGGAAATAATCGGAACAGACAGGGGAGGAAATGATCATGGTATTCCTGTCCAACCTGGTGAACGGCATCAGCCTGGGCAGCATCTATGCCATCATCGCGCTCGGATACACGATGGTGTACGGCATTGCGAAGATGCTGAACTTTGCGCATGGCGACATCATTATGGTCGGCGCGTATATCATATTCTGCGCGGCGCAGTACTGGAACATGCCGCTGCCCGTATCGCTGCTGATCGCCATGGTCGTCTGCACGGCGCTGGGCATCACGATCGAAAAGCTGGCCTACAAGCCGCTGCGGCAGGCGACGAGCCTGGCGGTGCTGATCACCGCCATCGGCATGAGCTATCTGCTGCAGAACACGGCGCTGCTGATCTGGGGCGCGAACCCGAAGGTGTTTCCGGACATGATTGATACCGGATCCCTCTCCCTTTTCGGCGGCCAGCTGCTGATCAAGGGGGAAACGCTGATCACGATCGCCGTGAATATCCTGATCATGATCGGGCTGACGCTGTTCACCTCCCGGACGCGGATGGGCAAGGCGATGCGCTGCGTATCGGAGGACCGGGGCGCGGCGGAGCTGATGGGCATCAACGTGAACTCCACGATTTCCATCACCTTCGCCATCGGATCGGCCCTGGCGGCGATCGCGGGCCTGCTGCTGTGCTCCTCCTATCCCATGCTGATGCCGACGACCGGATCCATGCCGGGCATCAAGGCATTCACCGCGGCGGTCTTCGGGGGCATCGGATCCATCCCCGGGGCGATGCTGGGCGGCGTGCTGCTGGGCGTGATCGAGATCCTGGGCAAGGCCTATATCTCGACGGAGCTGGGGGACGCCATCGTCTTCGCTGTGCTGATTATCGTATTGCTCGTACGGCCCACCGGCCTGCTCGGGAAGGCCGTCCGGGAGAAGGTGTGAGGTGAGCGGCATGAAAACGAAAAGAGCGCGGTTCATCACCAGCCTGATTACCTATGCGGTCCTGATCATTCTGTTCATCGTGCTGACGGTGATGATCAACAACAAATCCATCTCCCGCACGCTGAAGGGGCAGCTGATCCCCATCTGCAGCTGGATCGTGATGGCGGTGTCGCTGAACCTGGTGGTCGGCATCAGCGGAGAGCTGAGCCTGGGGCACGCGGGCTTCATGAGCCTGGGCGCCTTCAGCGGGATCGTGACCAGCGGATGGCTGCTGAACGGATTCGCGATGGAGGATCCGACGCTGCGGCTGCTGCTGGCGATCGTTGCCGGGGGCCTGGTCGCGGGCATCTTCGGCGCGCTGATCGGCATCCCGGTGCTGCGGCTGCGGGGCGACTATCTGGCCATCGTGACGCTTGCCTTCGGCGAGATCATCCGGAACGTGATGAACTGCGTATACGCCTCCGTGGACGGAACGAGCCTGCACTTCGGCTTCCTGAACGGCGCGCTGCCGGGAACGCTGCTGCTCAACGGCCCCATGGGCGCGGTCAAGGTCAAGACCATCTCCACCTTTACGGCCGGGTTCCTGCTGGTCATGTTTGCGCTGATCGTCGTGCTGAACCTGGTTCATTCCCGCTCCGGCCGGGCGATCATGGCCGCGCGGGACAACCGGATCGCCGCGGAAGCCATGGGCATCAACATCACGAAATACAAGATGATGGCCTTCGTGACCGCCGCGGTGCTGGCGGGCATGGCGGGCGCGCTGTACGGGCTGAGCATGGCCACGCTGGTGCCGACCAAGTTCAGCTTCAACGAATCCATCAACGTGCTGGTATTCGTCGTGCTCGGCGGGATCGGGAACATTCCGGGCTCCATCGTTTCCGCGGCGGCGCTGACCATCCTGCCGGAGAAGCTGCGCTTCCTGCAGAACTACCGGATGCTGGCCTACGCGGTGCTGCTGATCCTGGTGATGCTGCTGAGCAATAACGCGCTGGTCAAGAGCCTGATCCGGCGGATCAATCCCTTCGGCCGGAAGAACCGCGGAGAGGAGGAGCTGAGAGCATGAGCGAAACGAAACGCCGCCAGATGACGCCCATGGTTCCGTATCCCTCCGGGGCCATCGTTCCGGAGCGCGACCTGGGATCCATGCCGGTGCTGGAATGCAGCCATCTGGGAATCGACTTCGGCGGCCTGAAGGCCGTGGATGATTTCAACGTGATCATGGGCAGGACGGAGATCGCCGGGCTGATCGGCCCCAACGGCGCCGGGAAGACCACGGTGTTCAACCTGCTGACGCGGGTGTATCAGCCGACCCGGGGCACGATGATGCTCGAGGGCCGGGACATGGGCAGCATGACGACGGTCGAGGCCAACAAGGCGGGCATCGCCCGGACCTTCCAGAACATCCGCCTGTTTGACAACATGACGGTCGAGGAAAACGTGCGCATCGGCCTGCATAACCAGATCCGGTATGGCATGTTCAGCGGAATCCTGCGGCTGCCGCAGTACTGGAAGGCGGAGAAGAAGCAGCACGAGGAGGCGCTGGAGCTGCTGAACATCTTTGACATGGCGTCGATGGCGGACACCCGGGCGGGCAGCCTGCCCTACGGCGCGCAGCGCCGCCTGGAGATCGTCCGCGCGCTGGCGACGCATCCCAAGCTCCTGCTGCTGGACGAGCCGGCGGCCGGCATGAACCCGCACGAGACGGAGGAGCTGATGGAGAACATCATCCGGATCCGGGATCAGTTCCAGATCGCCATCCTGCTGATCGAGCACGACATGAACCTGGTGATGGGCATCTGCGAGGATATCTGCGTGCTGAACTTCGGCCGGATCATCGCCAAGGGGACGCCGGACGAAATTCAGCGGAATCCGGCCGTGATTGAAGCCTATCTGGGCAAGCAGAAGGAGGCGCAGGCATGAGCGAGGCGAAGGAGCGGCTTCCGCTGCTGAAGGTGAACAACCTGCACGTATATTACGGCGCGATCCACGCGATCAAGGGGATCACGCTGGAGGTGTTCGAAGGGGAGATCGTGACGCTGATCGGCGCGAACGGCGCCGGCAAGTCCACGACGCTGAACACGATCGTCGGCCTGCTGAAGCCCCGGCAGGGGACGATCGCCTTCGCCGGCATGCCGGTCGAGGGCACCGCGGCCTCCCGCATGGTCTACAAGGGGCTGAGCCTGTGCCCGGAGGGCCGGCGGATCTTCCAGCAGATGACGGTGAAGGACAACCTGATCATGGGCGGCTTCTCGCGGCCCAATGAGGAGCTGCAGGCGTCCATGGATCACGTGTACTCCTTCTTCCCGCGCCTGAAGGAGCGGGAAAAGCAGATCGCCGGCACGCTTTCCGGCGGCGAGCAGCAGATGCTGGCCATGGGCCGGGCGCTGATGAGCAAGCCGAAGCTGATGATGCTCGACGAGCCGTCCATGGGCCTGGCGCCGATCCTGGTGGATCAGATCTTCGACATCATCAAGGAGCTGCACGCCTCCGGCGTGACGATCCTGCTGGTCGAACAGAACGCCCAGATGGCGCTGTCCGTGGCGGACCGGGCCTACGTGCTGGAAACGGGGACGATCTCCATGAGCGGGAATGCGGCGGATCTGCTGCAGAACGATGATGTGAGAAAGGCTTATCTGGGCAATTGACCGGGGAATGACTTCTGCCAAACGCAGGCCGTATTGCGGCCTGCGTTTGGTTGGAATGAATGCCTTTGATCGGGAAATGCCCGGCGATGGAAGATACGGTTTTTTTTCTGTTCCTGCGTTGCGGGAAGGGGCCATGATTGGTATACTGATTCAGTTGCATACTATGAACAGGGGGAACGGAAGCAATGGAAATGGAACTGATCCGTCAGGCGGATCCGCAGGTGGCCGAAGCGATTGAACTGGAACTGAACCGGCAGAGGACGCACATCGAGCTGATCGCCAGCGAGAACTTTGTTTCTCCCGCGGTCATGGCGGCCATGGGCACCTGCCTGACCAACAAATACGCGGAAGGGTATCCGGGCAAGCGGTACTACGGCGGCTGCGAATATGTGGACATCGTCGAGGACCTGGCCCGGCAGCGCGCCTGCCGGCTCTTCGGCGCGGAGCATGCCAACGTGCAGCCCCACAGCGGCGCCCAGGCGAATATGGCCGTTTATTTTGCCATGCTGAAGCCCGGGGACACGGTGCTGGGCATGAGCCTTTCCCACGGCGGCCATCTGACCCACGGAAGCCCTGTCAACATGAGCGGTTCCTATTTCAACTTCGTTCCCTACGGCGTCTCCGCCGAGACGGAGATGATCGACTATGACGAGGTCCGCCGCCTGGCGAAGGAAAACCATCCGAAGCTGATCGTCGCCGGCGCTTCCGCCTATCCGCGGACCATCGATTTCCAGGCGCTGCGCGCGATCGCGGACGAGGTGGGCGCGCTGCTGATGGTGGACATGGCGCACATCGCCGGCCTGGTCGCGGCGGGAGAGCATCCCAGCCCCGTTCCCTTTGCGGACTTCGTGACCACCACGACCCACAAGACGCTGCGCGGCCCCCGGGGCGGCATGATCCTCTGCCGCGAGGAATACGCGAAGGCGATTGACAAGGCCATCTTCCCCGGTACCCAGGGCGGCCCCCTCGAGCACGTGATCGCGGCCAAGGCGGTCTGCTTCGGGGAGGCGCTGAAGGATGAGTTCAGATCCTATCAGCACCAGATCATCCTGAACGCAAAGACCCTGGAGAAGACTTTCCGGGAGCAGGAAATCCGGATGGTTTCCGGCGGAACGGACAATCATCTGCTGCTGCTGGACTTCACGGGCAGCGAGGTGACCGGCAAGCAGATGGAAGCGATGCTGGAGGACGCGTACATCACCGTCAACAAGAACACCGTGCCCAATGAAACCCGCAGCCCCTTCGTGACCAGCGGTATCCGGGTCGGTACCCCCGCGGCCACGTCCCGCGGGCTGAAGGAGCCGGAAATGAAGCGGGTCGGCGAATGGATCGCCCGGATCTTCCGCGAGGGAGAGGCGGCGGTGCCTTCCGTGCGGAAGGAAGTCGAAGCGCTGATGGCCGGATATCCGCTGTATCAGTAACCGGATTCCCCGATGGCAGTCCGCCCGCCGGTGTTCGGCCGGGCGGACTGCGGTCGGGGAATTTTTCCGTAGTACGGAGCGCGGCCGGTAAAATTCCAATATCCAAATTATGGATACAAGGGCCAAAAAGACAGAATCTGGCAAAAATCTGATAAAAACTTAATAAAATAGGGGGCTCAGGGGGTAGCAGGATCCCGAAAAGTATGGTATACTTTGGTAAAGTGTGAGCTTCATAATACTGGATGATGGAGAGGCGCAAAGGCACGACATCCGTTTATCCTGCTGTTCTTTGAAACTGCAAACGCGAAAGGAGGTATCCCGTGATGACGAGAGCTGCAAAAGCCAAAGAAGCCAGCCGCCTGCGGATTGTGTCCCTCGGCGGTGTGGATGAAATCGGCAAGAACATGTATGTCTTCGAATACGAGGACGATATCGTAATTGTGGACTGCGGCAGCGTGTTCCCCAAGGAGGATATGCTGGGAGTGGATCTGGTCATTCCGGATATCACCTATCTGCTGTCGAAGAAGGATCATATCCGGGGATATCTGTTTACCCACGGGCATGAGGACCATATCGGGGCGACGCCGTATATTCTCAAGCAGGCGCCGGCCCATATCTACGGAACGAAGCTGACCCTGGCCCTGGTGGACCTGAAGCTGAAGGAATACCGGGTGGAGGGGATTCCGATGCACGTGGTTCAGCCGCGGGATACGGTGCAGCTGGGCCAGTTTACGTGCCAGTTCATCCATGTGAGCCACTCCATCGCCGGCGCCTGCGCCCTGGCGATCACCTGCCCGGCGGGCACGGTGATCTGCAGCGGGGACTTCAAGGTGGACTACACCCCGATCGACGGGCAGGTGACGGATCTGCAGACCTTTGCGAGATACGGCGAGCAGGGCGTTCTGGCGTTCCTCTGCGAATCAACGAACGTGGAGCGCGCAGGGTATACGATGAGCGAGCTCAAGGTCGGGGAAACGTTCGAGAGGATGTTTGCCCAGGCGGAGGGACGCGTCATCGTTGCCATGTTCGCCAGCAACATTCACCGGATGCAGATGATCATCGACAGCGCGATCCGGTACGGGCGGCGGGTCTGCTTCATCGGCCGGAGCATGGTGAATGTCAGCCGGGTGGCCATGAGCATCGGCGAGCTGCAGATTCCGGAAGGCTGCCTGATTGAAATGGATATGCTGGATCAGTACCCGGACAACGAGATTCTCGTCATGACCACGGGCAGCCAGGGCGAGCCGATGGCCGGCCTGACCCGGATGGCCTATGCGGAGCACCGGAAGCTGCAGATCCGCCAGAGCGATATGGTGATCATCTCGGCGACGCCGATTCCCGGCAACGAGAAGTTTATCTCCCGCGTGATCAACCAGCTGTACCGGCTGGGCGCGCAGGTGGTTTACAGCGCGATGGCGGAGGTGCACGTTTCCGGCCATGCCTGCAAGGAGGAGCTGAAGCTGCTGCACTCGCTGGTCCGGCCGAAGTACTTCATTCCGGTGCACGGCGAGTACCGGATGATGTGGCAGCACGCGCTGCTGGCGGAGGCCATGGGCGTGCCGAGCCAGAATATCGTGATTCCCGAGCTGGGCCAGGTGATTGAAATGAACCAGAGCGTGCTGGCCCTGGGCGAGCAGGTGCCCGTGGGCGGCGTGCTGGTGGACGGGCTCGGCGTGGGCGATGTCGGAAACGTCGTGCTGCGGGACCGGAAGCATCTGAGCCAGGACGGCCTGCTGATCATCGCCATGGCCATCGACCGGGACGAGGCCAGGCTGGTCAGCGGCCCGGACATCGTCAGCCGCGGCTTCATCTATGTCAAGGAGAACGAGGACATCATCGACCAGACGCTGGATCTCGTGCGGCAGATTCTGGCGGACAACAGCCTGGAGGGCAGCGGATGGCCGGATCTGAAGAACATGATCAAGGACGAGGTGCACCGCTTCATCTTCGAGAAAATCAAGCGGAATCCGATGATCCTGCCCATCATTCTGGACGTCTGAGGCGATTGCGTAACCCGGAAGAAACGGGTATAATATCGGTCAGAAAGGGAAGAAAAAACCTTTTCTGACCGTTTTTTATGCTGAGGAGGCATGCAAATGGATTATTCATCGACGTACAGGCTGGCCCAGGACATCCGGGACAGTGAAGAATACAGAACGTATCATGAATTGAAAAAATCGGTCATGGAGGATGAGACGACGGCCGCGCTGATCCGGGAATACCGGAAGCTGCAGGTCACCATTCAGGTGGGCGCGATGAGCGGCAGCCCGGCCAGCGCGGAGGACACCCAGCGCTTTTCCGGTATTTCCACCCTGCTGTTTTCCAAGCCGGAGGTCAGTCAGTTTCTGCTTTCCGAGATGCGGCTGCAGCAGGCGCTGGGCGATATATTCCGGATTGTGACAGAGGCGGCGGATATCGATATGCCCCTTCCGGGAATGGAGAGGTAAGGCGCTTTGAGAGAAGAGAAGGACTATACCTACCGCAGCATGCAGGAGGAGCGGAAATACGGCCTGTACTGGTACAGCGGCCTGTGGACCGTTCTGCGCCCGATTCTGATCGCGCTGACGGTGGGCGTGCTGGTGGTCGGCATCGTTTCGACGGTGGGCAATCGCCTCTATGACGAGTTTGCGGCCCCGGTGGATCCGCAGGATCCGACGGAATACGGCTTTGAAATCGTCAGCGGGGAGAGCCTGAACCGGGTGGCCGGCAACCTCGAAAAGGCGGGCCTGATCCGGAACAAAACGGTTTTCAAGTACTACTGCGACTTTGCCGGCATGGGCCAGAAGATTCAGGTCGGCAGCTATCAGCTGACCAAAGGGATGACGCTGTCGGAGATCGCGGACCGGCTGACCACCGGGGACGGAAACCCCATGGTGCGGAATATTACGCTGATCCCCGGGGAAACGGTCGAGGAGTTTGCCGCGAAGCTGCAGCAAAACGGCGTGCTGGAGCGCACGGATACCTTCCTGAGCCTGTGCCGGACCGGGGAGAAGTTTACGGATTACTATTACATCGCGGACCTGCGGAATACGCGCAGCTCCCGGGATCGGAAATATATGCTGGAGGGGTATCTGGCCCCCAATACCTACGAGGTGTACGTGACCGCCACGGAGGAGGAGCTGATCCGGAAGCTGCTGAGCCAGACGGAGGCTGTTTTCCCGACGGCATATGAGGAGCGGGCGGAGGAGCTCGGCCTGTCCATGGATCAGGTGCTGACGCTGGCCAGCATGATTGAAAAGGAAGCGGGCAAGGGGGACTTTGCCCGGGTCAGCGCGGTGTTCCATAACCGGCTGAAGGCCAATATGAAGCTGGAAAGCGACGTCACGATCCATTACATCACCGGCATCCGCCGGATGGCGCTGAGCCAGAGCGATCTGCGGACGGACAGCCCCTACAACACCTATCTGTATGCGGGTCTGCCCCTGGGCCCGATCTGCAACCCGTCGCCGGACGCGATCCGGGCGGCGCTGTATCCGGATGAGACGCTGGTGGCGCAGAACTATCTGTTCTTCTGCGCCAAGGAGCCGGAGAGCGGGGAACTCTACTTCTCCCGCACGCGGGCGGAGCACGAGCGGGCGGTGGCGGTCTATTCGCCCCTGTGGAAGCAGTATGACCAGAAGCGGGGGATCGGAGAATGACCATGCCGGAACTGCTGTGCCCGGCGGGGAACCGGGAGGCGCTCGAGGCCGCGCTGCACTTCGGCGCGGACGCGGTATACGGCGGCATGCAGCACTACGGGCTGCGCGCCTTTGCGGGCAACTTCAGCCTGCCGGAGCTGCGGGACGCGATCCGGCGGACCCATGAAGCCGGGGCCCGATTCTATGTGACAATGAATATTTATCCCTTCGACGACGAGCTGGAGGGAATGGTGCAGGCCGCGCGGGAAGCGGCAGACGCCGGGGCGGACGCGGCGATCGTCAGCGATCCGGGCGCGATCCGCCTGCTGCGCCGGGAGGTGCCGGAGCTGCCGGTCCATGTGAGCACGCAGGCGAGTACCGTGAACACGCCGGCGGCGGAAATGTACCGGGATATGGGCTGCGAGCGGGTGATCCTGGCCCGGGAGGTCAGCCTGGAGCGGATCCGGAAGATGCGGGAAAACCTCGGGGACAGCATCCAGCTGGAGACCTTCGTGCACGGCGCCAGCTGCATGGCCTATTCCGGCCGGTGCCTGCTGTCCGCGTATCTGACGGGGCGCAGCGGGAACCGGGGCGAATGCGCCCAGCCCTGCCGGTGGAAATGGGCGGTGACGGAGGAAAAGCGCGAGGGCGAATACTATCCCGTCGCGGAGGATGAGCGGGGAACGTATCTGTTTTCCGCCCGGGATCTCTGTCTGATGCCGATCCTGCCGGAGCTGTGCGCGGCCGGGGTGTCGAGCCTGAAGATCGAAGGCAGAATGAAGACGGAGTATTATGTCGCGGTGGTCACGGGCGCATACCGCCGGGCGCTGGACCTGCTCAGCAGGGACCGGAAAGCCTTTGACAGCGCGCTGCCGGAGCTGATGGACGAGCTGCGGTGCGCCAGCCACCGGGAAAGCGATACGGGCTTCCTGCTGGGAACGCCGGAAACGCCGGGGGAGGCGGAAGGATTCCACCAGGAGCGGGAATATGTGGCCCGCGTGCTGGAGACGGAGGGAAATACGGCCAGGCTTTTGCTGAAGAACCGCTTCTTCGCGGGGGACGCGCTGGAGCTGATGACCCGGGAGGGCGTCCGGAAGGTGACGGCCGTTCCCTTCCTGCGCGAGAAAACGGGAGAAACGCTGGACACGCTGGGCATCGCCGGCGAGGTGATCCGGATGGCGCTTCCGGGCAGCCGGGCGGGGGATATCCTCCGCGGCCCGGTCCGGAACCACAGAAGGTAAGGCGCGGCCGGACACCGTGAAAGTACGGAAAAACAGGCACAGAGAGGCATACGGATGGCCAGACTGAAGAGATATGAGCTGTATGAGGGCAACGGGGAAACCCTTCCGGACGAGTATGCCGGCCCGCGGCCGGAACCCCGGGAGACCGCGCTGCCCGGAAAGCCGGCCCTCGGCCGGGACGAGACGCTCCGGGAAAGGGACCGGATGAACCGGGCCGGGGAGGCGCTGGCGCAGCGGAAGCATTATTTTGCCAGCAACGATACCGGCGATGACGCGGAGCCGGTTTCCCCGCTCTTTGACGATTTTGACCGGTTCAATCCCCGGCCGGAGCCGCCGGCGGTCCGGAAAAAAAGAAAGGATCAGGGCCGCTGGACGGCGGTGACCGTCGTCTGCCTGGTGATCCTGCTGGGGCTGGGGGCGCTGATGCTGCCGCAGCTGACGGGATTGCGGTACCGCTTTCTGCCCAACCTGGCGTTTGCCAACGGCACGATCATCCGCCTGGACGCGGAGCAGGAGGAGATCCTCTCCGGGCTCCGGAAGGAGATGTATTCAGACCGGATCTATCAGGGCATCTATATCGACAATGTGCACGTGGGCGGAATGACGAAGGCCGAAGCGGTCCGGGCCGTGGAGGCGGTGAACGAGAAGACGGACGTGACCTTCGACCTGACCGTGACGATCGGCAATGAAAGCTGGCATGTCAACAGCGAGCGCGTCCCCGTGTCCCGGAATATTGAGGAGCTGGTGGAGAAGGCCTGGGCCCAGGGCAGAAGCAATACGGACGGGCTGCGGGGCAGCGGCATGACGCCGCTGCAGGAGCGGATCAACCAGGCATCCGCCATGCGCTCCGGACCGATCACGTACACCTCGGAGCAGGACTATGACCGCGAGGCGCTGCGCACGATGGTGGAGGGCATCGCGAACTATGTGGACCGCGAGCCGGTAAACAGCACGGTGGAAAGCTTCGACTTCGGCAGCAAAACCTTCAGCTTCACGGAGGACCGGCCGGGGGCCCGGGTGGATCCGGATGACCTGTATGAGCGGCTGGCGACCCTGCTGGACAACGGCGTCACCCAGACGACGGTTCACATCGTGCCGGAGAAGGTGCTGGCGGAGGTGACGCGGGCGGAGCTGATGAACCGGTTCGGGCTCGTTTCCGCCTATACAACGAGCACCACCAGCAATAAAAACCGGAACACGAATATCGATCTGAGCGCGAAGGCCATCAACGGCAGGACGGTGATGCCGGGCGAGATCTTCTCCTTCAACGGCGCCACCGGCGAGCGCACGGCCGAAAAGGGATACCGGGAGGCCGCGGCCATCTCCGGCGGCCAGAGCCGGGACGAGATCGGCGGCGGCGTATGCCAGACCAGCTCCACCCTCTTCAATGCCGTGGCCCGGGCGAACCTGGAGATCATCGAGCGGAATCCGCACGCATGGCCATCCAACTACGTGGAAAAGGGCTTTGACGCGACGGTCAACTGGCCGGGGCTGGACTTTAAGTTCCGGAACAACACGGAGTGGCCGGTCTTCATCATCGCCGCCTATGCGAAGCAGAAGGTGACGGTCAACATCTACGGGATGAGCCTGGGGGCGGACGAGCGGATCGACCTGGAAAGCCAGACGGTCCGGACCATTCCGCAGCCGGAAGGGGTCAAATATGTGCTGAATCCGGAGCTCGCTCCCGGGGAGAGCAAAAAGACCGTTTCCGGCCGGAAGGGCTACGAGGTGGAGACCTGGAAGGTATGGTATCAGGGCAACCGCGAAACGAAGCGGGAGCTGCTGTTCAAAACCACCTACAAGGCGTATCAGGAGACGGTGGAATACAACCAGTAATCCCAATCTGACACAGGGGAAAGGTGATCGGTATGTCATCCTCCGCGCAGAAAGATTTTCCGCAGCATATGTCGCCGTTCACAGCCTGGGCGTTTGCGCTGGGCACCGCGGTGGGCTGGGGCTCGCTGGTCGTAACGAGCAACGGATACCTGGCCGAGGCAGGCCCCTGGGGCAGCGTCATCGGCCTGGTGATCGGCGGGCTGATCATGCTGATCATCAGCCGGAACTATGCCTATCTGATGCAGGTCTGTCCGGATCCGGGCGGAGCGTATACCTGGTGCCGGGAGGCTTTCGGATACGATCACGGATTTCTGGCCGGATGGTTTCTGGCGATCACCTACCTGGCGGTGCTCTGGGCGAACGCCACGAGCATTCCGCTGTTCGTGCGGAACTTTATCGGACCGCTGTTTCAGTTCGGGAAGATGTATACCCTCTTCGGGTATGATGTCTATCTGGGCGAGACGCTGCTGACCATTGCGGCCATCGTGCTGGTGGCCCTGATGCTCATGCGCAGCCGGAAGATCGCCATGACCGTGATGACGGTGCTGGCCTGCGTGTTTTTCGCAGGCATTCTGGCCGTATTCGCCGCGGCGGTGACCGGCCACGGGCAGCTCGCCTCGGTGACACCCGGCTTTCTGGAGGATTCCGGCGCCCTGTCCCAGATCCTGCATATCACGCTGATCTCTCCCTGGGCGTTCATCGGCTTTGAAAGCATTTCCCACTATTCCGCCGAATTCTCTTTCCAGCGGAAGCGGATCTTCCGGGTGCTGACCGTGGCGGTCATCTCCGCGACGCTGCTGTATATCCTCGTGACGCTGCTGTCCGTGACGGCATATCCGGAGCGGTACAGCTCCTGGCTGGAGTATATTCGGGACAGGGGCAACCTGGAGGGCCTGGAGGCGTTTCCGGCCTTCTATGCCGCCAGCCATTACATGGGTGCGACAGGCGTCGGGCTGCTGATGGCCGCGCTGCTGGCCCTGGTCCTGAGCAGCCTGATCGGCAACACCATGGCGCTGAGCCGGCTGTTCTATGCCATGGGCATGGACCGGGTGCTGCCGGAGAAGATCGGACGGCTGAATGACCGGGGACTGCCGGACAAAGCGATCCTGATGATCGCCGGGCTTTCGCTGCTCGTTCCCTTCGTCGGGCGGACGGCGATCGGCTGGATCGTGGATGTCACCACCATCGGGGCCACGCTGATCTACGGGCTGGTCTCCGCTGCCGGAGCGAGGACGGCGCGGCTGCGGCAGGATCGGACGGAGCAGGTGACCGGCCTGGGCGGCCTGGTGCTGATGATCCTCTTCGGCGGAAGCATCCTGCTGCCGAATCTGGTATCCCAGGGCACGATGGAGCGGGAGACCTATTTCCTGTTCATCGTCTGGACGCTGCTGGGCTTCCTCTTCTTCCGGAGCATCATTCAACGGGATCGGGAAAAGCGGTTCGGGAAGTCCACGATCGTGTGGATCGCCATGCTGTCCCTGGTGCTGCTGATCGCGCTGATCTGGATGCGCCAGACCATGATCGCCACCAACGACCGGATGGTGGCGCATATGCAGACCTACTATGCCGAAACGGCGGATAGCAGCGGTCTGCGGGACGCGGATGCGCGCTTCTTCGAACACGAAGTGGACGAGATGGAGCACAGCAATATCGCCACGATCCTGGAAGCACTGGGAATGTTCGGCTTCGCGCTCGTGATCATGCTGACCAACCATTCCTATATGAACCGGCGCAACCGGGAAAGCGAGATGATTCTCAACGTTGACCCGATGACCGGGGTCAAGAGCAAGCATGCCTATCTGCAGCGGGAGAAGGAGCTGAACGAGGGCATACGGAGCGGCCGGGATGAGGCGTTCGCCGTCACGGTCTGCGATGTCAACGGGCTGAAAAAGATCAATGATACCCTGGGCCATAAGGCGGGGGATGAGTATATCTGCGAAGCGGCCCGGATGATCTGCGAGATTTATCAGCACAGCCCGGTTTACCGGATCGGCGGCGATGAATTCGTCGTGATCATGACCCGGCGGGACTATGAGAACCGCGACCGGCTGAAAAAGATGCTGCATGACGTGTCCGTGGTGCATATCAGCGGCGGCGGCGCGGTCGTTTCCGGCGGCGTATCCGCCTTCCAGCCGGGGAAGGATACCTGCTTCCATGACGTGTTCGAGCGGGCGGACCAGCTGATGTATGAGGAAAAGAAGCTGCTCAAGGGCCTTGGCGCCGTCAGCCGCGATGAGGATCCGGAGCTTCCCGCGGAGGAGGAGAACGCCTCCGTGCTGGACGTCCGGAAGCAGATTCTGATCATTGAGGACTCGGAAATCAATCAGATGATGCTCGTCGCCATCATGGAGGAAGACTATGATATCCTCAGCGCGATGAACGGCGCGGAGGCGCTGGAGATCCTGCAGGATGAAAAGGACAACGTTTCCGCGGTGCTGCTGGACCTGCAGATGCCGGTGATGGACGGCAAAACGCTCCTGATGAAGATGAAGGCCGATCCGGATCTGAAGCAGATCCCGGTGATCGTGATGACCGGGGACGAGAAGGCGGAGGTGGAAAGCCTCCGGCTCGGTGCGATGGACTTTATTCCCAAGCCCTATCCGGATCAGGAGATCATCCGGGCGCGCGTACGCAAATGCATCGAGCTTTCCGAAATCCGGGCAACGATCCAGTCCACGGAGCGCGATCCGCTGACGGGGCTGTACAACATGGAGTACTTCACGCGCTACGTGGAGCTGTATGACCGCCATTATGCGGATATGCCGATGGACGCCGTGGTGCTGGACATCAACCGCTTCCACCTGCTGAACGAGCGGTACGGAAAGATCTACGGGGACAGCGTGCTCCGCCGGCTGGGCGGCAGGCTGCGGGTGATCGCCCGGGAAGTGGGCGGCGTGGCCTGCTACCGGGGTGCGGACACCTTCCTGCTCTACTGCCCGCAGCAGGACAGTTATGAGGGCATGCTGGAGCGCATTTCGGAGGGAATCTCCGGTGAAGGCGGGGAATCGGCGGACCGGGTGAAGATCCGGATGGGCGTCTATTCCCGGGCGGACAAGCGGCTGGATACCGGCATGCGGTTTGACCGGGCCCAGGCGGCCGCGGACGCCATCCGGGACAGCCATGCGAAGCTGATCGGCGAATATACGGAAAAGATGCACCAGGAGGCGCTGCTCCGGGAGCGGCTGCTGGAGGATTTCCGGCCCTCGCTGGAGCAGGAGCGTTTCCGGGTCTACTTCCAGCCCAAGTTTGACATTCGCCCGGAGAAGCCGGTGCTGGCCAGCGCGGAGGCGCTGGTGCGCTGGGATCATCCGGAAATGGGCATGCTCAGCCCCGCGCAGTTCATTCCGCTGCTGGAGGAGCACGGGCTGATCCTGGAGCTGGACCGGTATGTATGGAGAAGGACTGCCGCGCGGATCCGGTCCTGGAAGGAAAAGTTCGGGAAGGTGCTGCCGGTTTCGGTCAACGTATCCCGGATGGACATGCTGGCGCCGGATCTGCATGCCAGCCTGGACGCGATTCTGAAGGAATACGGGCTGGACGCGTCGGATCTGATCCTGGAGATTACGGAAACGGCCTATACCGGTGAAACGGACCAGGTGGTCGCCATGGCGCGCCAGCTGCGGGGGGTGGACATCGGCTTCCGGATCGAGCTGGACGATTTCGGCACGGGGTATTCCTCCCTGGGCATGCTCAGCAAGATGCCCATCGATATCCTGAAGCTGGACATGTCCTTCGTCCGCAGCGCGTTCGGCGAGAAGCGGGATGTCCGGATGATCCAGCTGATCATCGATATTGCGGACTATCTCGGGGTGCCGGTCGTGGCCGAAGGCGTCGAAACGGAGGACCAGATGCAGACGCTCCGCGCCCTCGGCTGCGCGCTGGCGCAGGGGTACTACTTCTCCAGGCCGGTTCCGCCGGAGACGTTTGAAGCGCTCCTGAAGCAACAGGAAAATTCAACGATATAATTTCATCTCAACAGCCCATTCATCTTTCAGAGGGGTTTGTGCATGGTGAACGTCACTTCCGGGGGGAGGGAATGTTGAAATGAGCCGTTTAAAGACATCGTGGATTGTCATGGCGAATATCGCCCTGATGAGCGCCATTCTGGTTTTCGTTGCGCTGTACTCCAACTATGAAAAAAAGGACAACTACCGGTCCCAGGTGGAGCATTTCGTCAATGCGTCGATCGCCATGGAACAGGTGACAGGAAATTACCTGGAAGGGGAGCAGAGAATCTGTGACAACTGGGCGCAATACATTAACAGCCGGGAGCTGACGCTGGAGGAAGCGGCTGAGTATGTCAGGGCGTCTCATGCGAAGAACGACACATCCGCCCACCTCATTGATACAGAAACCCTGTCAGGCTATTCGACACGGCCGAAGCTGAACAGCACGGAGAATTATGAGGTTTCCTACGCGCGGATGGATTTATTCGGAGACGGGGCGTGGATTGCGGAGCTGGGCGAGGCGATCAACATTACCCGAACCTATACGAATCCCATGAACGGGGAACAGTCTCTGGCCTTCTGCAACCGGATCACCGTGCGGGATGCGGAAAACGGAGGAAAAAAGCAGGCCTATCTGCTGCGCGTCGTTCCCGTGTCCAATCTGGAGGGAAAGTGGGTTTTCCCCAAGGCAGAGTATGGGGATGAGGATTTTTCCATCATCGACACGGAAGGCAATTATGTCATCCGGGGACGTTCCTTTAAAAGCAACAGCTTTTTCGAGTTCTACAAGTCCTATAACCAGCCCGGAATTACAGCGCAGAACCGGCTGTTTTCGGCCATCCTGTCCGGAACAGGCTCGTTTACCATGCTGGATTCAAGAGGCAGGGAATGCATCGTCGCCCATACGCCGATCACATCCACGAAGGGATGGGTGCTTCTGAGCATCGCACCGGTCAGCAATCTGAACGCGGATACAGAAAACTGGACGCTGATTGGAGTGATCTCCTTCGGACTGCTGCTTCTGCTGGTGATGGACTTCCTTTATATGCATTCCGTCAACAAAAAGCTTCGGGTGATGGCCAGGGAGGCTGAAGCCGCCAACAGGGCCAAAACCGATTTTCTCTCTACGATGTCCCATGATATCCGCACCCCGATGAACGCGATTATCGGGCTGACCACGATCGCCGAAAAAAACCTGGGCGACAGGGAAGCGGTAGCGGACAATCTGAGAAAGATCAGCCTGGCCGGCAATCATCTGCTGACGCTGATCAATGATATCCTGGATATTTCCAAGGTGGAGAGCGGAAAACTCAGCCTGAGTCCGATCACCTTTTCCATTGTGGAGACCGCAGAGAACCTGGTGAATCTGTCTCAGGCCATGATCAAGGAGAAAAACATTGTCTTCAGCTTCCGCACCAATCACATCGAGAAGGAGTATCTTTACGCGGACCAGCTGCGACTGAACCAGATTTATATCAACATTCTTTCCAACGCGATTAAGTACACCATGCCGGGCGGAAGCGTATCCGTGGACCTGCGGGAGGAAAAAAGCGAGAAGGAGGGCTGCGTCAGACTGATCTATCGTGTCGAGGACACAGGCATCGGCATGAGCCCTGAATTCCTGGAAAAAATGTATCAGCCTTTTTCCAGACAGACGGACAGCCGGGTGAACAGCATTCAGGGAACCGGACTCGGGCTTGCGATCACCAGACAGATGGTCGAGCTGATGAACGGAACGATTGAATGCCGGAGCGAGCTCGAAAAAGGTACAACCTTCACCATTACGCTGGATCTTCCGGTGGCTGAGAAGCAGCTGGAGGAGCTGAGAATCGATCATGTTGACGCACTGATCGCGGACGATGATCCGATTCTGCTGGAAACCGCGGTGGATACGCTTGTGTCATTGGGAATCCACACAGACCGGGCAAACAACGGTCTGGAAGCGCTGGATATGATCCGTCGCCGGCATGAGGCCGGAAAGGATTATGACGTGGTCATTCTGGACTGGAAAATGCCGGATCCGGACGGGATTGAAACGATCAAACGCATCCGGAAGGAAATCGACGCGCCCATCCCCATTCTGCTGACCTCCGCTTACGACTGGTCCGATATTGAAGAGGAGGCGAAAGCGGCCGGGGCGAACGGATTCGTCAGCAAACCGCTGTTCCGTTCCGGAATGTATGAGAAAATCAATGAGCTGCTCGGAATGGAAGTCAAGGCGGTGGAGCCGACGGAAGACTATTCTGACCTGGCCGGCCTGAACATCCTGATCGCGGAGGACAACGATATCAACTGGGAGATCATCTCCACCATGTTAAGCATGTTTGGCATCACGTCGGAACGGGCGGAAAACGGACGGATCTGCACGGAAAAAATGGCGGAGGCCACAGAGGGCCGCTATGACCTGATCTTTATGGATATCCAGATGCCGGAAATGAACGGCCTCGACGCGACGCGGAATATCCGCAAAATGGATAATCGCTGGGCGGCTTCCATTCCGATCATCGCCATGACCGCTGACGCTTTCTCTGAAAATGTCGCGGAATGCCTGCAGGCAGGCATGAACGGGCATATCGCAAAACCGGTTGATCTGAAACTTGTTATCAAAGAGATTCGAAGAATCAAGGAGGAAAAGAAATGAAAAAATTGTTATGCGTCATCCTGTCCACGCTGCTCGCCGTTTTTTCG
>CAMOYA010000028.1 GCA_946629635.1 uncultured Clostridia bacterium
AGACCAAGAAGCGTCACTATGCGCACGTGGACTGCCCCGGCCACGCTGACTATGTCAAGAACATGATCACCGGCGCGGCGCAGATGGACGGCGCGATCCTGGTTGTGTCCGCTCCCGACGGCCCGATGCCCCAGACCCGTGAGCACATCCTGCTGGCCCGTCAGGTCGGCGTGCCCTACATCGTTGTGTTCATGAACAAGACGGACATGATGGACGACGAAGAGCTGCTGGAGCTGGTCGAGATGGAAATCCGCGAACTGCTGAGCAGCTATGACTTCCCGGGCGATGAAATCCCGATCATCAAGGGAAGCGCCCTGAAGGCCCTGGAGTACATCCAGAACGGCGGCACCGACGTGGACAACGCTCCCGAGTGCAAGTGCATCTGGGAACTGATGGACGCTGTGGACAGCTACATTCCGGAACCCGCCCGTGCGACGGATCAGCCCTTCCTGATGCCCGTTGAAGACGTGTTCTCCATCTCCGGCCGCGGCACCGTGGCGACGGGCCGTGTCGAGCGCGGCACCGTGAAGGTGTCCGACCCGGTGGAAATCGTCGGTCTGATGGAAAAGCCCCGGAACACGGTTGTGACGGGCGTGGAAATGTTCCACAAGCTGCTGGACCAGGCGGAAGCGGGCGACAACATCGGCGCGCTGCTGCGCGGCATCCAGCGGAACGAGGTCGAGCGCGGCCAGGTTCTGGCGAAGCCCGGCACCATTCATCCGCATACCCACTGCATCGGCCAGGTGTACGTGCTGACGAAGGAAGAAGGCGGACGTCATACTCCGTTCTTCAACGGCTATCGTCCCCAGTTCTATTTCCGGACGACGGACGTTACCGGCAACATCAAGCTGCCTGACGGCGTTGAAATGGTGATGCCCGGCGACAACATCGACATGGAAATCACCCTGATCACCCCCATCGCCATGGAGCAGGGACTGCGCTTCGCTATCCGTGAAGGCGGCCGTACCGTGGGCTCCGGCGTTGTGGCCAAGGTCATCGAATAATTCCAGCGTTTATCCGGAACGCTCCCCCTGTTCGGGAGCGTTCCTTTTTGCTTAAGGAGAAATAAGATGTACCACTATCAGTGCAAGGGAACCTGCTCCACTTCCATCGATCTGGAGATTCAGGACGGAATCATTACCTACTGCAAGTTTACCAACGGATGCAAGGGAAATACGCAGGGCGTTGCCGCGCTGGCCATCGGCCGGAAAGCGGACGAAGTCGCCGCCATGCTTCAGGGGATTCCCTGCCGCGGCAATACTTCCTGCCCGGATCAGCTTTCCCGGGCGATCCGGACCTATCATGACTGAGGAGGACGACCCTTTTGCCAGCTGAAACAGAATCTTTCTCTGAGAACACCTCCTTTGACACCATGGATCTTTCAACCGAGATCCTGAAGGCGGTCCGTGAAATGGGCTTTCAGGAGCCCTCCACGGTCCAGGCCCGAACGATTCCCCTGATGATGTCCGGCGCGGATATCAACGCCATCGCTCCAACCGGAACAGGCAAGACCTGTGCCTTCGGTATTCCCATGCTGGAGTATGTTCAGCTGAAGGACAGCCGGATTCAGGAGGTCGTGCTCGCGCCGACCCGGGAGCTGGCGCTCCAGATCGGAGACGAGCTGACCCGTCTGGCCCATTTTATTCAGGGGGTTCGGATCGCCGTGATCTATGGCGGCCAGTCCATTTCCAAACAGATCACTGCGCTGAAGCGCCGGCCGCAGATCATCATCGCCACGCCCGGCCGTCTGCTGGATCACATGCAGCGCGGCAATATCCGGCTGGATGCGGTGCATACCATGGTGCTTGACGAAGCGGATGAAATGCTGAACATGGGCTTCGTCAAGGATGTGACGAAAATCATCGAAGCCACCCCACCCCAGCGCCAGCTTGTCCTGTTCTCCGCGACCACGAATCAGGATGTGCTCACCATCGCCTGGAAGTACCAGCATGATCCGGTTGAAATCACCGTTGAAGCAACGCAGAAAGACAGGCCCCAGATCACCCAGTACGTGATCGCTGCCGAGCAGGATAAAAAAACGGACCAGCTGCTGTATCTGCTGGACGCGGATGTATATCAGCGGGTGATGATCTTCTGCAACACCAAATTCATGACGGACAAGCTGACACGCCAGCTGGTCCGCGAAGGCTATCATGCCGAATGCCTGCACGGAGACATTCCACAGGCCAAACGGAACGTGGTCATGAATGACTTCAAGCGCGGGAAGTTCCCGATTCTTGTCTCCACGGATGTCGCCGCCCGCGGAATCGACGTGGATGATGTGGAAGCCGTCATCAACTACGACCTGCCGAACGAAAACGAATACTACCTTCATCGGATCGGGCGGACCGGCCGCGCGCACAAGCACGGCGTCAGCTTCTCTCTGGTCACATTCCGCGAAAGCGTCCGCATGGACGAGATCCTGAAATACATGCTGACCAGTCCGACGCCGCTCAAATTCAACGACGGCATCCTGTGCCGGGAGGATGGCACTCCCTTCTTCGACCATATCTGATTTCCTGTAAAAAAGCCCGGAAGAGCGATCGCTCTTCCGGGCTTTTCGGTTCGGACACTTACATTCCGCGGCGAGCGGCAAAGCACTCACTGCAATATACGGGCCGATCCTCCCTGGGCTCGAAAGGAACCTGGGTGGGCTTTCCGCATTCCGCACAGATGGCGTCATGCATTTCCCGCGGACCACCGGCATTCCGGCTGGCTTTGCGCGCCTGACGGCAAGCCTTGCAGCGAGTGGGCTCGTTCTGGAATCCCTTTTCGGCATAGAATTCCTGTTCACCAGCGGTGAAAACGAACTCAGCGCCACAGTCCTTACATACCAGTGTCTTGTCTTCGTACATGGTTTGGCAACCCCCTGAAAAATGATAGGCGAACCCTTCGGCTGACCTGGTCTTTGACCCCACACACGCCGCCCGGACGTTTGCTCTGCGCCTTAAGCGCCCTCACTCGCGCCTCTCGGGGATAACACCCCGGACGGACTTACATCTAGACCGCACCATGCTCCCCGCCGCTTTGGGCGGATTACGTGGACCGTTTTGCCTGCGACTGGCATCGGCTTTCAACCACAGACCCGATGGATTCAACCGGCGACATTATATGCCCAAAATCATTATTAGACAAGAGAAATTTTTCAATAATGGCCAAAAAACATCAAACAAACACCATCTCGTGTCGGTTTGTTCAATTATTTACAATTTTTTCCATCTTCTGCTTCCGGTCCGATCATTCGTCTTAGCGGGCCTTCTGTCCGTAATACGCGTTCGGCCCATGCTTGCGCATGAAATGCTTTTCCTTCACATATTCCGGCAGATTTCCCCGGGTCTGCGCCTCAGGCAGCGCTTCCGTGTGCCAGGCCATCATCGCCACTTCTTCGAGCACCACGGCGTTATGCACCGCCTCCATCGCATCCTTTCCCCAGGCAAAGGGGCCGTGGTGGCGCGCCAGCACGCAGGGGACATAATTCGGATTCAGGCCGTGCCGCTCAAAGTGATCCGCAATCACGCGTCCCGTCTCCAGCTCATAGGCGGATTCCACCTCTTCACTGGTCAGATCCCGGCAGCAGGGAACATCGCCATAGATATAATCGGCATGCGTCGTTCCGTATGCCGGGATATCCCGTCCGCTCTGCGCCCAGATCGTTGCCCAGCGGGAATGGGTATGCACCACGCCGCCGATATCCGGAAAGCGGCGGTACAGTTCGGCATGGGTCGGCGTATCCGATGAGGGATTCAGGTCTCCCTCCACCTTCCTGCCCTCCAGGTCGATGACCACCATATCCTCCGGCTTCATCGTTTCATAGGGAACACCGCTGGGCTTGATCACAAACAGGCCCTTTTCCCGATCGATCCCGGAAACGTTTCCCCAGGTAAAAGTGACCAGATGATACGCAGGCAGCAGCATATTCGCTTCATAGACTTTTCTTTTCAGTTCCTCCAGCATTGCCATTTCGCTCCTTCCGTTGGTTTGCTTTCATTTTAGCGGAATCGGCGGAAGGTTTCAAGCCGTTTCAATGAAAACCGTTCGTCTGACCTGCCCGTCCATCCCGGCAATCACCCGGATGCCGCAGGCTCCTTCATAAACGGTTTTTCCATCCATTTCCGCCCGGGCCTTCCGTCCGTCATTTTCGATCCCGAAATCATGTTCTCCGAAGGAGGCCGTATATCTGCACGGGTTCCCCTTCCCCAGAGAAAACCACACTTCGCCCAGATGGGGATGGATCCCCCAGCGATGCGCAATATACTCGAGCACGGAAAGCATGGTTGGCCCATAGGCATCCTGCTCCGGAGAAACAGTATCCTCCGGGCTCAGCACCTCCCCCGTTTCCGCATGAACGCGGGAGGGCATGCCCGTGAACGGATCAAACTGCTGCGTGAACCGGAAGCCGCCCCGGATCACCGCCCGCATCAGCCTCTCCCCCAGCACCGTCACCAGGGCATCCCACCCATAATTCTCCAGTGCCAGAATGGCCCGCTGATAGGTCAGTCCCTCCGGCTGCCCGCTCCAGTTGTTTTCCGGCGCATTCCGAAATGCCGGATCACTGACCGCAACGCTGGGGAGCGGAAGGGGCGTCATAAATTCCGCCGGATTCAGCAGATGCTCCCGTACAAACCGCCCGGCCATCGCGGGGCTGACGGCGCCCCAGTACATACACCGCAGCGTATTATGGCACAGAATGTTCACCGGATTCCCATACCGGTCCCGGTCAAACAAGGCGCCGCGTTTTTCATTCCAGAGTTCCCTCCGCAGGGCTTCCGCCACCTCCGCCGCTTTTTTCGCCCACTCATCCGCGCTGCCGTCCCCTGTGATCTGCGCAATCTTCCGCAGGGTATCCCTGCAGGCAAAGCTCCAGCTCGTCACATCCATGGATGCCATTGGCACCACGCTGCACCTCTCGGGCGGCCGGTCCTCTGTCCACCAGCACGGCGCATCCCCATACCGGACCGCCCGGTCCTCCCCGGTATCATAGACGCAGAAGGAGCGGAGGAGTCCATCCTCCTTCAGCGAACGGGTCCGCCAGAGGCACGCATCAAAACGAATCAGCGTTTCCCGAAGCTGCCGCAGCCATGACCCGTCCTCTCCCAGCAGATAATACAGGTTCAGCGCCGGAAATGGGAAACAGAACCCCTGATACTTATTGTATTCCGGAACGACCCGGTCTTCCTCCGCCCGGATGGATCCGGGCAGGCGCCCGTCCTCCCGCTGGTGTTCCATAAACAGCAGCGTATTGTTCACCGCCGCCTCCGGATCCCGCAGCACATACATTTCTCCGCCCATGGGCTGGGTTTCCAGCCAGATCTTCCGGTACCCGCCGCCCTCCACCAGAACCCTTTTTCCGCCGAAGGACTGCAGGTTCAGGCGGCATTTCCGTTCCGCCTCGTCATACAGCCGCTGAATATCCCCGTCTTCGCACTGAAAGGCCACGCCGGTTTCCGGTATATGCATGGATGCATTTCCCCCTTCGGATCGCGTCAAAATACGGTAATATCATATCATTTTTTCTGCTGAATACCCATGTGCAAAATTTTTGCATGTTTTTTATGTGCCAAAAACCGCCCGAATAATCCCTTTTCGGGTCCGATCAGCAAAAATTTTGCTTCTTCCCTTCCGACGTCGGTTTTCTTAGAATCAGAGCAGAAGAAAAGCCGCTCCGTTCTGATCATTCTCTTTGGAGGCATGTTTATGACCCAATTATCCACCTTCCGGAAAAAGCCCCTGGGATACCGGATTTCCCTCTCCATCCGCCGGGACTGGCAGCTGTGGGTTCTGCTCCTGCCCGCGCTGGCTTTCTTCATCATTTTCTGCTACTTTCCCATGTACGGCGTCCAGATTGCCTTCCGGGATTACAAGGCCGCGCTGGGCATCACCGGCAGCAAATGGGTCGGCCTGAAGTATTTTGAAAAGTTCTTCTCCAGTTATTACTGCGGAAGAATGTTCGCCAACACCTTCCTGCTGAACCTGTACGGCCTGATCGTCGGCTTCCCGATTCCGATCCTGCTGGCCATCATGCTGAACCAGCTGAACCGGAAGCGCTTCAGGGGATTCGCCCAGACGGCCATCTATGTTCCCCACTTTATTTCCACTGTTGTCCTCGCCGGGATGATATATCTGTTCTTTTCCCCCACCAACGGCATCATAAACCATCTGATTTCGGCCTCAGGTGGGAAACCGATCTATTTCATCATGGAGCCGGGATGGTTCCGGCCACTCTACATCGGATCGGACATATGGCAGAATGCCGGGTGGAATACCATCCTCTATATTGCGACACTGACCGGCATTGATCCCCAGCTGTACGAAGCGGCGACGATTGACGGGGCCACCCGCTGGGACAAAATCAGGCACATCGACATTCCCCACCTGATTCCGATCGCCGTCATGATGCTGATTCTCAACTGCGGCTCCCTGCTGGCGTCCAACACGGACAAGGCGCTGCTCCTGCAGACCTCCGGCAATATGGCCACCTCGGACATTCTCGGCGTTTACGTTTACAGCGTCGGAATCGCCGCCTCCAAGGCGCAGTACTCCTACGCCTCCGCCATCGGCCTGTGTCTGAACGCGATCAATTTCGGCATCATCATGCTGGTGAACTTCATCTCGCGCAGGCTCAGCGACATCAGCCTCTTCTGATCCCTCCGAATCAAGGCAGGAAAGGAGTTCAGTTCCCTATGACGGAAATCGCCCTCCACCGAAAGCACCGGCGGATCCGGGAGACCAAAAAGGACCGGATCTTCAATGGCATCAATCTGATCTTCTGGATCATCGTCCTGTTCATCGTGCTGTATCCCCTGTGGCTGATTCTGATCGCCTCCGTCTCGGATCCGGACGCGGTGCTGCGGGCCGAGGTGCTGCTCTGGCCGGTGGATTTCTCCCTGATGGGATATGAAGCGGTTTTTCAGTACAGCGACCTGTGGGGCAGCTATCTGAACTCCATCTTCTATACGCTGGCCGGATCCGCGCTCAGCGTGGTGGTCACCCTGGCCGCCGCCTACGCCCTGAGCCGGAAATTTGCGGGAAAAAAGCTGGTCAATCTGGCCATCACCTTCACCATGTTCTTCAGCGGCGGCCTGATCCCGATCTTTCTGAACGTTGTCAAGCTTGGTCTGTATGATACCCGTGCCATCATGATCATCATGAATCTGGTCTCCGTCTGGAACCTGATGGTCGCCCGGACATACATCCAGACCACGATTCCCAATGAGCTGTACGAGGCCGCCGTCATGGACGGTGCCGGGCACTTCACCTATTTCTTCCGATGCGTCCTGCCGCTGTCGGGGACCATCGTGGCAGTGCTATCCGTCTACTACGGCGTGGCGCGATGGAACGATTATTTCACGGGGCTGGTCATGCTGCGCAGCCGCAGCCTGTTCCCGCTGCAGCTGGTACTCCGGGAGGTGCTGGCTTCCCTGACCTCCACCGGCAATTCCGACACCTTCTTCGCCGCCTATGCGGATAACCTGGGCGGCCTGCAGGAAGCCCTGCGGAAGGCGGAAGTGGCCAAATACTGCTGCATCGTCGTCTCCACAATCCCCGCCGTGCTGCTGTACATCTTCATGCAGAAGTATTTCGTCAAGGGCGTCATGATCGGATCGCTGAAGGGGTAGGCATTCAAAATGCATTCCTGCATGGTCCGGTCGGGGCAAAGGACGCTTCGGGGCCGTCCGCAGCAATGCGTGCGGCCGAAAAACAGGAAATAAGGGCTTCCCGCCCTTAACAAATCGAAAAGGAGGACATCCCCATGAAGAAACTCGTATCCCTGATTCTTTCCCTGTGCATGCTGATGAGTCTCAGCGCCGCCCTGGGGGAGAGCAAGACCGAACTGACCGCTTTCCAGTATGCGCTGGAAAACCAGAACACGGACTTCAACAACCTGTGGTTCTTCGATGAGCTGGAGAACAAAACCAACACCCATGTCACATTTGACATGGTCAAGGACGCGGATTGGGACACCAAGGCCAACATCATGTTTTCCATGCCCGACTCCATGCCGGATATGATCATCCGCCACCCCGTGGACGTGGAAGAATACGGCGTCAGCCAGGGCCTGCTCCTGCCGCTGGATGAATACCTGACGGAAGAAATCATGCCCAACTACATGAGCCGCCTGCACCTGAACAATGCGGACGCCTCCATCCCGGCCAGCGACGGCAAAACCTATTACATCGGCTATCTGATCGCCCAGAACGTGAACCATTCCGGCACCTGGTACATCAACCAGACGGAGCTGGACAAGCTGGGCATCGCCGCGCCGACCACCATCGCCGAGGTCACCGACATGCTGCGGAAGATGAAGGAAGACGGCATGCAGTATCCCTTCTCCGCCTCCTATACCCGCTTCGGACCGGAAACCATCTGGAACCAGTTCGCTTCTTTCGGCGTTCCGGAGAATACCTACTATTACTACATCGATGAGAACGACCAGGTGCAGTTCACCGCTGCCCAGCCCGGATGGCGCGCCTGCGTGGAATGGCTGCATCAGCTGTATGAGGAAGGCCTCATGGATCCCGAATCCCTGACGCAGGATTCGAACCTCTGGGCCAACAAGGTCAATGAGGGCCAGGTGGGCTACTTCTGCTATCTGCGCCTGAAGGCCACCGCCATCCAGGAGGACAAAATCGGAAACTTCAAATCGATCCTGCCGCCCGTGGCCGACGGATACAAGGCCGCCGTCTCCTCCATTCTGGAGCTGCCGGAGCCCGGCGTATACCTGACGAAGAACTGCAAGGATCCGGTGGCCGCGCTGAAGTGGATCGACGCGCAGCTGGAAACGGAAACCATGATGATCGCCGCCAACGGCAAGCTGGGCGAGCAGATTATTCTCAACGATCAGGGGAAGTATGAAGTCATCAACAACCCCGGCAACGAGCTGTACAGCTTCGTGCCCGTGATCATGGGCCAGTTCTTCGCCCCCGGTGACTATTACACCGAAATCTATCAGATGGCGCCTCACCGCGTGGAGCGTTATGAGGACAGCAAAACATACGCGGAAGCCGGCGTGCTGGAGAACAAGAGCTTCCACTACCTGCGCGATCTTTCCAAGATGAGCAACGAGGATTCCATCGAAGCCGCCGACATCTACACCGAGCTTTCCAAGCTAGTGGAGGAATCCTTCGCGAAGTTCGTCCGCGAAGGTGTGACGGATGAAAGCTGGAACGACTTCCAGAACCAGGCCAAATCCATCGGCGTCGAGCGGTACATCGAGCTGTATCAGAATGCCTACAACGCTTACCTGGCCAAGTAAAAAACAGAACGGATGCGACACATTTCTTGAAGGCAGCCTCAGTCAGTGGTACAATCAATACAGCAGGAAATGTGAAGCCGTTCAGCAGGGGATCAGTTTTCCTGATCCCCTGCCTTCATGTTTTCATTATCCGCACCGGAAGGGAGAACCGAATGAAACGCCTTGCGCTGATCCTGGCCGTTCTGCTTGCGGCCTGCCTGCTTTCCGCCTGTTCCGGCGGCCGGCCGGCCGAATCCGCCGCCCCGCCGGTCACGCTCTCCGCCCTCCAGTATGAGCTGGAAAACGTGGCGGTGGATTTCAACAATCTGTGGTTTTTTCAGCAGATCGAGGAACAGACCGGCGTGCATGTGGATTTCACCGATGTCAAGGATTCCGAATGGACCAGCAGCGTCTCCCTGGCCTTTGCCCGGGGCAGCCTGCCGGATCTGATCCTGCGCGGCTCGCTGGACGTGGAGGAGTACGGCGTCTCGCGCCACCTGCTGCTCCCGCTGGATGAGTATATGGAGAAAGGGTATCTGCCGAACTACACCGCGCGGCTCTCCGAGCCCGGCCTCCGGGAACAGCTGACCGCCTCCGACGGTCATATGTACACCCTCGGCTTTCTCATCTCCCAGGGCGTCAATACGAACGGTCATTTCTTCATCAATCAGGACTGGCTGGACGCGCTGTCCCTGCCGGTGCCCGGAACGCTGGAGGAGCTGACGGAGGTTCTCCGGCGCTTCCGGCGGGATGATCCGAACGGCAACGGCCTTGCGGATGAAATCCCGCTGGAGTTCACCTTTGATGATAACATCACCGGGATCTATAACCTGTTTTCCTTCTTTTCGCTTCCCCTGAATGAGGATTACGTCTTCGTGGATGACGCCGGGCGGGTGCGCTTCGCGCCGGAGCAGCCCGGCTTTGCGGAGGCGCTGGCCTGGCTGCATGACATGGCACAGGAGGGCATTCTGGATATCGATTTCATTTCCCAGGGCAGCAATATCTGGGCGGAGAAGGTGAACGAGGGAAACGTCGGTCTCTTCAGCTACTGGCGACTGCAGAACACGGCGCTCTCGCCCTCCGTGATCTCGATGTACCGGGTGATGAAGCCCGTCGGCGCCGGCGGCCGGAAGGCCTGCCTGCCCCGCCTGATCGACCTGATCGAGTTCGGCGCCGCGCTCACGGCGGACAACCGGAATGTCGAGGCCTCCCTGCGCTGGCTGGACGCGCAGTTCGAAACGGAGAACATGCTCGTCTCTCAGAACGGTGCCCTCGGCGACACCCTGACCCGCCGGGAGGACGGCCGGTACATGGTGGCCTCCGTGCCGCCGGATAACGCGCTGTACCGTCAGGTGCCCGTCATCTGCGGCCAGTTCTTCGCCCCGCCGGAATACTATGCCTCCGTCTATGTGCCCGCCGCCCATCGACAGGAGAAGGCTGCCTACTGCAGCCTCTATGAGGAGGCCGGCGTGCTGGAGAAGGTTTCCGCCAAGGTGCTCACGACCGTCGCCCCCCGCACCTCCGACGAGGACGCCCGCCTCTCCCGGCTCAAGACCTCCCTCAAGTCCCTGACCGACGCGGCCATTGTGGACATGGTCACCTCCGGTCCCTCCCCGGAGAAGCTGGAGGCGCTGCGCCAGGCCTTCGCCGCCGCCGGCAGCGCGGAATACTGCGGGATTTATCAGGATATTTATGACCGCTGGACCGCCTCCCGTCCCTGAGAAAAGGAGGAATCCCCCTTGCGCCGATCGATCTTTATCCGTTACGCCCTGTCCTATATGCTCGTGCTGCTCCTGCTCTTTGCCGGGCTCACCCTTTATCTCGTGCAGTCCTCCCAGCGTCAGGTGCAGCAGGATATCATCACCGGTCAGATCAACCGCCTGACCCGGATCGCCATTCAGCATGAGGGCAGTATCTCCGCCATGCTCTCCACGGCGGAAGCCATCGGCCTGTCGCCGCATATTGAGCCCTTCCGCTTTGCAGAAGAGCCGTGGAAGGCTTACGATCTGCAGCTGCAGCTCGTTCCCTATACCGCCGCCAATTCCTTCTGTGACCAGATGTATCTGTTCTTTCCGGAGGATGACCGCCTGTATTCCTCCTCCGCCTCGATGCCGCTTTCCCGGTTCAGCGGCATGACCCGGTTTGAGTCCACGCCGCCGGAGGAAATGGCGCAGGCCCTCCGCTCGGCGGAGCGCCTCGTCGTCTTTCCCGCCCAGCGGATTGTTTCCTCCCTCGTGGACGGGTCGGATCCCCGGATGGTCACCTTCATTCTGCCGCTGGGCGCGAATCCGGTCAGCAGCAAGGGCACCGTCCTGTTCCTGGCCAAGGAGCAGACCTACCGCTCCATGTTTGCCGATGCCATTGATACGGATCTGAATACCTACATCTGGTCCGGCGACCGGGTCCTCGCCGCCTCGGAGGATCTGCCGGTCCCCGCGCGGGACATTCTCCTGCCGGAGGGCGGCGATTACTCCCGGATCTTTTCCTGGAACGGAGAATCCTTCCTCGCCGTGGCCCTCCCGCGCCGCAGCTGGGATATGCGCTATGCGACCGTCCTGCGGATGGCGGATGTCAATGCCGCCGTCCAGGGCAGCCTGCGGCATCTGCTGCTGATGCTGCTGCTTCTGCTGATCCTGTCCGTCCTGCTGATTCTCTGGGTGGCCCGGCGCCATGCCCGGCCGATTGAAGCCCTCTCCGGCCTTCTTTCCTCCGAAGAGGAGGAGCGGAAGGATGAGCTTTCCCGGATCTCCAGCGGCATCCGCCGGCTCACCCGCACCAATGTGGAGCTCACCAGCCGCCTGGACATGGCCGTCCCCATGCAGCGGCGGGATTTTGTCTTCCGGTTTGTCCGGGGCTGGTTTGACACGGATGAGGAAGCTGTCTCCGCCGCGGAGAATGTGGGGCTGGATATCCGGAAAAAATATTTCGCGGCGATCCTCTGTTCCCTTTCCGCCGACAGGGAGGGCCCCTTTGATCTGAAGCAGGCGCCCTTTTCCACCCTCTCCGGCATGGCCGCCGCCGGCGTCGAGCTGGTGGCCATGAAGGCGACGCTCTATCTGGCCTTCTCGGATGATCCCGCCGCCCTTTCCGCGCTGGCGGAAATGATCCGTCAGAAGGGGAGCCTCGACGGAGGCGGATGCGTGACGGCCGTCTCCGCCGTTCATTCCCGCCGGGAGGAAGCCGCAGCCGCCTTCCTCGAGGCAGCCTCCGCCTATGACAACCGCTTCGTCATGGGGGACCGCCAGGTCCTGGCCTATTCGGATCTATCCTCCAACCTGGAGGACATTCTTCCCCGCGCCCGGAAGATCACCAACGCCATCTCCCAGGCGCTGGCCCTGAACAGCCGGGAGATGCTGGACGACCGGATTTCCGAGCTCATGCGCTTTCTGAAAAACACCCGCATGTCGCCCTTCGCCTTCCGGATGATTTATAATCAGGTGATTGATACCCTGACGCGGGATCAGGTGACCCGGCTGACCTCGAATCATGACGCCCGGGATTTTTATGATATTTTCTCGCTCTCCTCCTGCCAGTCCCTCGATGATCTGGATGAGATGCTGCGGCGCCTGTGCGACCGGCTGATGGAGGCGCATCCGGATGCCTCCGCGCCCGCTTCCGTCTCCGAAGGCGATGAGATCGACCAGGCCATCCGCTATATAGATGACCACTTTACCGATCCGGAGATCTCCATGACTGCCATCGCGGAATCGATCGATCTTTCGACTGCCCGCCTCTCCCTCTCCTTCCGGGAGCGGATGGGCATGACGCCCTCGGATTATCTTTCGCTCCTCCGCTGCGAAAAGGCGCGCTCCCTGCTGGAGGGCACCGCCCTTTCGATCCGGGAAATCAGCGCCCTCGTCGGCTATTACGATGCGGGCAGCTTCATCCGCCGCTTCAAGCAGATCACCGGCGAAACCCCGCTGCAGTACCGGCGCGCCCATTCGGCCGAGGCCGGATCCTGATGCACTCTCCGTGCTTTTTTTCAGAAAGGAGCCTTCCCGCCATGAAAACATCCGAAATCAATCTCCGGGATCCCTTCGTTCTCCTCCATGACGATACCTATTATCTCTATGGCACCCGGGGCCCGACCTGCTGGGGCCCGGCCACCGGGTTCGATGTCTATACCTCTTCCGATCTGGAGAACTGGTCCGCCCCTTCCCCCTGCTTTGAGAATGACGGTTCCTTCTGGGCGGACCGGAATTACTGGGCGCCGGAGGTGCATCCCTGGCGCGGCGCGTTTTACATGTTTGCGTCCTTCAAAAGCGAAACCCGCCGCCGGGGAACGGCGATCCTGCGCGCCGCCTCGCCCATGGGGCCCTTCGTTCCGCTGTCGGACGGGCCGGTGACCCCGGCCGAATGGGAATGCCTGGACGGAACCTTTTTCGCGGACCGCCTCGGCAATCCATGGATCGTCTTCTGCCATGAATGGGTGCAGGCCGGGGACGGAGAAATCCTGGCCATGCCGCTGTCGGCGGATCTCAGCGCGCCAGCCGGCGCGCCGCACCTGCTCTTCCGGGCTTCCGAAGCCCCCTGGGTGCAGCCCGTGCATCATTCCTCCGGCATCACCGGCTATGTCACGGACGGGCCCTTCCTCTGGCGGGATGACGGCGGCCGCCTGCTTCTGCTCTGGTCCTCCTTTTCCGCCTCCGGTTATACCCAGGGCCTCGCCCTGTCGGAGAGCTGGGACATCTCCGGCCCCTTCATCCAGCTCCCGCCGCTCTTCCTGGAAAACGGCGGCCACGGCATGCTCTTTAAAACCCGCGAGGGCCAGACCCTCCTCGCGCTCCACCGCCCCAATGAGCATCTGAAGGAGCGCCCGCTCTTCCTCCCGGTCAGCCTCTGATTTTTGCCCGCGGTGCTGCCCCGGGCTTCTCTCCTTCCTGCAGCGTGGGATCCATCCGCCTGCGCGCCATTCGCGCCCGCTCAGGCTTCCGGCCTTCCGGCATAGATCTGCGCCAGGCCCCCGTGGGAGGTTTCGCGGTATTTTTCGTTCATGTCCTTTCCGGTGCGGTACATGGTTTCAACCACATCGTCGAAGGAGATCTTCCGCGTCGAATACAGAAAGCGGGACAGATTGACGGAGCTGATCGCGCGCATGGCGGCGACCGCGTTCCGCTCGATGCACGGAATCTGCACCAGCCCGCCGACCGGATCGCAGGTCAGGCCGAGGTTGTGCTCCATCGCGATCTCCGCGGCGTATTCAATCTGGTCGATGTTCAGCCCGTGCAGCGCGGCCAGCGCCCCGGCTGTCATGGCGCACGCGCTGCCGATTTCCGCCTGGCATCCGCACTCCGCACCGGAGATGCTGGCGTTCGTCCGGATGATGTTGCCGATCAGGGCGGCAACGGCCAGCGCGTCAAGGATCTCTTCCTCCGGGAAGCCACGGTCATGCTGCATATAGTACATCACGGAGGGCAGCACGCCGCAGCTGCCGCAGGTCGGTGCGGTCACGACCAGCCCCTCGCTGGCGTTTTCCTCGCTGACCGCATACGCATATGCCGCGATCAAGCGGTTCATCGTCACGTCCGCGCTTTCGTTGTAGCATCGCTTTTCATACAAAATCCGTGCCTTTCGCGCGACCCCCAGGCCGCCGGGCAGGATCCCGTCCGTCCGCAGCCCTCTTTGAACGGCGTCCTGCATCGCCCGCCAGACCTCCGCCAGATCTTCCCGGAGGGAGGGCGCCTCCCGCTCGCGGATAAACTGTACGAGGGAGATGTCCCTTTCCCGGCACTGGCGCAGAATCTCCGTGAAGCCCTTCTGCGGATATACTTCCTTCTCCTCATCGGATTCTTCGCCCTCGAAGCGGATGGAACCGCCTCCGATGCTGAAAACCCGGCTCTGCCCGATGATCTTCCCCGCCCGGAGGGCTTCAAAGCGCATCGTGTTGGGATGAGGCAGCTCCGCCTCCGGCGTCTCCCGGTCGAATCGGATCTCCGCGCCGGGCAGCCCCTGCCGGATGGACTTCCCCGTGCCGTGGCCCTCGCCGGTGAAGGCCAGCGATCCGTACAGCGTCACGCGGAAGCAATCGGCCGCAGGATACCTGCGGCCGAATTCGCATGCGGCCCGGAAAGGACCGACGGTGTGGGAACTGGATGGACCGTGACCGATTTTATATACGCTTCGGATGCTCTTCATTCCTTATGCTCCTGCTCCTTCAGCTTTCTAGCGGCTTCCTCCCGCTCCCGGCACATCTCCGCCCAGCTGGGCATGGAGGCGATCCTGTCGGCCATTTCCTTCAGGGCCGCCGGGATATCGATCTTCTGCGGACAGACCGCGGCGCAGGCCCCGCAGCCGATGCAGGCCGAGGGCCGCTTTTCCTCCGGCAGCGCGTCCATCTGCATCGGCACGGTCATGCTGCTGCCAAACTTCAGGTCGTTGTATGCATGGATCAGCATCGGGATATCCAGCTGCATCGGGCAGCCGTCGCAGCAATAGCGGCAGCGGGTGCACGGCAGCGCATTCTTCAATCCTTCGGCAATGTCCGCCAGCAGCGCCGCTTCCTCCGCAGTCTGCGGCGTGCCGGAGGTAAAGGTACGGATATTGTCCGCCATCTGGGTCTCATCGGACATCCCGGACAGCACCACCTTCACGTTCGGCAGATTCTGCAGCCAGCGGAAGCCCCAGGCGGCCGGGGGTTCGTCCGGGCGGACCGCCCGCAGCCGCTGCGCATCCTGCTCCGCCAGGGCGGCGAGCTTTCCGCCGCGCAGCGGCTCCATGACCCATACGGGGATCCCCCGCGCGGTCAGCAGGTCGTATTTGGCCTTCGCGTCCTGCAGCGTCCAGTCCAGATAATTCAGCTGGATCTGGCAGAACTCCATGCTGTCGCCGGCCCAGTCCAGAAATCTTTCCAGCGTATCCGGACGCGCATGGGAGGAAAAGCCCAGATGCCGGATCCTGCCGAGGCGCTTCTGCTCCCTGAAGTAATTCAGAATATTCCATTTCGGATCGGTATAGACGCCGATGGAGTTTTCGTAAACGTTGTGCAGCAGGTAAAAATCGAAATATTCGACGCCGCATTTTTTCAGCTGCTGCTCGAAGATCTCCGCCGGGTTATAGCTGGAAGCAATCTGGTGACCGGGATATTTATCCGCCAGGAACCACGATGCCCGGGGATACCGGGCCAGCGCCTTTCCGATGGCCAGCTCGCTCTGCCCGCCGTGATACGGCCAGGCCGTGTCAAAATAATTGACGCCATGCGCCATGGCATCGTCCACCATGCGCTGCAGCGCAGGCTCATCAATGGCTTTTTCCGGCGTCAGCGGCAGACGCATGCAGCCAAAGCCCAGGCGTGAAATGCGCTCCCCGCAGGCATCGTTATACATCATGGTGTGATTCCTCCTGTTTCATGCGGCCGCCCTCCGGCCGAACAATTCTCCATTCAATAAATACGTCGCCGGAGCGGGTTTTTCCTGCCGGCAGGCCCCACGCCCCATTCATCCTGAAGGCACAGCGGACGCCCAGACAGTGCGGCAATGAAGCAGCTTTTCAGGAGAAATCTTACGCGCTCAGCGGTCCGCAGACGGGAGCGATACGGTGATCGGATCGGAACGCTGCCCGCCGACGTACAGACGAAAGGACACCTCTCCGTTCACCTGCGCAGCAGGCGGCAGAACGCCCTGGAAAACGCCCTTCCCGCTTTCGCGGTCGTAATATCCGCTCTCCCAGAGGGGCATCAGGAGTGGCTGGCCATCCGCATCAAGAAGCACCGGCCTGACGGAACCCGGACGCCCGGTCCCTGGGGCATATGGATACGTGTAAGTCATCCTGCAGCAGGTAACAGCCGGGGTGCGGATGATCTCGATCTGCTCAATGGTAACACCGAGGGCTTCCAGGGCGATGGGATAACGCAATGTTTTCTGCGAAGCGTCCGCGGCCAGGTGCAGCAGGATCGTATCCTCCCGTGGCTGCGCGCTGAAGCTTACATCAAAGTGGAGCGAAAGGTCCAGCTCCTGCCTGGCTTCGTCAAGCAGAGAGGTTATAAGCAGATAATGAATCAGCCCGTCGCTGCCCAGAAAGGGCCGGGCTTGGATGATCGGGTTGAAAAGGACGTCATCGGGCGTGGTGCCGGTGATCTGAACCTGGCGGATCTGCCGGATGCCGAGAGATTCGGCATATTCACGGATGGACAGCTGATTTTCATTGATGCCCAGGTTGGTGACGGGCAGGTCCAGCTCCTCCTCCCTGATATACGGGAGGATCCAGATGCCGCTCCGGGAAGGCTCCACGCGAACATCCGCCATCACGCTGAGGCCATCAAAAAGATACGTGTCAACCGTAAAGGTGGCCATGTTGGTGACCGCGGAAGCGGCTGCGGCCTCCGGTGTCTGCACCATCGCATCAACCGTCTCCGGAAGCCCCAGCCGCCGGGTCAGCTCGAAATGCAGAGAGAAAGCCAGCGCAGTGCCAAGCGCCAGAAGGCTCAGCGCAACGGTCAGAGCTGCGGGCCACTTTTTCCTGCGGGAAACGGGGGCCGAAACCGCATCGTCCAGCGCAGCCAGGGTCTGACCGGTGCGCTCCCGGAGACCGGATGGCACGGAGCTGTAAGCGCGCAGCAGAGCTTCTCTGTTCAAACAATTCATTGGTTTTCCTCCTCCTTCAGTTGACGGGCCAGCGCTTCCCTGCCCCGCCGGAGACGCGACTTGACAGCATACAGAGTAATTCGGAGGGCAGCTGAAATCTCCCGCTCGCTCCAACCCTCCATATACTTAAGCAGCAGCGGGGTGCGCAGCTTTTCCGGCAGGCTGTCCAGCGCAGGCCTGAGGGATGAATCCTCATCGGGCGCCACAACATCGGGCACATCGCGGACGGGAAAGGTTTTCATCCGCTGACGCTGTGTATCCCGGCACACATTGATCAGGATACGGGTCAGATACGCGCGCTCGGAGCCGGAACGGATCCGGGAGCGGACCTGCCAGGCATTGACAGCGGACTGCTGTACAGCATCCTCCGCGTCCGCCTCGTTGCATAGAATGCTGAGGGCGAGACGGTACAGCCCGGGAAGCAGTTCCATATACAGCCGGGAAAACTCTGCCTTGTTCATACGCCGCCTCCCTCTGAAGATCTTCATCTTAAATACGGCCGATAGACGTCCAAAGTGCCATCGAAACCGTTTTTTCTCTGACAGTCGCTGTCCCTTCCGCGCCTTTTCCCCCGGGTTCATTCCGCTTTTACCAGGCAGAGAAAAAGAAGCCGGCCAGGGGCGAAAGAACGATCATGATGATCGAGAAGGGAAAGCTCTCCATTGAAATCAATGTAGCGCGGTTTTCGGAGGGGAACATGTTCTGAAGCCGTGTATTGGTTCTGACCTGCAGGGCATCATCCGCCATCGCGCCGGACAGGATTCCTGTCAGGAGACTTGCCGCATGGTAAGCCGTTTCCGCCAGACCAATCTCCGGCAGCGTGAACCCCCGAGCCGCCAGAATCGCCACCCAGGCGCCGGTCAGGGATAGATTTCCCAGGGCAGACGAAGCATACGGTTTTCTGATTTGATTTTGAATGATCAACATAAAAAACTCCTTAACAATCAGTATTTCTGTTAAGGAGAACATATACCCGTGAACCGGTTCGGGCTCAAAAAAGGCATACTTCTGTCAAGCCGCCGATCCGTCCTGAGCTGTTACGCGTCCGGCCCATCGGCTTTCTTTTTCGGGCTTCTTCCTTCCCCGGCGGAGCACTCTTGTCACCCCGGCTTTTTCAACCGCGACCAGGCCTCCGTCAGCCGCGCCGGGCTCCATTGCGCGTTGGCGGGGCTGGTGGAAGGCAGGCATTCCGCCTTTCTGCCTGTCACCGGCTCGATCAGGCGCGAGTAAATCTCGCAGGACTTTCGTCCGTTACAGTAAATCCGTTCAATGGGCGCACGATCCAGAATCATATGCAGGTCGTTCGGGATTACGCTGCGGATGCTTGCGTCAGAGGATCCGGTCACCTCGCAGAAGGCAATGGAGTCCCAGAGCGCCAGATGATTGCCGAGAATCAGCCGTTTCTTCTCCGAGACCGACGCCGGAACAGGCTCCCCAAAGACGGCAGCAACCACCCGCCAGAAACGATTCTGGGGATGCCCGTAAAAAAACATGCTTTCCCGGGATTTGACGGAAGGAAAAGACCCCAGGATCAGCACGCGGCTGTGCTCGTCAAACAGCGGCGGAAAGGGATGGGCGGTCACGTTGCTCAGATCCTTTTCCATGCAGAGAAAATGCTGATCATACATGCTGCATTCTCCGGCCTGTTCAAAATGGAAGAAGCGATAGACATGAATGGCCGGAATATTTCCGGAATTGACCAGCAGACGAATGCTCCGGTGTCCACGCTCCTTCATGGCCTGCATCACATATGCAAGGATCCGCCTGGCCAGGCCCCGGTTCTGATCATCCGGATGAACCGCCAGCCGGGTGATTTCCCCCGCGGAATCGCCGCGGAAATTCCAGCACGGAAGCTGATCCACCGCTTCGTCCCGCTCAACAGAAACCGCGGCGACGATCTTCCCGGCCTGATTTTTCATCACAAACAGCGCATCATTGGCCAGATCTTCATCGACGTTTTCAGCTGCAGGGTAGTCCTCTGACCAGAAACAGTATGCGCTTCCCTTCTGAAGCGCATACAGGCGCATCAGTTCTTCCCGATCCTGTTCTGAAGCGGGTCCGATCTGAAACACAATACCACCTCCGGCGCTGAGATCCGTCTCTTTTTTTCCTCCAGGCACCGCACCCGTTGCAGCGCAATTCAGCCTTCCGACAGAAGCTGCTCCAGCTTCTCATCATCATATTCCACTTCATTGGAAAAGGCGCGCGCCTTTTCAATGAGATCGGGAACCGACCGTCCATCCCATCCCTCCGTGATCCGGTCAAACGCCCGGTCCACCAGGCGCACGCGTTCCTCCACCCGCCCGTCATACAGGGCGTCTGCCAGGTGGCGATAGATCAGATACTCCCGGAGTCTGGCAGCAGGGCCGGTCTCCGGCACACAAGCCAGGAGCCGATCCCGGCAGTTTCTCAAAGCGGATTCCTCTTCCGAAGGGCTCTCCGGCTGCTCCTCCGCCGCTTCCGCCACGGGAACAAGACGGATCGGATGAGGAGACGTCAGGATCAGCCTCGCCGCTTCCTCGCAGGCCATTCCCAGGCCGATTTCGATGCGGTCGGACCAGTAATTGCGAAATCGCGGATGATCCGCGCAGATCTGGCACAGCGCATCTTCTCCGGCCTTCAGAATGATTTCACACAGATTCTGATCCGTCAGGAACGGACACCGCTCCCGGGCGGAAAGCATAAAGTGAGGCTCCGGGTCAGCCGCGATGCAGCTTCTCAGCTTTGCCCCGAGCGGACCCTCCATGGTTCGATACCGTTTCAGGGTTTCCGGATCCACATCGATCTCCCAGCCTTCACAGCAGGAATGCCTGCAGGCACCGGCGATGCACCGGAAGCCGGAATAGTAATCCGGCGCGAACACCTTCATCGCACACATCTGACGCGTTTCCGCCTCCATTTCACGCATCGGGGTTCAGGTTCCGGCTGACCGGTAAAACCGGATCGCCCGGGTAAACAGCAGATACATAACGCCGAACAGGAGGAAACCGGCCATGGGACTGATCCAGGCCGCCCAGGCCGGCCAGCCGAAAACGGGCTTTCCGAGAATCTGCGACGCCGGCACATGCATGACCAGTGCAAAAGGCGCCACCACCGTGAACAGCGTCCGGAGGGACCGGGGAAAAGCATCCACCGGATACTGGCAGGCGCTCCTTCCGCCATAGGTCAGCGCATTGGCGATCTCCACGGATTTCACGCTGTGGATGCACAGAATCGCTTCGATCAGAAAAAGGCCGAGGATCAGCCAGAAGCCGCAGAAGATGCTCTCCGCCAGCAGAAGCAGATGGGCGGCTGACCAGTTCACGCACGACAGACGGCTGCCGAGAATCAGGCTGAACGTTCCGACCGCAATGCAGGTAATCCGCCGCGGATCCACGGCGCTGCACAGCGCCTGCGTCAGAATCCCCCTGGGCCGGATCAGCAGTGTATCCAGCTGCCCCGTCCGGACCATGGATGGGAAATTGCCGGTGATTCCCCTTCCGAAGCACTCCGTGATGTAAAAGGTCACCGACATGAGTCCGAAGAAAAAATACAGATCGCCCGCCGACCATTGATTGAGGTGGTCAAACCGATCCACCAGCAGGATCACCGCCAGCATTTCTCCGCCTTCCATGATCAGCTGGGCCAGCGTCTGCAGCAGGAAGGAAAGCGGATACTGCAGCTGGCTTTTCAGCAGGATCCCCATGGAGCGGAGATACAGACGCAGCGTATTCATCCCTTCATCCTCCCTGAACAATCAATCTCCGCTGATTCCGCTTCCAGAACATTACACCGGCCATGACCAGCAGCACCGTCCACCCGCACTGCAGAAGCAGCACCTCCGGCGCCTGCCGGATCGCATATTCTCCGGTATAAAGCCGGATCGGCGCATCCAGCATCTGGGCATAGGGAAACAGGGTAATGACCCGCTGCCAGCTGTCCGGAAACAGCGTCAGCGGAAGTACGTTTCCGCTCAGAATCATCATCAGCAGATTCAGCATGGCCTGGAAGCCTCTTGGGTCCAGCGTCCGCATGGTGAAAGCCATGGTAATGTTTTCCATGGCACAGACGCAGCACAGGCCCAGCAGCAGCGCCAGCAGGAACAGCATCAGCGCGGAAGCGGACGCGGGCAGCGAGATCCCCCATCCTTCCGGAAGCAGCGCGGCAAACACCAGCATCGGCAGCGCCCGGAGGAGGCTTCCCATCAGTTTCTGGGCCATGATCCGCGCATAATAGAACCCGTACAGAAAAACCGGCCTGCAAAGATCATAGGCGATTCCCCCGGTGCGCACCTTGTCCATCAGTTCCGCATCCGAAGCCAGCAGCATCCGGAAGAAGGCCTGCTGAAGCCATACATACGTCGTTACGTGAGACAGGGGAAGGCTCTGGGGCTTGCCGGCATACAGTGCGCGATATACAGCGATCAGAATCAATCCGAAAAAGATCTGGCACGCAATGCCGCCGAGCACCGCTCCCCGGTACTGTGTTTCCATCCGCAGGCGCATCCGGAAGACCGAAAGATATGCTTTCATAGGCCCATCTCCCGATACATCTCCGCGATCAT
>CAMOYA010000029.1 GCA_946629635.1 uncultured Clostridia bacterium
TCGTCATGCCGGTATTGATGACCCACTACATCATGCTCCAGCGCAACCTGATCTACACCGGCGTCACCCGGGCCCGCAAAATCCTGGTGATCGTCGGCACGCGGAAGGCCCTCTATACGGCCATCCGCACCGTCAGAGCCTCCGGAAGGAACACGATGCTTGCCGATCGCTTGAAAAGGCCCAATAAACCGCTGTGAATAAACGGAGTTCCCCCCCAAATGTTTTTGCAAAGGAGAAGAACGAAGGAATTATGATACGGTTCGTTTTATCCATGCTGATCTTCGGAACGATCGGCATATTCAGGCGGTATATTCCCTTTTCCTCGGCGTTTCTGACCTTTTCGCGGGGGATTCTGGGCGGGCTGTTTCTGCTGGGCGTGGCCGGAATCCGGAAAAGAAAGGGTGCCGGGGTTCCGGGACGGGACGCGCTCCGGTTCGCCGTCACCGGCGCGATGATCGGGATCAACTGGATCCTGCTCTTTGAGGCATACAGCTATACGACGGTGGCCGTGGCGACGCTGTGCTACTATATGCAGCCGACGATCGTGATCCTGCTGTCGCCGCTGATCTTTCATGAGCGGATGACGGGGAAAAAGGCGGTCTGCGCGGCGGTGTCGGTTGTCGGGATGGTGCTGGTGTCCGGCGTGGCGGATCCCGGCGGCGGATCCGCCGGCAACCTGCGGGGCGTGCTGCTGGGCCTGGGCGCCGCGCTGTTCTATTCCGCGGTGGTGATCATGAACAAGAAGCATCCGGGCGGGGACGCGGTGCAGAAGACGACGGTGCAGCTGTTTTCCGCCGGCCTGGTGATGATTCCGTATCTGCTGCTGAAGGGCGGATGGCCGGCCGGGTCGCCGGCGGCAGGCGATGTGATCCTGCTGCTGGTCGTCGGCATCGTGCATACGGGGATCGCCTATCTGATGTATTTTGAAGGCATGAAGGGCATGAGCGTGCAGTCCGTTTCCATGCTCAGCTATATCGACCCGGTATCCGCGCTGGTGCTGTCCGCGGTGTTCCTGCGGGAGCCGATGAGCCTGTGGAACATGGTCGGGGCGGTGCTGATCATCGGGGCGGCCGCGGTCAGCGAGATGGAGAGAACAAAGAAATGAACAAAAAGCAGGAAAGCCGGAATCGGGGCTGAAGCCCGATCCCGGCTTTCCTGCTGCATGACGGTTACTGCGCAATCAGCCGCATGAACTCCTCCTCCGGCACGGGCCGGGAGTAGAGGTACCCCTGCAGATAATCGCAGCCGATTTCCCGGAGACGCTTTTCCATCTCTTCCGTCTCCACGCCTTCCACCAGGACCTTCTTGCCGACCGCGCGGACCCCCTGCATGGAGGCCTGCATGATCGTCATGGATGACGGATCCTTCATGGAACGCCACAGGATCTGCTTGTCGTATTTGACCAGGGACACCGGGAACTGCAGCAGGGAATTCATCGTCGCGTATCCGGAGCCGAAGTCGTCCAGGCTGAACTCGACCCCTTCTTCGCGCATGCGGTTCATGAAGCGGATCAGCTGCGCTTTTTCGCCTCCCATGATTTCAGCGGTCTCCGTGATCTCCAGATTGATCGCGCTCGGGGAAACACCGTAGCGCTTCATGACGGAGACCAGCCGGTCGCCCAGGTCCGGCTGCCGGACCTGCCGGGGCGAAAGATTGATCTCGATATAGTCGATGCCCTGATCCAGCAGCTTCCGGTCCCGGATCATCCGGCAGACCTCCTCGAAGACATACAGCCCGATGGCTTCAATCCGGCCGTACGATTCCGCGACGCGGATCAGCTCCTCCGGATTGATGAAGCCCTCCTGCGGATCATTCAGGCAGAGCAGCGCCTCCGCGCTCCGGAACCGGCCGGCCTCCAGATTCATGATCGGCTGATAATAAACCTGGAAGCTCCGCTCCTGAAGCGCCCGGTCAATCAGCTGGAGCATCTTTCTTTCCCGGCGCAGGGGCTCCAGCGTCTGATCGATGGCTTCATCCGGAATCTCCGGAATGCTGAAGCTGTCGGGCTGCCGGACGAAATCCAGCAGCTCATAGCCGGTCGGGAAGTGCTCGGTCACGGTCATGACCAGCATCTGCGGGGAAAGAAGCAGGGATTCCTCGTGCCGGCGGATCACGATGGTGAAGGGCTCCTGAAAACAGGCGTTCGCCCGCGCGGGGATCCGGGGGTTCCACTGACGGGAACGGCTTTCCTCCAGAATGGCGAAGGTGCTGTCATCCAGCGCGTAAACCCGTCCGGGGAAGGCCTTGTACAGCCGCCCGGCCAGCAGCGTGGAGAACTGGCTGGCGGAGGAGCGGCTGGTCATCACGGCCGAATCCCGGAGATGGCCCAGCTGCAGAATCGTCAGCCGATAGGGCATTTTACGCCTGCCGTCCCGCCGGATGGTGGAAACGAAGGCAAGGCTGTTGTAGCACATCGTGGTGTGATACAGATAGTACGCCTGGTTTTCAAAGGCCGTGAACAGAAAAAAGAGGCACAGGGTGCAGATGAAATTGTTGATGACATAACGGGGATAGAGGAGCTGGAAAATCTGGGTGACCACGTTTCCCAGGATAAAGCTGCAGACGGAGAGCAGCTGATACCGGCTGAATTTCTTCCGGGAGGCGATGAACAGCGCCAGCGCGCCGAAGATGGCGGCGTAGGCGGTGACATACAGCAGGGGATGAAGCACCCCGCGACGGTACACCAGCGCCTCGTCAAACCAGGCGATCAGGTGGGTCATCGGAGAGAGAAGAACCAGGACCGCGATGAGCGCAGTGACGAAGTATGCGTAAATCCGCACGGGCTTTTTGAACCGCGGGATGCGCGTGAGGGAATCCACATACAGAAGGAAAACGGCTGCCAGCAGATTGTACAGCCACAGATAGACCAGATTGACCGAAAGCCGGACGAACGGGGAGAACCGCTCCGGATAGGAAATGGTATGAATGGAAACGATGTTCAGGGCGGAGGTGGCCAGGTTGATCAGGATCATCGCGAAGAACAGCCGGTTGTTCCGCGTGGCATAGTTGCGCTTCAGAAAATACATTGCTGCCAGCACGATGGTACCGATCAGTGCGGCAATGCAGTACTCCTGAATATAGCGCATGAAGAGCCTCCGAAATTCTGTTGATTTGCTTTTCTCCCTGCATGAAATCCATTTCATAGCATAACACAGAAGAGGTGGTTCCGCAAGCAGATTCAACCCTGATTTCAGCCGATTCCATCTCCACAACGGGACCGTTTTCCTGTATAATCAGAGCAGGTGCCGGGGATCCGGCTGCGGGAGGCCACGGCGGACCGCGGGCCTAAACGGCAGGCAATTCAAAATGCACAGGAAAAGGAGAAGATGGCCATGCTGCTGGGAGGAACGGTGACAGGGACTTATGAAAGTCCGAAGGAATGGGAGCAGCTGCTGACTGCTTCCCGGTTCAGGGCGATTACGGCGCCTTTTTCCTGCCGGACGCCCCGGCAGGAAACGGCGGAATACTGCGAAATCATCCGGCGCCACGGGGTGCGGATTGCGGAGATCGGCGTGTGGAAAAACCTGCTGGATCCGGATCCTGACCGGGCGGCGGATGCCATGGAATACGCCAAGGGCCAGCTGGCTCTGGGCGATGAGCTGGGCATTCCCTGCTGCGTCAACATTGCCGGAACGACGGGGACTGCGGGATGGGATGCCGCGGATCCGGACAACTATTCGGCGGAAACGTATGACCGGATCGTTTCCCAGGTCCGGGAGATCCTGGACGCGGTACAGCCGACCCGGACGTTCTATACGCTGGAGCCCATGCCCTGGATGATTCCGGACGGGCCGGATGTCTATCTGCAGCTGATCCGGGATGTGGACCGGAAACAGTTCGGCGCGCATATGGACTTTGTGAACATGATCTGCACGCCCCGGCGGTATCTGGGGGCGACCGCTTTCATTGAGGAATGCTTCCGGAAGCTGGCGCCATGGATCCGCAGCACCCATATCAAGGACAGCCGGATGGATCCCACACGCCTGACCTCCTTCTTCGCCGAATGCAGTCCCGGGGAGGGCGGGCTGGACTACGTGGCGATCCTGCGGATCATCGACAGGTATATGCCCAAGGATGCGCCGGTGCTGCTCGAGCACATGAGCACCTTTGAGGAATATGCCGCGGCATATGACTATGTCGCCGGGAAGGCGAAAGAGGCGGGCGTGGCGGTGTGAGCGAAAGGAAAGACAACCGGATGCGCGCTGTATATCATCTTCCGGGGCTGTTTGAGTTTTATGAGCTGTACGCCAAATTCCTGCCGCTGTTTCGCGGGCACCGGGAATGGTTCTATGACTGGTGCACGATCGGATCCATCTACGGCGCGCCGGCCGGATGCCGATGGGACGGGGGAAGGGCCGGCTTCGGGGAGGCGGACCCGGCGGCGGTGGCGGCACTGATGAAGGAATACGGTATCTCCGCCCGGCTGACCTTCAGCAATTCCCTGCTCCGGGAGGAGGATCTGGCGGACCTGCAGTGCAACCGGCTGTGCGCGCTGTTTGAGAAAAACGGGGCGGTGCAGTCCGGCGCGATCGTCAGCTCGGAGCGGATGATCCGTTATCTGCGGGAGAGATATCCCGGGTTTTACCTGGTGGCTTCCACGACGAAGGTGCTGCGGGATTTCCGGCAGCTGGAGGCGGAGCTGGACCGCGGGGAGTTCCGATACGTGGTGCCGGACTTCCGGCTGAACCGGGAGATGGACCGGCTCAGGGCGCTGCCGCAGGAAAAGAAGGACAGGGTGGAATTCCTGTGCAACGAGGCCTGCTGGTTTGAATGCCCGGACCGGAAGGCATGCTATGAAAACGTGTGCCGGAAGAACCTGGGGGAGGACTGCGCGGATCATGAATGCGTGTCCCCGTATGCCAGCAGGGGCTACCGGTTTTCGGACGCCATGGAGAATCCCGGATTCATCGGCATCCGGGACATCCGGGAGGTTTATATGCCCAGCGGGTTTTCCCAGTTCAAGATTGAGGGGCGGAGCCTGGGAAGCGCGGTGGTGCTGGAGTTCCTGCTTTACTATATGACCCGGCCGGAGCACCAGCTGCGGGTCCGGGAGGAAATCTATCTGGACAGCGCGCTGGATCTGTTCTGAACCGGTCCGCCGGGGGCCTTTCATGCGCGCCGGGAAGGGTATCAGAATTCCGGCGGGAAGGGATCCATTCCTTCCGCGATGATCGCTTCCGCCTGCTCCTTGGTGAGCCGGAGGCATTCCTGCAGCCGTTCCAGGAACCGGTCCACTTCCTCTTCGGTGTTGTAGATGCCGAAGCTGACGCGGATCATTCCGGGAGTGCCGCCGTTCCTGTCTTCTCCCGGTCAGGAATTCTTTATATCGCAAATTATATAGCGGATATCGAAAGTGTCAAATCAAAAAAGAGACGCCGGCGGCTCCGGCCGGCGTCCCGAAAGGTAATTGGCTCAATCTTCCTGAAACAGACTGTACCTGGTGATGTCCATGACCGCTTTGCCGTCGGCCTCAAAGCAGATGCGCCGGGCGGAGGGATCCGTCAGAATGGTGGCGGTCATCACCTGTTCACCGTCATTGACGAAAACCTCAATGCTGAACCGGTCCAGGATCACACGCAGACGGATTTCACCGCGACGGGATGCCACCTGGCAGCGGCGCTGATGAATGTACGCCCGGCGGGAACCGGAGAATTTCCGGTCGATTTTCAGCAGCGACTCGTGGGGTCGGTAGCTGAGAACGGAATAGTACTGATCATCCTGCGCAAAGCGCATGGTGAATTTATGATAGGGAGTTTCTGCGCTTTCCGGACGGATGTGCAGATCCAGCTCCACACAGCGGCCTTCAATGCCGGGGAGGTTCATACAGGCACTGACGGATACGTTTTTGTATTCCACCGGCTGGCTGCGATACTGCGCCAGCTCCCGGATCGGCTGCTGATACAGCCGGCCGTTCCGGAGAGAGAGCTCCCGGGGCAGCGTCATCTGACCGAACCACTGCCGATCCTCGTAGCCGGTATTTTTGCAGGTATCCCAGTTCTGCATCCATCCGATCATGACCCGGCGGCCGTCCGGGGTCAGCAGGGTCTGCGGGGCGTAGAAGTCAATACCGTAGTCGATGGCCTGGTGGCGTTCCGGCGTGAAACGGCCGCTTTCCTCGTCAAAGGTGCCGATCTGACAGACCGTACCGTTGCCGTTGTGATACTCAAAGCCCTCCGGAAGCATGTCCTGCGGGCTGACAAACAGCACGCTCTTTCCATCCAGCGGAAAGAAATCCGGACACTCCCACATGAGACCGAAGCGGCCGTCGTTCTCGGCCAGAATGCTTTTAAAGTGCCAGCGGAAGCCGTCCGCGCTGTCGAAGAGCAGCAGGACGCCGCGCCTGTCCATCCGGCGCGCTCCAGCCACGCAGCGATAGCCGCCGTCGGGCATCCGCCAGACTTTGGGATCGCGGAAGTCATATGGACTCAGACCGTCCGGCAGGTCCTCCGCAACCAGGACAGGGTTCCGGTCATACTTCCGGTAATCCAGGCCGTCTCCCACTGCCACGCACTGGGTCTGCAGCTCCCTGCCGTTGTCGCCGCCCTCCTTGCGCACGCCGGTGTAGAGCAGCAGCTGCTTTCCGTCAGGCATCTCAACAGCGCTGCCGGAGAAGCAGCCGAAGGAATCATATGGCGCATCCGGCGCCAGGGCAGCGGGCAGATACGTCCAGTGCAGCAGGTCATGGCTGACGGCATGCCCCCAGTGCATGGCATCCCATTGGGTATCATAGGGATTGTACTGATAGAAAAGATGATACTGCCCCTGATAATATGAAAAGCCGTTGGGATCGTTCATCCATCCGATCCGGGGCGTCAGATGGAAAACAGGGCGGGCGGATGCGGGAATTGTCCCGCCCGCCTCTTTTTCATACGCTCTGGCAAAGATCAGACTGTGATTCATCATCCTGCTTCATTCCTGTCTTGTATATTCCCGCAGATCGGTAAAGGAAACCGTGTTGCTTTCGGCGTACAGCCGGACAGGCTTGCCGCTGACGCCGTAGAGGCGCACGGTCAGGGAAGCGCCGTTCAGCCAGAAGATTCCCACAGAACCTTCCTGAAGATAGGTGAAGGCATATTCCTTTCCCGCCTCCAGGAGGACATCCGTCTCAGTGATCAGGGTGCTGCCCTCGTTGAACTGGAGCTGGAGCTTGCCGGCGGTGGGATCAACGGTGATCAGTTTGTAGGAGCCCGGCTGGCCGTTGTAGTCGAAGGCCAGGCCGAAACAGCCCTTGCCGGTGTAGGTGAATTTACCCTTCAGCAGGAAGCTTTCATAGGCGGTGAATGCCTCATGATAGTTGTACCGCGCGCCGGCAGCCACCTGCAGGGCGTCCTCCTCCACAGCGAGACGGCGACGGCCGGTATACTGGTTCATGACGGCATCCACAGGCGCCAGCTCAAGGTCTCCGTTCTCCTTCTGAACCAGCTTCTGCACCGCCAGGTTGCCGCCCCAGCCGGACACCTCCGACGTGGAGGACGGGGATTCGCTGCGCCGTGCCCAGCCGACCATGAAGGCGGCCTCAGGGGTTTCCACGTGCTTGGCGGCATAGAACAGCTTGCCGTCCAGCCGCCTGGCCTCGCCATAGGGGCCGTAGGGCGTATCGGACATGGCGTACCAGAGCGTGTCATCCTGGGCGGAGTAGGTCAGGTAGTATTTTTCTCCCAGGCGGAAGGTGTCGCTGCACTCCAGATTCCAGAAACTGCCGACAGCGTTGGTAAAGATGATGCCGTCATAGGTGATGTTCTTCAGATCACTGCTGAGGGTATACTTGAGGATCCGTGCGATGCCCCCCTGGGAAGCCGTGACCGTCAGGGTGATGGTATCCGACGCTTCGTCATAATAGGCCTGCGGATCGCGGAAATCCCGCTTCTGGCCCAGTGAGCTGTCCGGGGTGATGGCCCAGTCTTCCACCTTTTCGAAATGGGTCGGGCTGCTGCCCCGGGCCAGCATGATTTTTTCCATGTACTCATAGGTATCCGCAGACGCGTGACCGGTGTAGAAGAAAAGGTACTCATCCTTCACCTTCACCACGGAGCCGGTGCCGGCCCAGCCGTCCTGGCCGCCGCTGCGGCTGGACTCCACAATGGGATCGTCATACTCGGTGTAGGTGATGAAATCCTTCGTTGTGGCCAGATAGATGGAGTGGTTGTAGCTGTCGCCGCCCTCCTTGAGGTAATAGATGTAATAGGTTCCGTCCTCATAGTAGGGCATGGTGTCGCCTACATAGGGCTGCCTGATGCCGTCGATAGCGGGCTGAAAGAAGGAACGGTATTCATACGCCGCCTCCTGGCTGCCCGGCGTACGAAGCGCGGAGAAATCCTTGTCCCCGACTCCTTCCGCAAAGGGCTCGCCCTGTTCCTTCGGCACGTCTGTGGCGGCAGGCGCAGCGTCCCGGCTGCTGCAGCCCGTCAACACCAGGCACAGGACACACAGCAGGGCCAGAACCGTGCAGAGTTTCATTTTCATGCATATGCCTCCTGACAGAAAGGGCAGGGAGAACGGGAAACCATTCTCCCTGCCCGGTGATTGATGATTACATGACCTGCATCTGGTAGATGGTCACATTGCTGAATTCAACGGTCACATCGTCCAGCTGGGAAAGGGCTTCGGAGCCAAACTGGAACAGCAGCTCGAAATCCATATCCACAATAAAGGTGTCTGTGGTCGCAAAGCGGAAGGTCTGGAATTCTTCGGTCAGATCCATGCCCTCGGAGAAGCGCGGATCCCATCCGCCCATCGGATTCAGGAATACGCCGCAGGATACGGGCTTGTCGGCTCTGGCGGTGATTTCCACGATGTAATAGCTGTCGGAGGCCAGGGTCAGCGGATTGCCGCCAAAGCCGCAGATCAGCTTGTTGTGCCAGTCGACGGTGCCGCCGTTGTCGATGCGATAGAAGAAACTGCCGTTTTCCGTCCAGATGGTGCCCACGCCGCGATCGTTGTCCTCATCGGTGCCGTTGAAGGTCTGCCAGGGGTACGCGGTGTTTTCGGCGTTGGCGGTGCCGGGACCGAAGGGCATGAAGGCTTCGATGGTCTTGTTCGTTTCCTTGTCGCCCTCCATTTTGCCGAATTCCACGCCGCTGATGGTGATCGTATTTCCGGCAGCGCCTTCAGGAGCATTGCCGATCTGCAGACGGATGACCGGGTCATCTACGTCCGCTTCCGCGGTGAACACGGAGGAAACGACGACATCTTCGCCGACCGGAGCGCTCAGGCCATTAAAGTTGGCACGGCACTCCCAGGCACGGGCGGCACTCTCCACCAGGGCTTCGCCGCCCTGGCCGTTGGCCGCGTTCACGGTGAAACGGTAGTAGTACTTCTGACCCTTCTCGATCTTTACGTCGCCCAGGCCGATGTTGGCTTTGACGCTCCACACGCCGCCGCCTTCACCGGGATAGCTGTCGATGGTGACCACGGCCTTGCCGTCCGCAAAGGACGCGCTGGCGCTGGCGCCGTCGCCGGCTTCAGCCGTGACGCCCTCGCCGGCGGCAAAGTCGGCGGTGTACACCGGAACTTCGTGCTCTTCGCCGGAGATTTCATACAGCTCGATCTTGTCGATGGTCACGGTGAAGTCCGTGGGGGTGGTGTCTTCCGCATTGTCCGGGTTGGGGGTGATTTTGCCCAGGTTAAACAGCAGCTCCGCGCTGCCTTCGCCGGCGGAGGAGAAGGTCAGCTCCACCGGCGCGACGGTTTCCTCAATGCGGGCGTTGAACACGCCGCCAAAGGTCTCCCAGCCTTCCGCATTCTCGTTGCGGGCCAGGAAATGCGCATAGGTAGGCTTGCTGGACTTGGCCCAGACCCGGACTCTGTAGTCGGCGGCTTTCAGGGCATAACCGGCTTTAGCCAGCTGTACATCGCCGTCGCCGTTGCCGGGATTCTGGATATCGATGACATATGCACCGTTCTTCAGGGCGGCAGCTGCCTGCGCGGCTTCACCGATTCTGGCCTCCCAGCCGTGATTGTCGGTCACTTCCACGGTGGAAAAATCAAAGGATTTATAGACCACTTCCTCGGCGGTCTTCCGGGTCACCGTCAGCGTCGCGTAATCTTCAGCGGTCACGCCGTTCTTGTCGGTGACGGAATATACGAGCTCATAGTCGCCGGGGTTTTCGGGGGTGGCTTTGCCGTTCTTGAAATTCAGCACCGGGGTGGACTCGACCATGATCATCCCCGTCAGATCGCCGCCTTCGGCATCGGTGGCCGTGATGCCGGCCAGGGCATCAAACTCCGTGCCGGCCATCACGCTCTGATCATGCACGCCATCCAGGACGGGATCGCCGTCCGCGGAGGCCAGCATGGGGACAGCCAGCACACAGACGGTCAGCAGCAAAGCAGCAATTTTCTTCAGCATGCTCATGAAAGTATCCTCCTTACTTTGCGGTATAACGGTCGTAGGCGTCCTGATAAACCTTCTGAATGCCCGCCAGGTTGACCTTGCCATTCAGATCGCCCTGGAAGGAGGTCCAGGCAGCATCGCTGACGCCGCCCTTCATCAGCCAGGAAATCAGGTTGGTGCGGATGTAGTCGTTCAGGTTGGTCTCATAGTTGCTCAGGGTGTTCAGCTCCTCCAGCGTAAACTGCAGGTTGGGGCACGGCGCGACATTTTCAGCAACGAAGGGCTTGGCGCAGAGCTGCAGCCGCTCCAGACGCAGCTGGGCGCGGGGCTCCATGTGCACCACGTTGTTCCAGGCATATTCGCCCAGGTTGATGATGCCCAGAGGCGCATTCTGCAGGCGCAGCTCATCGGAGGTCACACCTTCAGGCAGCGGCTTCTGCACCAGCATTCCCTTTTCGTCCCGGGCTTCTTCATAGACGATGCCGATGGGGCCGTAGTTGATCTGAGCGGAGATGACGGGGTCATAATAGCGGTCAAAGTAGGCCAGCAGAACCTCGGGATACTGGCAGCTGGAGAACAGAATCACTTCGCCGGTGCTGATCTCCGGGTTGTTGGAGACACAGATGGTCTGATCGCCGTTGGGCCCGACGATCGGGCTGCAGACGATGTAGTTTTCCGGATTGGAAACCACCGTCTCGCTCTCCCACCAGTAGAAGGCGCCGTAAGTTTCCAGCCCCTTGCCGTTGGCCAGGAAGTTGTCCTGGCTCTGCTCGAAGGAGACCTTGTCGATCAGGCCGGCATCCACCCAGCCTGCGATGAAGTTGGTGGCATCCCGAAAACGGTCATCCTGAACGGTATAGGTGATCTTGCCGTCCACGACCACCCGATGCTCCAGGTTGTCGTTCAGGCCGAACATGCCGTACAGATCGCACTGGTTGCCCTGCCAGTTGTTGTACACGAAGCTCAGCGGCCGCTCATCGTCGGTTTTGCCGTTGCCGTTCATGTCATGATCCCGGAAGTAGGTCAGGATCTTTTCCATCTGTGCGCTGGTCAGGGCGAGACCGTCCTTCAGCTGATCTTCAGTCAGGCCATCTACAGCGCCGTCAGCGATGGCGGCTTTGGTCCACGGAACATTCAGGAACAGCAGGTTCGGGTTCTGCAGCAGACCCATCTCCTCAATGCGGGGCAGAGAGTAGATTTTGCCGTCCTCGATGTTGATCAGCTGGGCCCTGATGTCCGGGCGCTCCTCGAGCAGCTTTTTGAAGTTGGGCATGTAATCCAGATAGTCGCTGATGGGAACCAGTACCTTGCGCTTGGCATACTTGATGATTTCGCCCGCGCCCATGCCGGCATGATAGATGGCGTCGGGCCGGTTGTCCTTGTTGCCGAAGATCAGGTTTTTCTGCTGGGAATAAACGGATTCAGACACGTTCTCCCAGTTGACCTGCACATGGGTCTGGGCGAACAGATCCGCCATGATCTTCATGTCGTTGTAATCCAGGGCGGACGCATTCTTGGAGGAATACACCCGGAAGGCAAGCTCCTGTGCGCCCTTTTCATTCAGAATCGGTGCGGTGGGATCCGTCCACTGAAAGCCGTAGGCGGCGCTCAGGGGATGATCACTGGCAGGCGCCGTCTCCCCGGCTTTTCCATCGTCGGCCGTTGCGGCCGTCGCGGTTTCACTTCCCGCGGAAGCGGGCGCATCGGTTGGCGCGGCGGTGGGGGTGCTGCCGCCGTTGCCGCTGCAGGCGGTCAGGGCGAAAGCCAGCACGGCCAGCAGGAGTATGATCAGATATTTTTTCGGGCTCTTCATTATAGTGTTCCTCCTCTTAACCCTTCAGGGAGCCGATCATGACGCCCTGAGCAAAGTATTTCTGGACGAAGGGATACAGGCAGAGCACCGGCAGGCTGGAGACAATCACGGAAACATACTTCAGCTGGTTGGCCAGGCGATACTGCTGCAGAATGGTTTCGCCGCTGCCGCCCACGGTGCTCTCCGAGGCGATCAGGATCTCCTTCAGCACCAGCTGCAGGGGATACTTGCTCTCATCCTGCAGGAAGATCATGGCGTTGAAGTAGCTGTTCCACTGGCCCACGGCATAGTACAGCGCCATGACGGCGATGATGGCCTTGGACAGGGGCAGCACGATGGAGAAGAAGGTGCGGAATTTGCCGGCACCGTCGATGCGGGCAGCCTCCAGCATGCCCTCCGGAATGGAGGATTCAAAAAAGGTCTTTGTCATGAACAGATTCCATACCGACATGATGGCCGGCAGGATGACTGCCCAGGGTGAGTTGATCAGCTTCAGGCTGCTCATCACGTTATAGAACGGGATCAGGCCGCCGCCGAAGAACATGGGGATAATGAAATACAGCATCCAGAACTTTTTGCCGGGGGTCGTCTTGCGGCTCAGCCCCCATCCGGCGGGAATGGTGACCGCCAGGGCCAGGATCACCGTGACGACGGTGTACCAGATGGTGTTCCAGTAGCCGTTCCAGATGTCCTGGCGCTGGAAAACCTTTTCATAGCCCTCAAAGGTGATGTTGACCGGGGCCAGCACGACCTGGCCGCCCAGCACGGCGTCCGGGTCGGAAAAGGATGCGATCACGATGAAATACAGCGGGTACAGGATAATCAGGGCCAGCAGACCCAGGAAGATGGCATTGATGACAAAGAAGATCTTATCTCCCCGGGTATCCTTCAGCGCATTGTTGCGGGGCTTGACGGCAGGATTCTTGACTGTCATATTCTTCTCCCTCCTTTACCACAGCGAGTTCTCGGAGAAGCGCTTGGAGGTTGTGTTTGCGATGATCAGCAGCACCACGTTGATCACGGAGTTGAACAGACCGATGGCGGTGGCATATGCCTGATCCGGCACGCCGGTCAAACCGCGCTTGTATACATAGGTGGCGATCAGCTCGCTGACGGCCAGGTTGCCATCTGTCTGCATCAGCAGGGCCTTTTCATAGCCGACGCCCATCAGGCCGCCGATGGACATGATGAGCATCACGCTGATCATGGGCATGATGGCCGGGATGTCGACATGGATTACGCGCTGGAAACGGGTGGCGCCGTCAATCATGGCCGCTTCATGCTGTACCGGATCGACGTTGGACAGGGCGGCAATATAGATGACTGCGCTCCAGCCGAAGTCCTGCCAGTTGCTGGAAAGAATGTACATGGGCCGGAAGGCGGAACTCTCCAGAAAGTAGGAAATGCGATCTGCGCCGAGGGTAGCCGCCAGATTGTTGACCAGGCCGTAGCGCCCGAAGAACAGCTGCAGCATACCCACCAGAACCACCAGAGAGATGAAATGCGGTGCGGTATAGATGGTCTGAAAGACCTTGCCGGCTTTTTTGCGCTTCAGGGCATTCAGCGACAGGGAAACCAGGATGGGCAGCGGGAAACCGATGATAAAGCCGATGATGCAAAGCAGAAAGGTGTTTTTCATCAGGGGCCAGAACTGCACATCGTTGAAGAAACGGGCGAAGTTCTCAAAACCCACCCAGATCGTGTCACCGGACAGGATTGGATCACCCGGCATGAAATCCTGGAAAGCGATCAGCACGCCGTAGATGGGGAGGTAGTTGAACAGGAATACCACCAGGATCGCCGGAAGAATCATCAGAAGATACGGGGAGTTTTCGCTGAAATTCCGCAGCCTTTTCCCCCAGTCCGGCTTTTCCCTCTTTTGCCGCAACGCTGCGGCAGGGGCCTTGCTTGCGTCTTGCATGTTTTTCCTCCTTATCGGATTTGATGAAGACCCGGGAACGATGAAGCCGGTTCTGATAAGTCCCCCTTTCGCGCGTCCGGCTTGTTTGGCTTGGCTGCGTTGCGTTGGCTGTCCTGTTTTAAGCCCGACAGAGATTATGATGACAGGAACGCTCGCAGAGGTTTACGTTGACTGTGATAATTTTAGATTAAGATTTACGTAATGTCAACATTGAGTAGGGCGTTTTTGTGTATTATGGACATATTCAGGAGGATTTTGACAAAAATAGAGCGCAGAAGACATAGACAAGCCCATAGAAAGTTTACATAATGTAAACTTGCGATGCCGGACCAACGGTGTTACAATGTGCAAAACTGAAAGGTAGAATTGTGCATGCCGAATAAACGGGTTACCATGCAGGACATCGCGGATGCCTGCGGTCTTTCCAGAAATACAGTGTCGAAGGTATTCAACGGCCGCGGTGCCGTGCCGGAAGCTACCCGTGCGTTTATCCTGCAGAAGGCGGCAGAACTGGGCTATGGACTGCCGGCGGCTGAAACGGTCACGCATCTTCAGAAGGAAACGGGCAGCATTGCGCTGCTCACCAGCAATATGCCGGTGGACTATCATTTCGGCACGTTTTTTGTAACGTCATTTACCGATCAGGTATGCCGGGCAGGCTATACCCTGCGCATGTTTGAGATCTCCGGTACGGAACTTCAAAAAAAGCAGCTTCCGCCGCACTTCATTCCGGAGCAGACGGCGGGCATTGTGGCCATTGAGCTGTTTGATACTGCCTATCTGGATCTGATCAGTTCCCTTGGCATTCCCACCATCATGATTGACAGTCCGGTGCATGCCATCATCCGTCCGTTTCCATGTGATTTCGTTTCCATGGAGAATGTGGGAAGCATCAGTTCCGTCGTGAAACGGCTCATTGAACTGGGAGCGCGCCGGATCGGTTTTGTGGGAGACAGGGGACACTGCGGAAGCTTTTATGAACGATGGTTTGGTTTCCGGATGGGCATGGAGCAGGAGGGACTTCCTCCGGATGAGCGGTTCTGCATTCTGTCGCCGGATGCTTCTCCCTACAACAATCCGGATTGGCTGATCAGCCAGATGAATCAGATGCCGGCATTACCGGATGCTTTCGTATGCGCCAATGATTATCTGGCCATCCACCTGATGACGGCCATCAAAAAAATGGGACTGGCCATCCCCGGGGATGTCATGGTGACCGGGTTTGACGGCACGTCCCAGTCCGCCCTCGTGGAGCCGGCTTTGTCCACTGTACAGATTCCCAGCATCGAAATCGGCCGCATTTCCGCAGACATCCTTCTGTCGCGCATCCGCAACCCGGAGCAGCCCTTCAGCTGGACGCATGTCCGCACCAATCCGGTATGGCGGAAGAGCACGAGACAGCCGGGCTGACGCTGAATCAGTCCCTGCGCATCGTGGTCCGGCATCGGGCCGGGAGGATCAGCATCAGGCGCTGCTGCAGGGGCTGAAGGACGGCACGGTCAGCCGGCATGATCTGGAAAGAAGCGGCACGCGCGTGCTGCGCATGATTCGCGGAAACAGCGTACTGGAAAGCAAATAAACACAGCGGAAAAATGCCGCCCTGGCTCCTGTGGGGGAGGGGCGGCATCTTCTTGTGTCGAATAAACTCCTGGGAAAGGGCTGATCAATTTCCGAACGGGGATCAGATGATTCACTTTCCCGCAGCAGAAAAGTCCTACGCCGGGAAGGTAGAATTCTGATTCCGCGGAATCACTGAGGAGGAAACAATCATGGGCATGAACGCTGTGAACGGCATGGAACTGATCCGCCGCCGCAGGAGTGTGCGCACCTTTGACGGCAATCCCCTGCGGCCGGAGGATGCGGAGAAGATCCTGCGCTTTGCGGAGAGCATCCGGACGCCGTATGACATTCCCGTTACCTGGAGGATGCTGAACGCCAGGGAGGAAGGTCTTTCCTCACCGGTCATCGTGGGAACGGACACGTTCATCGCGGGAAAGCTCCGCCGCCAGCCCCATGCGGAGGAAGCCTTCGGGTATGCCTTTGAGAAACTGGTGCTGTATGCGGAGTCCCTGGGCCTGGGCACGACCTGGATCGCGGGCACGATGAACCGACCGGCCTTCGAAAAAGCGATGCGGCTGGAGGCGGATGAAGTGATGCCCTGCGTGAGCCCCCTGGGCTATCCCGCCTCCAGGATGTCCCTGAGGGAAACGATGATGCGCAAGGGCGTGCATGCGGACAGCCGCATGGATTTCTCCGGGCTGTTCTTCGACCGGAGCTTCGGCAGGCCCCTTCCTGGGAATGCGCTCTTTGGGGATGCGCTGGAAATGGTGCGATGGGCACCGTCGGCGGTGAACAGGCAGCCCTGGCGGGTGGTGGTCGACGGCCGGCAGGCTCATTTCTATGAGAAGAGAAGCAAGGGCTATGTGAGTGCCGACGGATGGGATCTGCAGAAGGTGGATATGGGCATAGCCATGTATCATTTTGCGTTCGCGCTGGATGAAAAGGTGGAGCTGTCCGTCGCGGACCCCGGGCTGGAGACGCCTGAAGAAACAGTCTATATCGCAACCCTGACGGCGCTGTAACGCACGGAACCGGATCCGTTTTTCACCCGGGAAGAAAACGCCGCTGCGGACCGGGAACTGTTCCGCGAGGTGATGGAAAGCCTCCGGAATATCTGATTCCGGCCGCTGCATGAAACGGACAGCTGAAGGCGGTGCAACATGAGCCAGCATCATGGGATGGAAACAGCGGATGTGAACGGAATCACACTGCATTACGCTGTTTTCGGAGAAGGAATACCGATTGTTCTGATCCACGGAAACGGAGAAGACCATACCATTTTCCATACTGAAATCGGGCAGCTTACAGCGGCCGGATACAAGGTATACGCGCCGGATTCCAGGGGACACGGCGCAAACAACCCGGTGGCCGAATACCATTATACGGACATGGCGGATGACATATATGCGTTCATCCGTGCCATGGGCCTGCGCAGACCTGCCCTCTACGGTCACAGCGACGGCGGCATCATCGGCCTGCTGCTTGAGATCCGGCACCCCGGGACGCTGGGAATACTGGCTGTCAGCGGAACCAATCTGTCCCCGGCCGGGTTGATCCCGTCTTTTGTCGATGAGTATTCGTCCATTAATCAGCAGCATCCGGATCCGCTGATCACGCTGATGCTGACGGAACCGCGGATCACGACGGAGGAGCTTCGCACCATCCGGATTCCCGTGCTGGTAACGGCCGGCGAGCATGATCTGATTCTGCGCTCAGAGACGGAAAAAATCGCCGGAGCCATCTCCGGCGCGGAAATGATCATCGTGGAAAACGAAGATCACGGCAGCTATATCGTCGGCAGTGAGATCATGGGAAACCTTCTCATCCGATTTCTGAAAAAGCACGGGGTGTCCCGGGAGAAGATCCGGTAAAAGGGAAGCTTCGCCGGGGGTGCCCATCCTGAAAGACTTTATTCATGCCCGTGCGGCAGATGCAGCAGCTCAGGCCTGCCGGTCATCCCGGACCGGCCCGGAATACACGGCTTCCGGGGCATGCGCGCGGTGAATGATCTTCGGATGCATGCGCATCATCCGCTGCCAGTCCTCCGCCAGCGGACTGTTGTCCGCATAGCCCCCGATATATTCAGGGGGCTCCAGGTCTCCCACAAAACAGTTTCCGTCATCCAGAATCAGGGCAACACTGTCCGCGCTGTGACTGGCGGTCCGGATGATTTCGCCTTCCAGTCCGAGCCCTTTCAGAAACTGCCGGCTTTCATTGACGGCAATCATCACCGCTTTCGCAGGATCAACGGGAACATAGTCCCGCTTCTCCCGGGCGAAGATCGCATCCGGAAAGTGAACCGCCTCTGCCTGGACATCCGGCAACAGCAGCTGAACGCCCTGTTGCTGAAGCTGGCCGATCAGGCCGCAGTGATCCGGATGATAGTGCGTCGCCATCACGAAGCGGATCTGGCTCAGCCTGATTTTATTTGCCTTCAGGGCACGATAAAAGCCCGGCATGGTGCCGGCGTAGTCTGTATCAATCAGAAGACTTCCCGAAGATCCCCTCAACAGAAACGTGTTGGTGTTTCCGTATTTCAGCGTCACAATATCCGAATTCATCGGACGTTTCCTCCGCAATCTGTCCGGTCAATGTTGTCCATGAGCATGCGGAAATCATATCACAGGCCAGATGCAAAGTTCAACGGGATCTTCTTTTTTCTCCGCGCGGAGCAGTCTCTCCGCGCCTCATTTTTCAGAGGCCGCACCGCGTGCTGGCGCCTTCGGATTTGACTTTCAGGCTGCTTTGCGGTTATACTGTCCACAGAATCTGTCCGAGGAGATGGCGGGAAAAAACAGAAACATCTGAAAGGGGTGAGCACTGTGTGGAATACCGGGTTTGTGATCCCGGGTATGCTGGTGCTTGCGATCCTGCTGGTGTACTATTTTGTACGCCCCCGGCTTCCCACCCGGATCAACAGGGCGTTCCTGGCGGTGGTCCTGACGAATATCGCCACCGTCGCCTCCGATTACCTGGCCTCCAAGGCGGACGATCATTATCAGACGCTGCCCCTTCCGCTGGTCTCTGCGCTGAATCTGGTTTATTTCATCGCCTTTTTTGCCCGGATCTTTGCCTTCTTCCGGCTGACGATTGTCCTGCTGAAGCTGGACCGCCCGGGCGTTTCGGGAGGAAAGAGTCTGGCGTACCTGGTTTTCCTGATCAGCGAAGGGATCGCGATTTCCAGTCCGCTGACCGGCGCGGTTTATTCTGTGGACCGGGCGGGGTATCACCCGGGTCCCCTGTATCCGGTGCTGCCGATATGCTCTTTCATCTTCCTGGCCTGGGGATTCCTCCTGGTGATCCGGTACCGGAAGCGCATCCGAAAGGGGACATTCAACAGCGCGCTGGCGTATCACCTGATCCTGGCGGCGGGCACTGTTGTCCGGATCCTGTTCCCGCAGTATCTGGTCATGAACATGTTCTGCCTGCTTGCCATCCTGGTGATTTTCATTTCCTTTGAAAATCCGGATCTGTACATCACCGACCGGGGGCCGGCGTTCAACACGCGCGCCTTCACCGAATGGCTGGAGGATCCCCTGCACCGGAGAAACTGCCGGATTCTGGGCTTTGCGATCCGGAACTACAATGATGAGCGGAGCATGTACGGCGGTGCGCAGATGGACCAGGGACTGAGACTGATCATCAACTGGCTGGTGAAGCAGTTTCCGGATCTGCTGCTCTTTTATCTGCGGGGCGGCAATTTCTGCCTTGCCGGATCGGAGGAAACGGACTGGGAGGAAATCCGCCGGAAGATCCTTGAACGGTTCAGAGCTCCCTGGCAGGCGGAGGATACGGAGCTGTTCCTGGGAGCGACCTGTGTGGAAATCGGCCTGTCCGGAGACAATACCCCGCCGGACGGGATCGTGAATATGCTGATCTATGCGCTGGATGAAGCGGGCGACAGCGCGGACATCGAGCAGACCCTGATGCCGACGGAAATGCTGAAGGAATTCGAACGGCATATCGAGATCAAACGCCTTCTGGACCAGGCACTGGACCGGGACGAGGTGGAGGTTTTCCTGCAGCCGATTACAGACTGCGGCACCGGGAAGGTGATCGCGGCGGAGGCGCTGGCACGCATCCGGGACGATGAGGGAAGCCTGATCCCGCCCGGGCTGTTTATCCCCATTGCGGAAAAGAACGGATATATCAACCTGCTGGGGGAACAGGTGCTGCGCAAGGTATGCGCCTTTATCCGGGACCATGACCTGGCGGGCTCCGGGATGCGATGGATCAATGTCAATCTTTCCCCGATCCAGTGCATGCACAGTCACCTGCCGGAGCTGTTCTCCGGCATCCTGCGGGAATACGGCGTTCCGGCCTCCGCGATCCACCTGGAGATCACGGAGGAATCCATGGTGAATTACGCCAAGCAGGAGCGGCAGATTGAGGAACTGCTGCGGAGCGGTTTCCAGATTTCGCTGGATGATTACGGATCCGGGTTTTCCAACCTTCACCAGGTCAAGAAATACGCTTTCTCGAATATCAAGCTGGACATGAGTATCGTGTGGGATTATGTCCGGGACCGGGATGCCCTGCTGCCCGCCCTGGTGAAGGCGTTCGGGGAAATGGGATTCAGCGTCACCGCCGAAGGCATTGAAACCCGGGAAATGGCTGACGCCATGAAAGAAATCGGCTGCGGCTTCCTGCAGGGGTATTATTATTCAAAGCCGCTGCCGATGAGGGAATTTTCCGGCAAGTACCTCCGGGGATGAGGAAAAAACAGGAACCGAAAACGGAAGCGGCTGCAACAGGGCAGCCGCTTCCGTTTTCGGTTCGTCCGGGATGAACTCCGTTTACTTTCCGTTCAGGGAAAAACCTGCCCGTTCCATGGCCACCACCAGGATGGGGATCAGGACGAGCTGCAGAATAATGCCGGGGATGGCGTTGGTGATGGCTCCCGCCAGGAACAGCGCCCAGGTGAAGGTGCTGCCGGACAGGCCCGCCAGGATCACCCGCACGGCGCCCCATACCAGGCGCCCCGCAATCATGGAAATCAGCAGCACGGCATAGGTTGTGCCATTCGTGCGGGGGAGCTTCCGGCGAAGGAATCCGGCCATACCGCCATAAACAGCCAGCTCAAATGCCATGGCAACAGCGCCGGGAAACATGGCGGGCATTCCGAACAACACGGAACGAAGAAGAGGCGCAATAAAGCCCACGGCCATACCCCAGGGCCAGCCGCACATGAACCCGCACAGCAGCGCCGGAATGTGCATCGGACACAGCGCGGAGCCGACCTCAGGAATCTGGCCGGTGAGAAAAGGCAGCACCAGGGCAAGGGCCAGGAACAGCGCAGCATAGGTCAGGCGGCGGATCTGCAACGAGGTCATTTTGGTCTTAGGCATACTTTTCCATCAGCTCCCGAATGTGATTCATGGCGTCCTCCAGAATGGCCGCGGAACCCTTCGCGACGCCCGCCACATAGGTGTTGCACAGGTTCATGGGGATCAGTACCCGATAAGCGGCGCTGGATGCCACGGCATTGGCCATGGCAGGAGAGATCTCGCCCAGCAAGGCATCCGCGGTGGCGATGCCGAAGGGCCCCACGATGATCTGCGCGGTGCGGCAGGCAACGATTACGGCGTTTTCACCGGTGGCCAGCTGATTGGCGCAGTTGCTGTTCATCATGTTCTCCGTGGCCATGCTGTTGGTTCCCACGGCGGTAATGTTGGCATCGGGGCAGGCTTTCCGGATGCTTTCCAGCAGCTTCCGGCCCAGCCGTCCGCCCTGTCCGTCGATGATGAGAATGTTCATATGATCAATCCCCCTGTTTCGCCTGACAGAAGAATAGAAAAGGCGCCAGAAGCCATCTTCGGATGGCCTTCGGCACCTGCGTGATACCGGCTATTTCCGGAAGTCTTCTATCAGAACAGCTTGCTTGTGCAAGCCCATGGACAGCTTTTGCTGACGGTATATGCTATCACAGAGCCTTCTCTTTGTCAATCATCGCACTGGCTTCATCCGGGTGAAGCCGGAAGCCTCCTTTTCCTCCGTCGCTGAAGCGGCATACGGATGCTGCGGTCAGGATCCTGTCGGTGCGCGGAGGGTGATCCCTGCGCTTTATGATGCAAAGCTGCCCAGGTATTTCAGGCTTTCTTTGGGTTTTCTTTCCTGTGTGGTGCGATCAACAACAATCAAGCCAAAGGTCATGGAATAACCCTTCTGCCATTCAAAGTTATCCATCAG
>CAMOYA010000030.1 GCA_946629635.1 uncultured Clostridia bacterium
GCGGATGGGATAAACGCTGAAGGCATCTAAGCGTGAAGCCCACCTCAAGAATAAGACTCCCATTGCGCAAGCAAGTAAGACCCCCGGAAGACGACCGGGTAGATAGGTCATCGGTGGAAGTTCGGTAACGGATGGAGCTTGATGATACTAATAGGTCGAGGGCTTGATTTCGCGATCGATCCAGAGATTAATTGGAAAACAAACCAGGTCAGAAACTGAATCTTAGGCTGTGCAGTTGTCAGGGTGCGAAAGCATCCGGGGGCCCGTGAGGAGGAAGAAAAGGAAGACTGAGCGGGCCGATCGTTCCAGACGGAACGATGAAACAGTAGCGAGTGCAGAGTGGACGGTTCAACCGTTCCACGCACCGCGATGAAAAAGCTCACCATTTCCGGTGGCAATGACGAAGGGGTTCCACCTGTTCCCATACCGAACACAGAAGTTAAGCCCTTCAGTGCCGATGGTACTTGACTGGTAACGGTCCGGGAGAGTAGGTCGCCGCCGGATTCCAATATTCCTCAGTAGCTCAATGGCAGAGCATTCGGCTGTTAACCGAAGGGTTGTAGGTTCGAGCCCTACCTGGGGAGCTCCCCGGAGTCTTGAAATCAAAGGCTCCGGGGCTTTTTCTATTCAATGAAAGAATGGACAAAGATCCGATTTTTCACGTTTCCGGCATTCAACGGGTGTAAGAACGGAAGTCAAAAAAACGGGCTGCACTTTTGTCACAGCCCATTTGAATATTGAACGCGAAGGATCATTGGCTGGACTGCTCCCGAACGGAGAACAGCTGCAGAGAGCGGCAGAGAGAAGAAATCTGGTTGCTGAGGGATTTGGGGACGATCACAACGTACAGCCCGTAATCATTGGATGCATGAATCCGTACTGTATCAGAGTCTTCCATCCGCACGGAAGAAGAACCGAACAGCATTGGCCCTGCTGTTTGGACAAAGTGGTAATTCCCGGAAAGCTGCCGGAGCGCATCGGACGGAAAAATGCTTTGTAGAATCAGCGGAACAGCATCGCTTGTCTGCCAGTAGAGCGTGGCGATCCTGCCATAGCCATCCTGATGCTGAAAGCTTTCGGAACGTCCCGATACAAAGGTCATCCCGGATCCGCTCAGAAAACTCATAACAGGAATCGGAAAGGATTCAACAATACTGCGAAATTCAGATTCGTTGCGGATTTCCTGCGGTTCAGAGGCGGCAGGAAGCAGCCGCTGTTCTGCTTTCGGTTCAGCGTCTGACTGCGGCTGAGCCAGAATCAGGGAAAAACTGACGGCAGCAAGGAGAATAACGGAGACGGCTCCTCCGATGATTTTCAAAAGGAGACCGGTAGACTTTCTTTTGTGCTCCATAAGTTCAAATCCTTTCGCTGCGTTATGAAAAAAACGCATGCGGGAAACTGAAAGGGTTTCCGCTTCGTTATTATACCGGGGGCGAAAATGCCTGTCAAACAAAGGCCTCAGCTTGCTCCAAAGAAGAATTCGATGTAAAATAAATCGTTATGGAGGGATCGGAATGGGATTTCGTCGGAAAGTGCGAAAGCTTCTTGCTTCGGCGTGTATGCTGATGATGCTGGGGAACACATCCGCCGGGGAAGGAATAACGGTCGAAAGCAGAAACGTTTCGCTTCCCTATGGACAGATCAGTTATCCTGTCATTCAGGGAATGACGGATGAGAAACTGCAGGATGAGATCAATGAAAGAATACAGGCTGACCTGAAAGTTTCGGAAGCGATCGATCAGATGGTTCTGTCTCAGCGGGAAGGAAGATCCTGGAAGATGGAATGGACCGGAGGGCTGCTCGGAAACGGCGTTTTCAGCGCGAAGATAAACATTATCCGGCAACAGGATGGCGTCTTCGATCAGAATGAGCAGTACGGATGCAATATCGATATGATGACCGGTCATGAGATTGCACTGGAAGATCTGCTGACCGAAGAGAAAGCGCGTCAGGCAACGGAGGAATATCTGGAATATGATGTTGCTCCGGAATTGAGCCCGCATCTGCTGAATGCGGAACTGGTACCGCTGCCTGAAACATTTTTGCTTGAGCAAACCGGGATCACTTTCCTTTATCCAAGGGAAAAACTCAGTACGCTGAGAAACCGTGCCGGAGAAGTCAAAATCGGATGGAATCGGTTAAACGATTGGCTTGACATGCAGGAAAACAGCATTCCGGAACGCATAGGCGTATCTGAAATGCTGGAGCTGACGGAGGATAGTGCATCAAAAATCCGACAGATGACAAAGGAAGGAGCTTTTCCGGATGTTCCGATGAGAATCGGGGATCGGGTGAAGGAACTGACCGATCAGTATCAGATGCTTTATGACCCGGATATATATGAAGGCGGAAGACTGTTTTATCTCGAGGGCGGCTGCTTCCGCGGGGTGCTTTTGCTGACGGACTATCTGAGTGAAACCTGGGATGAAAGTATTGTTCAGGGGATTCGGATGGACGAGGGGTGCGCCTGGGGGCTGGTGATCGGTCAGACAGAACAGGAACAGTGGCGGAATGTGCTGGGAGCACCGATCACCACGGAGCAGGTGGACGCTGAAAAGGCGGAAGCCTGGAGAAGCGAAACCGGGGAAAGAGATTATTATCAGTGGGACGGGCATATGCTGATGCTCCAGAGTGATGAAAGCGGAAAGCTGTGCAGTATGATACTGATGGAATAAAAAAGCGGAGGAAGAAATGGCTCAGAAGGGCAACAAACGAAAACAGGCGCCGACCTATTCAGCGGATACGATGGCACTTCGGTTTATGGCCGGACTGGTGCTGATCGCGCTGGGCGTAATGATATTTATCGCAGTTGACCTGCGGATGACGGGCACCGTGTTTGACGGCCTCAGAACCATCTGCTTCGGGCTTTGCGGGAGCATGGGCTATCTTCTGCCCGTCCTGCTGCTTTGGGCAGGCGGCCTTGTGATCTGGTCCACTCAGAAGCAGGCGTCCGTAAAGCCGTGGGTTTTTGCGTGTCTAGGCTTCTGGGGGCTGTGCACATTTATTATGCTGATCAGCGGCAATGCCATGGCGACTTTGGGAAACGGATGGAATGCGGTGATCGGTCAGGCATATCGCAACTGCTCGCTGACGGGAACAGGCGGCGGTGCTCTGGGAGTTGTGCTTGGCTGGCCGCTCTGGAGCTTCTCTCCGGTCCTGGCGATTCTGGTGTTTTTGCTGGGTACGGTTTTCTGCTTTCTGATGATGGTGAATATGACGCCGGGAAGGATCCGTGCGCTGTTGACCGGCCAGAAAGAACAGTGGGATGCAAAGCGTCAGCGTGAGCGGATGCAGGCGGATGAACAGCAGCTGGCATGGCAACAGCAACAGATGGAACAGCAGGCGGCATGGCAGCAGATGATGAATCAGCAGGCGATGCAGCCGCAGTATTCGAAAGTGCAGCCCGCACCCAACACTCCTCCCGCAGTACAGCAGAACGGATGGCCTGTGGTCGGAAACAGTTCCGGAGTAGCCCAGTGGCAGGAGCAGATGACCGCAGCGCAGCCGGTTCCGGCGGGCCACCAGAGCCGGATTTTTAAGATTCCGGAAGAAAAAGGACAAAAGCCAGCCAGAAATCGGGTCAGCAACATCTTCAGGAAAAAGGAAGAGGAGTACGACGGGCTGGTCGAGAATCCCGGTGAACAGGTGACGGAAGCCCTGAAACAGCAGAAGGAGGAGGCTGCCTCCGTGTCCGGAACGGTCCGGAGAACAGCAACCGACAGGCCGATCACCGCGCCCGGAACGCGCTGGAATATTACCGGTGAAGAATCGGAGGAAGAACCTGCCGGAGGGTCCGTAAGCCAGCAGGGTTCCCGGCTGTCCAAGCGTTCCAGTGAAGAAATCAGGAATAATTATCGCCGCCCGGAGAATCAGACGAAACGTCCGGACAATCCGGAAGAGGAGGAGCTTCTGATCCGTCCCCGGAAGGAACCTCAGCAGTCCGGCAGAACGGCACCTCCCCGGGCGGAAGCCCAGGCATCCCTGCCGGAAGCCAGACCGGTTGCCGTCCCCAAGGTGCAGCAGACCATCGGGGAAGAGACCTTCGTTCCGGAAGTGCATCTTCCGCCGAGCACCAAAGAGCCCAACGCCAGTCGTGAGGAAGAGTGGATTCCGGTTCCGTATCATTACCCGCCGATTACGGATCTTGCGCTGCCGAAGCCTGTCACGGAGGATACCGGCGCCGAGGATGCCATGCGATCCCGCAAGCTGGAGGAAACGCTGGCAAGCTTCAAGGTGCAGGCCCGTGTAGTGAATGTGACGCACGGCCCGGCAATTTCGCGGTTTGAGATGGAACTGGCTTCAGGGACGAAAGTCAATAAGGTATCGGAACTGGAAAAGGATATTGCCTATGGGATGGAAGCGACCTCCATCCGGATTGAGGCGCCGATTCCGGGAAAGAGTCTCGTCGGCGTGGAAGTGCCGAACCGCAAGGTTGCCACCGTCACGCTGCGGGAAGTGCTGGCAAGCGAAAAGATGCAGAACTCCAAGTCTCTGCTGACCGTTGCCCTGGGAAAGGATCTGACGGGAACTCCGATCGTCTGTGACCTGGCGAAAATGCCGCATATGCTGATTGCCGGCCAGACCGGCAGCGGTAAATCCGTATGCATCAATGCAATCATCAACAGCCTGCTGTACAGGGCCAGCCCCGATGAGGTCAAGCTGATCCTGGTGGACCCGAAAGTGGTTGAACTGCAGTGTTACAACGGTATTCCGCATCTGCTGATTCCGGTGGTGAATGATCCGCATAAGGCGGCGGCAGCGCTGGCGTGGGCCGTGGCGGAGATGATGGAAAGGTATGATAAGTTTGCGGAAAGAAAGGTGCGCAATCTTGACGGATATAACGCATCCCTGAAGCCAACGGAAAAGCCGATGAGCCGGATCGTCATCATTATCGATGAGCTGGCGGATCTGATGATGGTCTGTAAAAAGGATGTGGAAGAATATATCTGCCGCCTGACTCAGCTGGCCAGAGCGGCGGGCATTCATTTGATCGTGGCGACGCAGCGCCCCTCCGTGGATGTCATTACAGGTCTGATCAAGGCAAATATTCCCAGCCGGATTGCCTTTAAAACAGCCAGCTATGTGGACAGCCGGACAATTCTGGACCGGAACGGATCGGAACAGCTGCTGGGCTGGGGCGATATGCTTTATCTGCCGACGGGCGCATTCTCGCCGACCCGGGTGCAGGGCTGCTTCCTCAGCGATGACGAAGTGAACCGCGTGGTGACCCATGTCCGGGAGGCAAATCCCAGCACCTATGATCCGGATATTCTGGAGAAGCTGGAAGAGATTGCCGGCGGCAACGCTGGCGAATCCGCCGGAGCGGATCTGATCGGCGGGTCCGGAGACATGGGCGGAGGAGATGGCAATCTGTTTGAGCAGGCGGTGGAGTTCGCCATTCAGGATGGACAGATTTCCACCAGTACGCTTCAGCGTCGGCTGAAGATCGGCTATGCCCGTGCCGGCCGTCTGACGGACGAGATGGAAGAGCGGGGAATTGTTGCCGCCAAGGATGGCAGCAAGCCCCGGAAATGCCTGATTACCCGGGAGGAATGGGAAGAAATGAAGAATTCAACGGAAGGCATGGCATAGTGAAATGGCGAACATGATTGATTATCTGGTATGGCGGGGGGAATTTCCGTTTGATGTGACTCCCTGGAATGCGGTGGACGGGATTCTTGTTGCCACGCTAAGCTACCTGAATTTCCATGGCCTCCAGGATCCCAGGGGGTGGACGCTTCAGGAAGCCAGGCGGGCGGATGTGCTGCAAACCTCGCCGGATGCCAGCTTCCCGCTCCGGCGGGACGCCTTCTTCGGGATGGCGGACAGCAATCGTTTCGGAGAATGCCGGATGCATCATTTTATTTCCATGACGGATAAGGAAATCAGTATGCAGTTTTCTGCCATGTGTCTGGATTTGCCGGATGGAACAACCTGTATTGCCTATCGCGGAACGGATAACACGCTGATCGGCTGGCGGGAAGACTTTAATATGTCATACCAGACACGGGTGCCCGGCCAGGAGGCGGCGGGATACTATCTGCAGCGGGCTGCGGAGCTGTCCGACCGGCCGCTGCGCCTGATCGGCCACAGCAAGGGTGGAAACCTGGCGGTTTATGCGGCGGCATGTGCGTCCCCGGCTGTTCAGGATCGGATTGAAAGCATCTGGAATTATGATGGACCGGGAATGAATCGGGAAGTGGCGCTGAGCGAGGGGTACGGAAGAATCCGCGAAAAAATTCATTCGTTTCTTCCCCAGACCAGCATCATCGGTTTGCTCATGGAGTATAGCAAACCGTACACGGTGGTTCGTTCAACGGCGAGCGGGCTCTATCAGCATGATCCGATGACCTGGCAGGTTTACGGGCCGAAGTTTGAGGAAATGGAGTCCATCGACAGAACGGCGCAGGTTATTTCCGAAACGTTGCATGAATGGCTTGAAAACAGCCGGCCGGAACAGCGGGCGCTCTTTGTCGAGACGATGTTTGACCTGGCGGATGCCACCAAAGCAACAAAGATGAGCGAGATCACCGGGGCAAAGGTCCGCAGCCTTCTGAAGATGGTTGGCGGACGCAGGGAACTGGATCCGGAGGAACGCAGAGTGTTCAACCGCCTGATGGCGCAGGTGGTTTCCCTCGGTCTGGGAAATGCGATGGATCGTGTGCGCAGGCGTCCGGAGAACGATATCGCCTCCGGAGAATGGTCAACTCTGCCTCCGGAAGAAGAACTGAAGCCGGAAGTGCAGGATCCTGCGGAGCGTGTGACGGAGGAAGAAATACCGGATCAATCGGAATCCGGTCAATGAAAAATCTTGACAAGACCCGTTGCTTATGATATTTTATTTTTCCGGAACCGGGCTTTAAGGCGATACAGAGATGTCGCCAAGGCGGGGACGGTGTGCGGCCTGATTGTGGAAGGCCTGCATGATTCTGCAGTCCATAAACCCTGCCATAAAGCTGGCAGGGTTTATTTTTCTGAGTTGAAGAGGAACGCGTAAATGACGGAAATGAAGGGAATTTCTCCGCTCCGGGCGATGGGACAGGCGCTTTTTCTCAGGAAATCGGATGGGGTGTTTGTTTTTCCCGGCTTCTGTGATGTGCATGTGCACTTCAGGGAGCCGGGTTTTTCTTATAAGGAAACGATTGTTTCCGGAAGTCGCGCGGCGGCCCGCGGCGGGTATACCGCTGTCTGTGCCATGCCGAATCTGAATCCCGTGCCGGACAGTACGGAGCATCTGAAAGAGGAAACCCGCCTGATTCAGAAAGCCGGCGGCCTCGTCGATGTTTTTCCCTACGGGGCGCTGACGGTTGGCGAAAAGGGACAGCAGCCGGCGGATCTGGAAGGAATAGCCCCGGAAGTGATTGCCTTCAGCGATGACGGAAAAGGGGTTCAGAGCGAAAGCATGATGCGCTCACTCATGGAGAGGTGCCGAAAGCTTGGAAAAATCATTGCGGCGCATTGCGAAGATGAATCCCTTCTTCATGGCGGATATATTCATGACGGTGCGTATGCGCGGGAGCACGGTCATCGGGGAATCTGTTCCGAAAGCGAATGGGGGCCGATCCGGCGCGATCTCCGTCTGGCGAAGGAAACAGGCTGCGCCTATCATGTCTGCCATATCAGCTGCCGGGAAAGCGTTGATCTCATCCGCCAGGCAAAGCGCGAAGGGGTGGACGTGACCTGCGAAACCGGTCCGCACTATCTGCTGATGGATGAAGGGGATCTTCAGGAGGATGGGCGCTTCCGGATGAATCCGCCGATCCGCTCCCGGGAGGACCGGGAAGCATTGCTGGAAGGCCTGCTGGACGGAACGATTGATATGATCGCAACGGACCATGCGCCCCACAGCGCGGAGGAAAAGAGCCGGGGGCTTGCCGGCAGCGCATTTGGAGTGGTTGGACTGGAGTGTGCGTTCCCGGTGCTGTATACGGGCCTGGTCAAAACAGGCATCCTGTCCCTGGAAAAGCTGATCGACAGGATGGCCATTCGCCCCAGGGAGCGCTTTGGCATTCCCCTCCAGGATGGGGATATCACGGAGTGGGATCTGTCCAGGGAGTATGAAATCGATCCGGCGGAGTTCCTTTCGATGGGAAAGGCGACGCCATTTGCAGGCCGGAAGGTATTCGGCCGGTGTATTCGAACGGTGCATAACGGAAAAACAGTTTTTGAAGAGGAGGTCTGATGGTTTATGGCGAAGCGGACGGATATCAGGAAGGTGCTGATTATCGGCAGCGGCCCGATCGTAATCGGCCAGGCGGCGGAGTTTGACTATGCCGGTACGCAGGCGTGTCTGGCCCTGAAGGAGGAAGGGTATGAGGTGGTCCTCTGCAACTCGAATCCGGCAACGATCATGACCGATACTTCGATTGCGGACAAGGTTTATATGGAGCCGCTGACGCTCGAATATATCGCCAAAATTCTTCGCTATGAGCGGCCGGATGCGATTGTCCCCGGAATCGGTGGCCAGACGGGGCTGAACCTGGCCATGCAGCTGGAGCGCAAGGGCGTGCTGAAGGAGTGCGGAACGGAGCTGCTCGGCACTTCCTCCCGCAGCATTGAGCGGGCGGAGGACCGCGAACTGTTCAAGGAGATGTGCCAGAGCATCGGCGAACCGGTCATCCCCAGCGAGATTACCTACAGCCTGGAAGAAGCGAAAAAGGCCGCGCTGGATATCGGCTATCCGGTGGTGCTGCGGCCGGCGTTTACGCTGGGCGGAACCGGCGGAGGCTTTGCCAACGATGAGGAAGAGCTGATTGAAATCGGTACGAACGCTTTCCGCCTCAGCCCGGTGCATCAGGTCCTGGTGGAAAAGAGCGTCCGCGGGTATAAGGAGATCGAGTTTGAGGTCATGCGGGACAGCAATGACCGGGCGATTACCATCTGCGGAATGGAAAACGTGGATCCCGTCGGCGTGCATACCGGTGACAGTGTGGTCGTGGCTCCGATCCTGAGCCTCAGCGATCATGATCTGAAAATGCTGAACGACAGCGCGATCAAAATCATCCGCGAGCTGAAAATCGAGGGAGGCTGCAATGTTCAGTTCGCGCTGAATCCGGAAAGCAGCGAATACTTCCTGATTGAGGTCAATCCGCGGGTCAGCCGCTCCTCCGCGCTGGCGAGCAAGGCCAGCGGCTATCCGATTGCCCGGGTCACGGCGAAAATAGCGCTGGGCATGGCGCTGGATGAGATCCCCGTGGCGGGCGGAAATGCAGCCATGGAGCCGAGCCTGGATTATATCGTGGCCAAGTTCCCCCGTTTCCCCTTTGATAAATTTACGGAAGCCAGCAATCAGCTGGGAACGCAGATGAAGGCAACGGGCGAGGTCATGGGGATCGGCAGCACGCTGGAGGAATGCATGCTCAAGAGCGTCCGTTCCCTGGAAACCGGTACATGCCATCTGCATCTTGCGAAATTTGACTCTCTTTCCACGGATGAACTGCTGGCCTATGTCGAGGAGTTCCGTGCGGACACGCTCTATGCGGTCACGGAGCTGATCCGGCGCGGCGTGGATATTGATCTGGTGCACCGCAGGACCATGATCACCTCCCTTTTCCTCGAAAGTCTGAAAAAGATCACCGATATGGAGAAAAAGCTCTCCGCTGCTCCCGGTGATGTTGAGCTGCTCCGCCAGGCGAAAAAGATGGGCTTTGGCGACGAGACAATTTCGAAACTCTGGTCCATGAAGGAAACGGAAGTCTATGCGCTCCGGCGCAGTCAGGGGATCACGCCGGTTTTCCGCATGGTGGATACGCTGCATACCGGTAAATATATTGCCTATCTGTATTCCAGCTATTCCGGGAGGAATGATTCGGTCCTGACGGATAAAAAGAAGATCGTTGTCCTCGGGGCCGGGCCGATCCGGATCGGTCAGGGCGTGGAGTTTGACTACTCTACGGTTCATGCGGTCCAGACGATCCGGCGCGCCGGCTATGAGGCGATCATTATCAACAATAATCCGGAAACGGTGTCCACGGATTATACCACCGCGGATAAGCTGTACTTTGAGCCCCTGACGCCGGAAGATGTCATGGCGATCATTGATTTTGAAAAGCCGGAGGGCGTGATTGCTTCTCTGGGCGGTCAGACGGCGATTAACCTGGCCCAGCCGCTGATGGATCGGGGCGTGAAGATTATCGGAACGGATTGTGCGGCGATCGAGCGGGCGGAAAACCGGGACAGCTTTGAAAAAATCCTGCTGAATCTGAATATCCCGCAGCCGAAGGGGCAGGCCGTCACGCATATTGAGGATGGCGTCCGGGCGGCCCGGGAGATCGGTTATCCCGTACTGGTGCGTCCCAGCTTCGTGCTCGGCGGCCGTGCGATGCAGATTGTGGCCAACGAGGAACAGCTGCGGCATTATCTGAAAACCGCCGTCGAGATCGATGCGGACAAGCCCGTCCTTGTGGATAAGTATATCCGGGGCAAGGAGGTGGAGGTGGATGCGATCTGTGACGGACGGGATGTTTTCGTCCCGGGCATCATGGAACTCGTTGAGCGGACCGGCATCCATTCCGGTGACTCCATCTCCGTCTATCCGACCTTCTCCATCTCGGACAGGGTCAAGGGGATCATCCTCCAGTATGCCAAAAAGCTGGGCCTGGGCATCGGAATCGTCGGCCTGTACAACATCCAGTTCATCGTCGATGAAAAGGAGGATGTCTATATCATTGAGGTCAATCCCCGTTCCAGCCGTACGGTGCCTTTCCTGTCCAAGGCGACCGGTTATTCCCTTGCGGATATCGCCACGGAAGTCATCCTGGGCAAGAGCCTGAAGGAACAGGGAATCTTTGACCTTTATCCGGCGGAGAAGAAGCGGCATTATGTGAAGGTACCCGTTTTCAGCTTCAATAAGATCAAAGGCCTCGACGCATATCTCAGCCCGGAGATGAAGTCGACCGGTGAGGCGATCGGGTATGATGACAAGCTGAACCGCGCGCTTTATAAGGCGCTGCAGGCAGGCGGAACGAAGCTGCAGAATTATGGCACCGTCCTTGTCACCATTGCCGATCGGGATAAGGAGGAAGCACTTCCGCTGATCAGAAGGTTCTATAACCTGGGCTTCAATATTGAGGCGACAACGGGTACGGCGCGCTTCCTGAAGGATCACGGAATCCGGACGCATGCGCTGAAGAAGATCAGCGAAGGCAGCAATGAGATTCCGGAGAGCATTCGCCAGGGCCATGTCGCGTATATTATCAATACCCGGGATATCGGCGCGGCGGATTCCGTCAGCGATGGGCTGCAGATCCGTCGCTGCGCGACAGAGAACAATGCGACGATCTTTACCAGCCTGGATACGGTCAGGGTTCTGCTCGACGTGCTGGAAGAAACAACGCTGACGATTTCGACAATCGATGCATAAGGGAATAAATGAATGAAACAGACTATTGTTACAGTCACGGAGAATGTTCCGGTAACGGCGAGTGTATACAGGATGACCCTTGCCGGCGAAGAAATCATGAAGCACCGCCCCGGTCAGTTTGTCAATATCCGGCTGGAGGGAATGTTTCTGCGCCGCCCGATCTCGGTTTTTGATTCGGACCAGGGTCAGCTGACGATTCTGTATAAGCTCGTGGGGCAGGGAACGCGCCGGATGGCAGCCCTGAAACCGGGTGCCTCCCTGGACGTACTCCTGGGCCTGGGAAACGGTTATGATCTGTCAAAGGCGGGAATGACCCCGCTGCTGCTCGGGGGCGGAGTAGGCGTGCCCCCGCTGTACCAGCTCGCGAAGGAGCTGATTGCCCGGGGCTGTTCTGTCCGGGCGGTGCTGGGGTTCAACACGGCTGCTGAGGTGTTCGGCACGGAGGAATTCCGCAGCCTTGGCTGTGAAGTCACGGTCACGACGGCGGACGGCAGCGCGGGCGTGAAGGGCTTTGTCACGGATGCGCTGCCGGAGGAATACAGCTATTTTTATACCTGCGGTCCGGAGCCGATGCTTCGCGCGGTGTATCGGGCAACCCGAACCGCAGGCCAGTTCTCCTTTGAGGAGCGGATGGGCTGCGGCTTTGGCGCGTGCATGGGGTGCAGCTGCCGAACGGTTACGGGGTATAAACGGATCTGCCGGGAAGGCCCGGTGCTGGATAAGGAGGAGATCCTGTGGGAAAAATGACAACCGTGCTCTGCGGGATCGCGCTGGATAATCCCGTGATCCCGGCCAGCGGGACCTTCGGCTTTGGCTATGAGTTTGCGCAGTGGTACGATATCAATTGTCTGGGCACCTTTTCCTTCAAGGGAACGACTCGCGACCCCCGCTTCGGAAACCCGACGCCGCGCATTGCGGAATGCCCGGCCGGGATGATCAATGCGGTCGGATTGCAGAATCCGGGAGTGGAAAAGGTGATCGGGGAGGAGCTGCCCCGCCTCAGGGAAGTGTTCCATAAGCCGGTCATGGCGAACGTCAGCGGCTTCAGCCTCGAGGAATATGCGGAAACCTGCGCCCGGCTCGACGGCGAGCCGCAGGTGGGCTGGCTCGAGGTGAACATCTCCTGTCCCAATGTTCATGGCGGGGGCATGTCCTTCGGCACGGATCCGAAGGCGGCCGCGGAGGTGACCCGCGCCGTGAAACGGGTGACCCATAAACCGGTCATCATGAAGCTTTCGCCCAATGTGACCGACATCACCGCCATCGCCCGCGCCTGCGAGGATGCCGGAGCGGATGGCCTTTCGCTGATCAATACGCTGCAGGGAATGCGCATCGATCTGCGGACCCGCCGCCCGGTCATCGCCAATGTCATGGGCGGGCTCAGCGGTCCGGCGGTTTTCCCCGTGGCGCTGCGCATGGTGTACCAGGTGGCCAGGGCGGTTAAGGTGCCGGTGGTGGGAATGGGCGGCGTTTCCTCTGCGGAGGATGTGCTGGAGATGATGATGGCCGGTGCGGTGGCAGTGGAGGTCGGCGCTGCCAATCTGGTCAATCCCATGGCCTGCCGGGATATCATCGCCGCCCTTCCCGATGCGATGGATCGCTATGGGATCAAAAGCCTCGAAGAGCTGAAACATTCATAATAAAGAAAGGAACCTACCATGCAAAAAGATGTAATCGTCGCCTGCGATTTTGCCAGCGCGGAAAAAACCTTTTCATTTCTGGATCAGTTCACCGGTCGGAAACCCTTCGTCAAGATCGGGATGGAGCTTTTTTATGCGGAAGGCCCTTCCATCGTCCGGGAAATCAAGCGTCGGGGGCACAGGATTTTTCTGGATCTGAAGCTTCATGATATCCCGAACACGGTGAAGAAGGCGATGGCCGTGCTCAGCGCGCTGGATGTGGATATCTGCAATCTGCATGCCGCCGGTACGAAGCGGATGATGGAAGCGGCGCTGGAAGGCCTGACCCGTCCGGACGGCACGCGCCCGCTGCTGATCGCAGTGACCCAGCTGACCAGCACCGATCAGGAATCCATGGAAAACGATCTCTGGATCCATCGCCCGATGGATGAAGTGGTTATGCATTATGCCCGGAATGCCCGGGATGCCGGGCTGGATGGCGTGGTCTGTTCTCCGCTGGAGGCGGAAAAGGTGCATCAGTGCTGCGGAGAGGATTTTATTACGGTTACCCCCGGCGTCCGCTTTGCGGATGGAGATGTCGGTGATCAGAAGCGCGTCATGACGCCTGCGCAGGCCCGGCGGGCAGGCAGTGACTTGATTGTGGTCGGACGGCCGATCACGGCGGCTGCGGATCCGGTTGCGGCTTATGAACGCTGCATCCGGGAGTTTGTGGAAGGAGAGGATAACGAATGACACGGCAGGAAATCAACGTTCTCATTGCGAAGGATCTTCTGAAGATTCAGGCGGTGTTTTTCCGCCCGGAGGAACCGTTTACCTGGGCCAGCGGAATCAAAAGCCCTGTCTATTGCGATAACCGGCTTACGCTGACTGCGCCGGAAGTCCGGCTGGATGTGGAAAACGCTCTCGCGAAGGTGATCTCGGAGGAATATCCGACGGTGGAGGTGCTCATGGGTACGTCGACCGCGGGCATTGCCCATGCGGCGATCACGGCGCACCTGATGCAGCTGCCGATGGGGTACGTGCGTTCCGGCGCCAAGGATCATGGCCGTCAGAATCAGATTGAGGGCAGGCTGGAGGCGGGCCAGAAGGTTGTTGTGGTGGAGGATCTGATCTCCACCGGCGGCAGCGTCCTTGAGGTTGTGGATGTTCTGCGTCAGGCCGGAGCGGAGGTGCTGGGCGTCGCCAGTATCTTTACCTATGGCATGAAAAAGGGAATCGAGCGTCTCGCGGCTGCGAACGTGAAGAATGTTTCCCTGACCAATTTCGACGTGATCGCTGAGGAGGCCGCGAAGGAAGGCTATATCCGTCCGGAGGATATCTCCCGCCTGATCCGCTTCCGCGACAATCCGTCCGATGCCAGCTGGGCGGAGCTCTGAAACCAGGAAAGGAAAACAGAAAAGTGAATCAGCGAAGCATTATCGATGTTCCGGATCTCTCTCCGGATGAAATCAATTCCCTGATGGATACTGCGGAAGATATCATCTCTCATCCCGATGCCTATGCGGACGCCTGCCATCGGAAAAAACTGGCCACCCTGTTCTTTGAGCCCAGCACCCGCACGCGCCTGAGCTTTGAGGCTGCCATGTATGAACTGGGAGGTAATGTCATCAGCGTGACGGACGCGCTCAGCAGCTCCGCCGCCAAGGGAGAGAGCGTGGCGGATACCGTGAAAACCGTCTCCTGCTATGCCGATATCATCGCAATGCGCCATCCGAAGGAGGGCGCGGCGGCCGTAGCGGCGAGGAACGCATCCGTCCCGGTGATCAATGCCGGCGATGGCGGTCACTGCCACCCGACTCAGACCCTGGCGGATCTGCTTACGATCCGGCGGGAAAAGGGCCGTCTGAACAATCTGACGATTGGCCTGTGCGGGGATCTCAAGTTCGGCAGAACGGTTCATTCGCTGATCAATGCCATGAGCCGGTATGACGGACTGAAGTTTGTACTGGTCAGTCCGGAGGAGCTGAAGCTGCCCAGCTATGTCAAGAATGAAGCGCTCAAGAGCCGGAATGTCGCCTATGAGCAGACGACGGATCTGATGGAGGTCATCGGCTCCCTGGATATTCTGTACATGACCCGCGTGCAGCGGGAGCGGTTCTTCAATGAAGAAGATTATCTGCGCCTGCGGGACAGCTATATTCTGACGCCGGAGAAACTGAAGCATGCCCGGGAAGATCTCAGCGTGATGCATCCGCTGCCCCGGGTCAATGAAATCAGCGTCGCCGTGGACGAGGATCCCCGCGCCTGCTATTTTAAGCAGGTGCTGAACGGAAAGTATATGCGCATGGCCCTGATGCTGATGCTGCTGGGCCTGAAGCGGAAGGAGGACTGCTGATGAACGTGGATTCGATTCGGGATGGAATCGTGATAGACCATATTTCCGCCGGAAGTGCCATGAAGCTGTATCACCTGCTGGGGCTGGATTCACTGGATGTGCCGGTGGCCATGATTATCAATGCGGTCTCCGCCAAGCGGGGCCGGAAGGATATTATCAAGATTGATGCGGATATTCCGGTCGATCTGGATGTCATCGGCTATGTGGATCCCGGCGCAACCGTCAATATAATCCGGGAAGGCAGGCTTCAGGAAAAGAAACAGATCGGAATGCCGGAAACCCTGGTCAATGTGCTCCGCTGTAAAAACCCGCGCTGCATTTCTTCCTGCGAGCAGGAACTGGACCAGATCTTCCGGCTCTCGGACCGGGCAAGTAAGGAATATCGCTGTGTCTGGTGTGAAACGCGCGCGGCGGATCTTTGATTTCAGGAAAAAAACAGACCAGATTTGCCAAAAACCCGAACATTCCCAAAAGAATGTTCGGGTTTTTGAGTAAAAATATCAAAAACAGCATATGTTTTTGTTGACAATGTTCGTGTTTTCGAATAGGATGGTATCGGCCCGTTCGGGTCGTCGGCATGACGAGAGTCAACGGAGGATGGATGAGTATGAAGAAAGTCGGTATTGTCATGGGGAGCGACAGTGACCTGCCCGTGATCAAAAAGGCGACGGACATGCTGAGTTCTCTGGGAATTGAATATGAAGTTCATGTATATTCCGCGCATCGCACACCCGTGCAGGCGCGGGATTTTGCGCTTCATGCCCGGAAAAACGGATTCGGCGTGCTGATTGCCGCTGCCGGGATGGCGGCGCATCTGGCCGGAGCCATTGCGGCGAATACAACGCTGCCCGTCATCGGGATCCCGTGCCAGGGTTCCGTGATGGACGGGATGGACGCGCTTCTGAGCACTGTGCAGATGCCAACCGGGATTCCGGTGGCCACGGTGGCGGTGAACGGCGGAGCGAATGCGGCGCTCCTCGCGGCGCAGATTCTGGCCGTGGAGGACGCGGCGCTGGCAGCGAAGCTGGACAGCAAGCGGGAGAAGGATGCTGAAGCCGTCCTGGCCAAGGATGCCGGGATTATGGAAAGGATTTTGAACTGATGGGCGGATTTTTTGGAATCGCTTCGAAGCAGGACTGCATGCTGGATGTTTTCTTCGGAGTGGATTATCACAGTCACCTGGGAACCCGGCGCGCCGGCATGGCGGCCTGGGATCCGGAAATCGGACTGCAGCGGAAGATTCATAATATCTGCAATGCGCCGTTCCGGACAAAGTTTGAGCACATCTTCGAGGAAATGCGCGGCACCTCCGCGATTGGCTGCATTTCGGATTCCGATCCGCAGCCGCTGCTGATCCGGTCCAACCTCGGGACCTATGCGATCTGCATGACCGGGGTGATCAATAATGCCGATGCGCTGATCGATCAGTATCTCAGCTTCAGCGGCGGTCATTTTGATTCCATGACCGGCGGCCGGATCAATCAGACGGAGCTTCTCAGCGCACTGATCAATCAGAAGAGCAATTTTGCGGAAGGCATCGCCTTTGCGCAGAAGTCGATCGAGGGAACCGCGTCGATTCTGATCCTGACCCAGGAAGGGTCCATGATTGCCGCGCGCGATCTGAAGGGCCGTCTTCCGGTGGCGATCGGCAAAAAGGAGGACGGGTATGCCGCCGCCTTCGAATCCTTTGCTTATCATAAGCTGGGGTTCGAGGATGTCCGGGAGCTGGGGCCGGGCGAGGTGGTTGAGCTGACTGCGGATAAAATGACCCAGCTGGTTCCGCCCCGGAAGGAAAAGAAGATCTGCTCCTTCCTCTGGAGCTATTACGGTTATCCGACCTCAACCTATGAAGGGGTCAACGTGGAGGAGATGCGCTACCGCAATGGCGCAATCCTGGCGGAGAATGATCAGGCGGCGGGCCGGGATGATCCGATTGACTATGTCGGCGGCGTGCCGGATTCCGGAACACCCCATGCCATCGGCTATGCGAATCGCAGCGGCAGGCCCTTTGCCCGGGCGTTTATCAAGTATACGCCGACCTGGAGCCGCTCCTTCATGCCGGCCAGCCAGCAGGATCGGGATAAAATAGCCAAGATGAAGCAGATCCCCGTCAATGCGCTGATCCGGGATAAGAATCTGCTTTTCGTGGATGATTCGATCGTGCGGGGAACCCAGCTCAGGGAAACGGTTGAGTTCCTGTATGAAAGCGGCGCGAAATCCGTACATATGCGCAGCGCCTGCCCTCCGATCATGTATGCCTGCAAGTTCCTGAACTTCTCCCGTTCCAACAGCGATATGGAGCTGATCGCCCGTCGGGTGATTGTGGAACTGGAAGGGGATGAAGGCCTGAAGCATATCGATGAATATGCGGACGGAACAACGGAGCGGGGAAAGAGCCTGCGCCGGAATATCTGCGAGAAGTTCAACTTTGCCTCTCTGGAGTTCCAGAGCCTTGAAGGCGTGATCAAGGCCATCGGTCTTGATCCGGAAGAACTGTGTACATATTGCTGGAATGCAAAGGAGTAAATCATGAATACGAATTCCAGATCCGAAGCTTACGCCGCGGCAGGCGTGGATATTACCGCCGGATACAAGGCGGTGGAACTGATGAAAAAGCATATCAGCCGGACGAAAACGCCCGGCGCGGATACGGAAGTCGGCGGCTTTGGCGGCCTTTTTGAGCCGGATCTCTCGGGAATGGAGCATCCCGTGCTCGTTTCCGGTACGGACGGTGTAGGCACCAAGCTGAAGATCGCCTTCCTGATGAATCGGCATGATACGGTCGGGATTGACTGTGTGGCCATGTGCGTCAATGACATCATCTGCGGCGGAGCCAGGCCGCTGTTCTTCCTGGATTACATCGCCTGCGGCAAAAATGTGCCGGAAGTGATTGAGCAGATCGTGAAGGGTGTTTGCGAAGGCTGTGTGCAGGCCGGATGTGCGCTGATCGGCGGGGAAACCGCTGAACATCCGGGGATGATGCCGGAGGATGAATATGATCTGGCCGGATACTGCACCGGGATCGTGGATAAGGCAAAGATCATTGATAACCGCAGGATGCGTCCGGGAGACGTGGTCATTGCCCTGCCCTCCAGCGGTGTGCATTCCAATGGCTTCAGCCTCGTGCGCAAGGTGTTTGATGTGGAGCATGCGGATCTCTCTTCGCCGGTGGAAAAGCTCGGCGGAAAGAGCCTGGGCGAAGCGCTGCTGGAGCCGACCCGGATTTATGTGAAGCCGGTGCTTGCGCTTCTGAAGGAGGTTGAAGTATGCGGAGTCAGCCATATCACCGGCGGAGGCTTCTATGAGAATATTCCGCGCAGCATTCCGGACGGCCTGTGTGCCCGGATTGAGCGGAACCGCGTCAGGGTGCTGCCGATCTTTGATCTGATCGCGGAAAAGGGCGGCATCAGTGAGCGCGATATGTTTAACACCTATAATATGGGCGTGGGCATGAGCGTCGTGGTCCATGCGGAGGAAGCGGACAAAGCGATCCGCGTTCTTCGGGATCATGGCGTCGATGCATATCCGATCGGAGAGATGATCGAAAATACTGAAAAGATTGTGATAGAGCAGGGGGTCTGAATGCAAAAAGCAAGAATCGCGGTTCTGGTTTCCGGCGGAGGAACGAATCTGCAGGCCATTCTGGATGCGGAATCCAGGGGAGAAATATCCAGCGGTCAGGTGACGCTGGTCATCAGCGACCGCCCCGGTGCATTTGCGCTGGAAAGGGCACGGAAGGCGGGCGTTCCGGGGATGGAGATTAACCGGAAAGCCAGTGGAAGCCATGAGGCTTTTGAGAAAAAGCTGATGGATGCCCTGGAGGAGAACCGGACGGATATCATCGTGCTGGCGGGCTTTCTGAGCATTCTTTCAGAAAACTTCACCGGTCGGTATCCCCGGCGGATTCTGAATGTGCATCCCAGCCTGATCCCCAGCTTCTGCGGGGCCGGCTTCTATGGCCTGAAGGTGCACGAGGCGGCCCTGGCTCGGGGCGTGAAGGTGACCGGCGCCACGGTGCATTATGTCAATGAAATTCCGGATGGCGGCGAGATTATCGCCCAGAAGGCCGTCGGGATTCAGCCGGGGGATACCCCGGAGGTGCTTCAGCGGCGGGTAATGGAGCAGGCGGAATGGATCATCCTGCCGCAGGCGGTGGAAGAAGTAAGCGCGGAATGGCTGAAACAAAGAGGAATCAAGGAGGAGCATTGAGTATGGAAATCATGAAGAAGCTGACCCCTGTCTATGGCATTCTTTCCGCCCGGGAGATGCTGAAGGACAACACCTATCCCGGCCGGGGGATTATCATCGGTCAAACGCCGGACGGGAAAAAGGCGGCAGCAGCCTATTTTATCATGGGCCGCAGCGAAAACAGCCGGAACCGGATCTTTGTGGAAAAGGCGGGAGAAGTATTCACTGAGCCCTTTGATGCCTCGAAAGTCCAGGATCCCTCTCTGATCATCTATGCCGCGATCCGGCAGTACGAAAACCATCTGATCGTAACCAACGGCAATCAGACGGATACGGTATACGATGGCCTCAAGGCCGGCCTTTCCTTCAGCGAAGCGCTGGAAAGCCGCGAGTTTGAGCCGGATGCGCCGAACTTTACGCCCCGCATCTCCGGCATGCTGAGCTTTGTTTCCGGGTCTTTTTCCTATCAGATGAGCATCCTCAAGAGCGCGGATGCGGAAGGGACCGCCTGCAACCGTTTCACCTTCAGCTATGCGCCGCTGGCAGGACTTGGCCATTTCCTCCACACCTATGTCTGCGACGGCAATCCGATTCCAACCTTCCAGGGCGAGCCGGAGCGGATCGCCATCCGGAATGACATCGATGAGATGACGAATGAAATCTGGGGAAACCTGAATGAACAGAACAAAATCAGCCTCTATGTCCGCTATACCGACCTCGAAACCGGAGCGGTGGAGAACAGACTGATCAACAAGAATAGATAATATAACTCCCCCAATGATACCTCGATTCAAAGAAAAGGTCACCGAAGGGGCTTGGGGCACAAGGCCACAGCGCGGCCCTGTTGTTCACCCGGGAAAGTCCCCCCAAAGAAGGAGGAAAAACAAATGAAAGAATTTGAACTGAAATACGGCTGCAACCCAAACCAGAAGCCTGCCAAAATCTACATGCGCGACGGCAGCGATCTCCCCATTGAGATCCTCTCCGGCCGTCCCGGATACATTAACTTCCTCGATGCCTTCAACAGCTGGCAGCTGGTGAAGGAGCTGAAGGCTGCCCTCGGCCTGCCGGCGGTGACCAGCTTCAAGCATGTCAGCCCGACCTCCGCGGCGGTGGGCATTCCCCTCAGCGATGATCTGAAAAAAGCCTGCTTTGTGGATGACATCGAAGGCCTGGACGATTCACCGCTGGCCTGTGCCTATGCCCGTGCCCGGGGAACGGACCGGATGTGCTCCTTCGGCGACTGGGTGGCCATGTCCGATGTCTGCGATGTCACGACGGCGAAGATGCTCAAGCGCGAAGTCTCCGATGGCGTCATCGCGCCGGGATATGAGCCGGAAGCGCTGGAGATTCTGAAATCCAAGCGCAAGGGAAATTACAATATCGTCCGGATCGATCCGGATTATGTGCCCGAAACGCAGGAAACCAAGCAGGTGTTCGGCATCACCTTCGAGCAGGGCAGGAACAATTTTGAAATCAACCGGGAACTGCTCAGCGATATCGTGACGAAGAATAAAGATCTGCCGGAAAGCGCTGCCCGGGATCTGATCATCGCGCTGATTACCCTGAAGTACACCCAGTCCAACTCCGTCTGCTACGCGGTGGACGGTCAGGCGATCGGCGTCGGCGCAGGTCAGCAGAGCCGTATTCACTGCACGCGCCTGGCGGGTTCCAAGGCGGATACATGGTTCCTCCGGCAGCATGAAAAGGTGCTTTCCCTGCCCTTCCGGGCGGACCTGGGCAGACCGGAACGCGATAATGTGATCGACGGTTATATCAATCAGAATGAAGAGGATGTCTGCGCGGAAGGCAACTGGCAGAAATATTTCACGGCCCGGCCCGCTCCGCTGACGGAGGCGGAGAAGAAGGCTTTCCTGTCCACGCGTCAGAACGTCGCGCTGGGATCGGATGCATTCTTCCCGTTCAGCGATAATATTGAGCGTGCCTATCGCAGCGGAGTGAAGTATATCGCCGAACCCGGCGGCTCCATTCGCGATGATGCCGTCATTGAATGCTGCGACAAATATAACATGACCATGTGCTTCACGCATATGCGCCTCTTCCATCATTGAGACGAACAGCATTCATCAGCATAAATAAAGAACATCCCCGAAGGCCGAAGGGGC
>CAMOYA010000031.1 GCA_946629635.1 uncultured Clostridia bacterium
ACTGCTCCAGGGTGAGCACCTTCCTCGTCTTCACGATCTGCTCGTCGTGGATCGTAAGATTCACCATCCGCATGGTCATGGAGACGAAATCTTCCAGGGAATCCGGCACAGGCGGCAAATGCTCGGCGGAGCCAAAGTGTTCCCCGTAATAGGCAATCATCCTGTCCAGGAGGGCATTCCATATGGCTTCCTTGCTCTCATAGTGCTTGTAGATGCCGGACTTGACCAGCCCCAGGGACGAAGCCAATTCCCGTATGTTGGTACCGTCAAATCCTTTTTGGGAGAACATATCCAGCGCTGCCGTCAGGATTCTTTCTTTCGTGTCTTTTGCCATACGAACCTCCGCATTAAATATGTGACCTTTCGTTCACTTATTATAGTGAACGAAAGGTCACTTGTCAATCCATATTTTGATTTGGGTCATCAAAAAACCGCTGGCGGCATTTCCGCAAAAACAGCAGCCATGCTTAATCCTTTATTTCCATCAGCGTTGCAACATGATCATGGGCAGGATCATACCGAATCCTGACGCAGGTGCCCATTTCCAGCCTTTTTTTGGGGTTCAGCAGCCTTGCTTCTGTTACCGAGCCGTCAGCCCGCTGAAAGCTCACATAATAATACGTGATCGGATATTTCTTTCCGTCCCCGTACCCATTCCGAACCACATGTTCGATCCAGCTGACATGCGCTTCAGCATCCAGCCCGTTCAGCTTTGCGTTGAATTGCCACACATATGTTCTGATAACAATGATCGCGAAAATCCCAACCATGGCGATCGCAATGCCCATCATTCCGTTCCACTCCGTTTCTTCTCATCGGCTGCGAAGGTTCCTTTTTCACGACTGATTGTAGCATCTTCCTGATCCTGTTAAAAGCGCTGATCCGGAAAAATATCGCTGTCTATCTTTCCGCTTACTGCTTTCATGAAATGAAACGGTTTTGATGTGATTGCGCTCCGGTCGCTGCGGTTCAGGCCCGAAAGGTCCATGTCCGATCACCGTCCTTCTGAAAGGATGCTGATCGCTCCGGCCCGTTCTGAGCAATGGAAGCTTCTTTTACATGACCGGAACTTCGACAGCTGCGATGAAAGCTGTATTGATCAAATATCCATCCTGTTTTCATCCCGGCTTTTGATCTGTCCGATATGTCTGTATTTCAGACGACCTTCGAAAAAAAAGAAGAACGAGGATGGCGTTGATGCAGCGAATGCATCGCCCTGCTGCCGAAGCGCAGCAGCAACTCGTTCTTCCGTCGATCATGCGCCCAAATGACTCGGGGCAAAGTCCGATGACCGGAGATTCGGTCATCTTCCGTTCCTGATGATCCCGTCCATAAATGCCAGTTCTTTTCCTTCGGCAGACGCGCCGCCTCCACGCAGGAACGTACCGGCCCGTGATTGCCGAAAAGCGCGGAGCAAATCCGATCCGCGCCTGGTTGTTCCTGCTGCGGAGGAACACTGTCGTTTGAATCACATCGTTTTTTCCTTTTCCAGCGCAGCGGCATGGTCCGCCTTGATCTGCCGGAGCAGCTCCGGATTCTCCAGCAGCTCCAGGGCCGTCAGCGCCAGTGCCTTGGCTCCCAGGGCAATGGATCTGAGACCTGTTTCACTCCGGCAGGCTTCCCGCTTTTCAATGGAATGCCCCGCCACCGGCTGGTCGCTGATCCGGATCATCGGCTGGATGACCGGCACCACATGGCTCACATTGCCCACATCCGACGAGCCCAGCGGCAGCTGCCGCTCAGCCACGGTCTCTCCCAGGGATTCCAGCACCCGCCGATACACCGCGTCAAAGGAAGGAACCGGCACGATGTTCTCGACCAGGTTCCGCTGCGCCGGCTCCAGCACGCCCGTGCACCCGGTCTGCAGCGCCGCGCCCTGCACGATATCCTCCAGCTGATGATATACCTTCATCATCCGGCCCACCGTGGCAGCGCGCACGTAAAAGAAGCCCTCCGTCAGCGCAGGGATAATATTCGGAGCATCCCCGCCCTTTGTCACAATCCCGTGAATGCGCACGTCCTTCGTCAGCTGCTGGCGGAGCAGCCCGATGGCATTGAACACCAGCACCAGGGCGTCCAGCGCGTTGATCCCGTCCTGTGGGCTGGAGGAGGCATGGGCTGCCCGGCCCGTGAACGTAATCCGAACCGGCGCGCAGGCGATCTCCGGACCGGTCAGCTGATGCTGATCAGCGCCCGGATGCACGCACAGCGCCGCGTCCACATCCTGAAAAAAGCCCTCGCGGACGAAGCTGCCCTTGGCGCTGCCGTTCTCTCCGCCCTCCTCACCGGGCGTTCCGTACACCCGGATCTCGCCGCCGGTCTCCTCCACCACCTGGCGAAGCGCTGCAGCGGCAAGGCAGGACGTCGGTCCGAACAGATTGTGCCCGCATCCGTGTCCCAGGCCCGGCAGCGCGTCATATTCGGCCAGGAACACCAGCACGGGTCCCGGTTTTTCCGCCCTGTATACCGCTGTGAATCCGGTGGGGTGGCCTGCCACGTCCACGGTGACCTCAAACCCTTCCTTCCGCATCACGTCCGAGAGGATTTCGCAGGCAAAGTATTCATGATTGCTGGTTTCCGGCCGGCTGTGAATTGCCAGCGCGATCTCCCGGTATTCCGGCCAGCGCTTTTCCGCCCGGTCCAGAATGGATTCACGGTGTGTCATCGCTGTTTTCCCTCCCCTGTTCACTGATCAGGCCGTCTTCGTTTCCCTGCGATGCCGCCGGAGAATCAGCCCCCGGTTGACCGTCAGGCGGGACAGGCCGTTTCCAAGGCTCTGCAGCACAATTGTCACAATCAGCAGCACGATCACGCAGACATTGACGATATCCGGATAGTTCTGGTTCTGTCCGTAATTGATGGCAAAGGATCCGATCCCTCCGGCACCCACCGCGCCGGCCATCGTGGTCAGGCCGATGAGGGAGATCGCCGTCACCGTCGTCACGCGGATCAGCGCCGGAACCGCCTCATGCAGATAGATCCGGAAGATGATGCCCATCGTGCCGCTGCCCATGCTGCGGGCTGCTTCGATCTTTCCGTTCTCCACGCCGGAGAGCGCGACCTCCACCTGGCGCGTATTGATCCGCTCATGCTTTCTTCTTTTCCGGAAACCGGCTCCCTCCGGAAGGCGGCGGCTCCGGAAATAAAAATCACCTGCCGGCTTGCATTTTGCATACCGCAGGCGAATGAAACCTGTCCGTATAAAAAAGCAGGCCGGGCGGATGCTCAGCCTGCAGGCTCAAATCCATTCAGAGCGCTGCGGACGGAAGCATGCGACACCAGTTCAGCATACAGCCACACATCAGACAGCGCATGTATACCGCACCGGTCATGCCTCTCACCTCCACCCATCAGATTGATCAAATCTTACGCCTATTCAACCACAGTGTCAATCGGTTTTCCTGTATTTCAAATGTTTTTCGCCATGCGCACCGCCGACCGCCCTGATGATGCGGTGCACGCGGTTTGACCAAAGCCGCCATCCGTAGTATGATATTCCATGCAGAAATCAAAGCTTTGATTCAGAAAGGATGATCATCATGCTGTGGCAATGGATAATCAGAATCGCACTGTGGACGCTGGCCGGTTATCTCGGCAGCCGGCTCATGAAGGACGGGACGCCGAACGGATGGCTGGGCAACGTCATTCTCGGCTGGGTGGGCGGCCTGATCGGCAACTTTGCCTTCCGCCTGATCGGCCTGGGTTCCCGGGGCATCATCGGGGAAATCCTGGTTTCCGTCGTCGGCGCCTGCCTGGTCATCTGGCTCGTACGGAAGTTCAATCTGGGCCGCTGGTTTGATAAATAACCGCTGAAAAGCCGTGCCGGAATCATCGGCCGGACCGCCTGCAGCATGAATGGTGCAGGCGGTCCGGCCGTTTCTGTTTCTTCAGCATTCCCGGAGTTCCCGGTCACCGGGTAAACCGGGAGACAAACTTCCAGGCATTTTCGCAGCTGTGCTGCCGGCACTCGTGCTGCTGACCGCTGACCCCGGCAAAAGCCGTGCGGCAGACGCCGTCCTCGCTTTCATAATAATGGACGGTCAGCACGCTACCCCTGGACGGATCCGGAATCTGTTCGATCCGGTCACCGGGAACGGCCCACTTTGGCTCCTCCCACCGGTCCTTCCGGTCAAACGACGCTTCCCGGAATGCCTCCGCCTTCTTCAGCCGGTTCACCTCCGCCACATACTGAACCCGTTCCAGGCAGGTCGGCGTATGGAAGGGAAGCTCGGGCAGGGGTGAATCCTCCCCGCCGGAGTAGAATACGGCGCAGGGAACCGTTCTGTTCAGTTTCTCCGTCGCCGGAGTCCCCCAGAAGGTGGTATACACCGGGAACAGGGCGCTCGCCGGCATCAGCCCGGCGAACACCTCCGGATATTCCTGATAGCAGTCCCAGGTCTTTCCGCTGCCCATGGAAAAGCCGGTGGCATAGATGCGATGCGCATCGATCGGGTAGCGCTTTTTCAGCGCCTCGATCAGTTCGACCGCCTCCGTCGCAGTGACGTCCATATGGTTTTCCACCGACACAAACAGGAAATCATGCCGATGCGCAATCTCCCACCATCCGGCGACATAGGTCAGATACATGGACGAATCGCCGCCGCCATGGAAACCGATCACCAGCGGCGCCGGTCCCCGGTCAAACAGGTCATTGTTGTAATATGCGAAATAGCCTACCCGGTGGGTTGGCTGATCCCGGAAGGCGCCACGGTTGTCCGGAGAGGTCCGGACGGTGTGGCTGCCGGCGTCCTCCGTCATGCCCAGCGCCTGGAAGTCCGGCTCCATCTCTATTTTGCCGCACCACATTTTAAACCGCTTCACGAAAGCGTGAAAATCATCCCCATACGATGCCTTTTCCACGATCCGCAGATGCTCGCATCCTTCGAAGGCGCGGTTGACCGCATCGCTGTTGCCGACGCTGAGCACCGGGATGTCCTTCCGCTGTACATCCGGGGTCACACTCAGCCTTTCCATCGAACACATGGCCGGCGTAATCTCCCCGGGCCCCCACAGGTATTCGCCCTGAACCGTCTTCAGCAGATTCACGGCCACATAATCCGCAGAAGCACCGAAGGAATAGATATCCGCCCGGAAGACCGCTCCCCGGATAAAATATCCCCGGAAAGCTTTGGCAAAGAAATCGTAGTTCTCCACGATTCCGTCCCGGTAGACCTGGATCATTTTCACCTCGGCGATCACGGCGGCATACAGGCCCTCATCCTCGGATGCCCAGCCGCCCTCCCGCGTGGGATGAACAAACAGCACGGATGTGTCCATCCCGGCTGCGATCCTCTCCAGTCCGCTCTCCCGGGCAAAGCGCACCGCGCTTTCCATGTCCTGCCTTTTTTCCTCAAACACCAGCAGCAGCGGCGCGCGGAAGCCGTAGTTGTTCACCTGTCCGTCCAGGTCGTTGTCCGGCACATAGGCCTTGAGTTCAAACCGGTCAAACCGGTGTTCCCAGCATTTTCCCCCGGCGATTTCCCGCACCTGCGGTCTTTCCTGCATGGCCATCCCAACATTCCTTTCTTTCCGTTGCCCCGCTCAGCACGATTCCTCACTGCAATTCATGGAGCTTTTCCATCAGGCCGATTCCGATGATGATATGCCGCGGGTCCGCCTTCATGCGCATCGCCTTCATGCCGGCATATAACGTCTTTCCGGAATCATCGGTCATCCGATAGATCATCTTGAAGGATCCTTCCTGATCCATTTTCCGGAGAATGTTTTCCCGGACAAAGCTTTCGGTGAAACGTTCCAGATCCCGTGCGTCAATCCGGCTCTTCGCCTCCTCCCGCGCCGCCGTGAAGAAGTCCGTTCCATGCCGTTCCACGGTCATCTCCTCCGCACCGACCGGCGAACTGTATTCAATGAAATCATTCGTCTCCAGATCAACGTAATACAGGCTGAAAAAGTCAGACGCCAGGGTCCTCGCAATGCTGGCATAGTTCGTCCCCTCGCCCTTCTCCCGGATCGTCAGCACCGCGATGGCCACGGCCATCTTCCCGGTCACCGGATTCGTTCCGATCTTCTTCAGCATGGAATGGACCAGGGAGCCTTCCTGCGTCTGGTCATCGATGAACGCCCGGCCCGTGTTCCTCAGCGCGCCATCGAGCATCTTCGCGAGCACGTCCCTGTAGGTCTCCGGGAGTTCGATCTGCCCATTCTCCGCCGTTCGGGGCACAAAGCCCATATACTTCCGCAGGTAATTCCGATACGCCCGGTTCGCCCGGACAAAGGTTGCCTTCCCGTCCCCGATTTCCACCACGCCCATCGGAACCGAATGATCCAGGTTGGTGGTTGCGTTTTCCGACTCTCCGGCAATCATGCTCAGGTCATACAGGCTCATCTGCCCGATGGCTGCGTAGTATTTCGATTCATCTGGGTTTTCAAACCCGATCTGAACGCCTTTTTCGTATCTTTCCAGAATCTGTCCAAGGGGAATCGGGCGCAGGAAGTAGTACCCCTGCAGCTTGGAGCAGCCGATTTCCCGCAGGAAATGCATCTGTTTTTCCGTTTCCACGCCCTCGCACACGGTATCCAGCCCCAGGGCCGCCGCCATCCGCATCATTTCCGTCAGGATGATTTTTCCGCCCTCTTCGTCCAGCCGCTTCATGAAGGCCATATCAAACTTGATCAGGTCGAAGTGAATATGCTGGAGCACTTCGAGGGAGGAATACCCCGCGCCGAAGTCATCCATCCAGACCGAAAAGCCCAGCTGGCGGAGGCGTTCCACCTGTCCCTTCATGAAATCCGGATTGAGGCCGATCACGCTTTCGGTAATCTCAATGGTGATCAGCCGCCGCTCCACGCCGGCCGCATCCACGCGGCTGCGGATTTCCTCCACGATGTCACAGGCTTCAAAATCCGACCGGCTCAGGTTGACGGACTGCGGCACAATGTAATGCCCGGCCTGCTCCATAATGCGGATCTTCTCCAGAATCCTTTCCAGCACATACAGATCCAGCTTGTAGATCTGACCGGCATCCTCCAGATAGGGAATAAAGTCCGCAGGAGAAAGGAGGCCCTTCTCCGGGTCGATCCACCGCGCCAGCGCTTCCTCATCGCATACCTTTCCGTTCACGCCGCGAACGATCGGCTGGTAATACACCTGAATCTGCTGATGCTCCAGCGCCTGTTCAAACCGGCTCAGAATATACTGCCGGTTATCCAGGTTCGCCTTCAGCTTTTCATTGTACCAGCTGTATCCGCTCGTATAGCTGTTCCGGATGGAATCGCAGGCTAACTTGGCCCGGTCGCAGGCCGCGCTGATCAGCACGTCCTCCATCCCGGCGGGATAGATTCCGATGCGCACCGGCAGCGTCTTCCCGCCGTTGATCTCCTTCGCGTCCTGGATCAGCCCGTCCAGCTTTTTCTCCAGGTCCTTTCTCTCCGCATATGCGGCAAAATGATCTCCTGAAATCCGGCAGCAGTTCTCATTGCTGAAAGCCCTTGCCAGCAGCTTCGCAAAAGAGGCCAGCAGTCTGTCTCCTTCCGCGAACCCGTAGGTCCGGTTAAAGAACTTCATTCCGTTCAGGTCGAAGAACAGCAGGGTCGCTTCATCCCCCGCGGCCCGGATTGTGGATTTTGCCGCTTCTCCCAGTTCAAAGAAGTACGTCATGCTCGGCAGCCCGGTCAGAAAATCGTACTGGCTGGCCTTCCGGATGCTTTCCCGGTGCAGCGCTTCATTCAGCGCGATGTTCAGACCGCTTTTCGTCTCCTCCGGTCTGTCGGAATAGGTGCCCTCGTCCGAATACCATATGTGGGCCAGGCGCACCCCGTCGCGCGTCACCACATGTCGCCCGAAGGCATGAATCACCCGGTAATCGCCGCTTCCCGGGATCCGGGAGCGGTAGATCGTTTCATACTTTCCTCCCTGAGTGGCAAAGATCAGGGCATCATTGGCAATCCTCGCCACATCGTCCGGATGCGTATCCCGGTACATGTTGCGGTCCATATCATCGTATGCCTTCCGGCGGTCCGCGTATCCGAACAGCTCACAGAATCCATCGGACAGCGCCAGCGTCACGACGCGCTTATCGACAAACTGATAGACGGCAAAGGGTTGCTGAAGCGCCTCCAGAATGGTTTTTTCCTGTTCTGGCAAACAGTATCTTTCCATGCGTTTCACCTTTTTCTCCTCCGGCGCTTTTCCGATTCAGCAGCGGAGGCGGCGTAGTATTCCGTTTCTTTTTGATTGTCCGTCATTTCTCTGACAGGGATTTTGCCTTTTTCTCCCGACCATTATATCATATCTTTTCACTTTTGCCAGTATTTCGCCGCGAAAGAAAAACAGGGGGCAGCCGGAATCGCGGGAAACGCTTGACAGAACCTCCGTCCGCCGGTATCCTCAAAGTCACAGAAGCGTTCAACCCTTTGGACGGCTGAAAATCTTCAAAGGAGGAAACCGCCATGCTCAGGCCAGTGAAAACAGGCGTCATCGGCTGTGGCGCCATCAGCGACATCTATCTGGACAACATGATTCACCGCTTCCGTCCCCTGGAAGTGGTCGCATGCAGCGCCGCCCACCTGGAAAGCGCCCGGCGGAAGGCTGAGAAGTTCGGCCTGCGCGCCGCAACCCCCGAGGAAATCCTGTCGGATCCTGAAATCGAGCTGGTGGTCGTGCTGACCCCCGCGCCCGCTCACTACGATCTCGTCAGAAGCGCGCTGCTGGCCGGCAAGCACGTGTATACGGAAAAGCCCATCGCCACCGAGCTCCGTCCGGCGCAGGAGCTGCTCACCCTCGCTAAGGATAAAGGGCTTCTTCTCGGCTCCGCCCCGGAAACCTTTCTGGGCAGCGGATTTCAGACCGCCCGCGCTGCGCTGGACGCAGGCCGGATCGGCGATGTCACGTCCTTCCACGTCGTGGCCAACCGGGATCTGTCGATGCTGGCCGGGCTTTTCAAATTCCTTCGGCTGCCGGGCGGCGGCATCGCCTACGATTACGGCGTGTATTATCTGACCGTGCTCTGCGCGCTGCTCGGGCCGGTGGAAAGCGTTTTCGCCCGCGTGAGCAACTTCGCCCGCGTCCGGAAAAACATGATTCCGGGCGATCCGGAGTTCGGACAGGACTACATCTATGACAATGAAAGCCAGGTCCATGCCGTTCTGACCACCCGCAGCGGGATCCCCGGTACCTTCTCCCTGAACGGGGACAGCGTCGGTGCCGATCAGGCCGCCTTCACCATTCACGGAACGAAGGGCATTCTGCGGCTGGGCGATGCCAACCAGTTCGGGCCGCAGATCGCCTTCCTGCCCAACAGCTATCCCGCTCCCGAATGGGAAACGCTCTCGCCCGTCTCGGCCCTGTCGGGCAACAACCGAGGCATCGGCGTGGCCGATCTGGCCCGATGCATCCGTGAAGGCGGATCGCCCCTGGCTTCCGGGGAAATGGCCTGCCACGTGCTGGACGTGGTTGAAAAAATCATCGAAAGCGGGAAAACCGACCGCCTGTGCCGGACCGAAACCGCCTGCTCCCGCCCGGATGCCTTCAGCCACTGGCAGGAACTGATCCGGTAAAGCTTCCCCCTTTCTGAAAAAAAACATAAAATGTCCAGTCAACCGGACCCGCTTCGCAGCATCGGCCTTGCTCTTCTTCTTTGAAAGGCGTATATTGAAATCGATTACAGTTTCAAAAAAAGGGAGGGCAAGGGCGTGAGTTACTATTCCATCGGGCTGATCGCGTCCCTGATCCTGATCATCATCAACCGGGACATTCTGTTTCCGGGCAGCAAAGCAGCTCATCCCGTTCCCGCCCACAGGGAATACCGCACCTTTCTGTTCGCTGTGCAGGCCTATTACATCACGGATATCCTCTGGGGCCTGCTGGATCAGTTTCATCTCGTTTTCCTGCTGCACCTGGATACATCGCTGTATTTCGTCGCCATGGCCGTTTCCATTCTGCTGTGGTTCCGCTATGCCGTCGCCTATCTGGATGACTCCGCAGCCTACGAGCGTTCGCTGCAGAAGGTCGCATGGGGCGTGCTGATCCTTCAGCTGGCCGCAGTCATTCTCAATTTCTTCGTTCCCGTCATGTTTTATTTTGACGCGGAGAATGTCTATCATGCCGGCATCCTCCGCTACATTACCCTGGCCGTTCAGATCGTGATGTTTATCGTCACCTCCGTTCACGCCTTTTCCGTCGTCCGGCGCACGGATTCGAGCCGGCGCACGCGTCAGCTGACCATCGGTTTCTTCGGCATTGCGATGGCCGTGATTCTCGGGCTCCAGCTGGCTTTTCCGCTGCTTCCGCTCTATGCCATCGGCTTCATGATCGGCACCTGTCTCGTGCATTCCTTCGTCATCGAGGAAGAAAAGGCGGAGGCCTACCGGATTCTGGATGAAACCATTGCCCGGGAAAAAGAGCAGACGCAGGCGCTCAATTCCGCCCGGCGTCTGGCCTATACGGATGCGCTGACCGGCGTGCGCAGCAAGCTGGCCTATGCGGAAGCGGTTGCGGAGAAGAATCAGCAGATCCGGTCCGGTACGCTGGGGGATTTTGCCGTCGCCGTGTTCGATCTGGACGGGCTGAAGCAGATCAACGATTCCCTCGGTCACGAAACAGGGGACCGGTATATCCGGGAGGCCAGCCACCTGATCTGCGAAACCTTTGAGCACAGCCCGGTATACCGCATCGGCGGAGATGAATTCGTCGCCTTCCTGGAGCACCGGGACTATGACAACCGGAAAGCGCTCCTCCGCTCCCTGAAGCAGCAGATGGCGGATCCTTCCCGTGAAGTTCCGGCCATGATATCGGTCGGCGTTTCTGAATACATTCCCGTCCGGGATACGGAGATCGCTGAGATCTTTGCACGCGCGGATCATGAAATGTATCTGAGAAAGCACCTCAGTTAACGGATATGAAAAAAGCCGCAGCGCGCGGCTTTTTTCATGCGGCGGATCGCATCCGGCCATTTTACTGTCTGCTTTTGCCTTTATGAGCATACAGATCCCGATCCGATTCCGCCAGCAGCTCATCCAGCGGCGGGTGCTCCCGCACGATGCACGAGCAGGCGCCGAGGCTGGCGGAAATCTGATAATCCCTTTCGCCGCAAACCTCCCGCGCCCTCCGGATCATCCGCTCCCGGATTTCGCCCGGATCCGGCGCTTCGCCGGAAAGGATCGCGAAAGCAAATTCATCTCCGCCGTAGCGGGCGCAGATTCCCTTCCCGTCCACGGCAAACCGGATTCCCTCCGCCAGGCAGCAGATCGCATGATCCCCCTCCTGGTGGCCGTAGCGGTCGTTGATCTTCTTCAGCCGGTCCATATCCGCAGAAAACAGCGTCAGCACCCTGTCCTGATTCTCCGGCTGGACCAGCAGCCGCTCCAGCTCCCGCAGGAAGCCGCGGCGGTTATACAGCCCCGTCAGATAGTCCTGCTCCGCCATGCGGAGAATCTCGCTGTTGGCCTCATTCAGCCGCCTGTTCCGGATCACCGCGCTGAGCGCGGAGGACAGGAACAGCGCCTCCTCCTCAAACCGCTCCTGCTCCCGGAGATTCCAGCCCTGAATGCCGGATACAACGTATCCCATGGTTTCCGTCTGCGTCTGCAGCAGCTGAACCATCAGGATCCGGATCGCCGGATCCGTCAGAACGGCCTGCACGTCCGGCACCGGCTGCCTTCTCCAGTCCAGCACCGGCGTTTCCTTCATCAGCCCGTCCTGCATATGCATCATCGTTCTGGCCTGTTCCCTCTTCTCGAGCACGGCCGCGAAATAATACGGATTCGGCCAGATGGAGAACAGCGGAGAAAGCAGCTCCGTCAGTTCATCAACGGAGTCCATGCTCAGCGTTCTGCGGATGAAAATGCCCATGGCCCGGATATGACGGGTAAAGTCCAGATTGGCCATCTTCAGCTCTCCGATCTTCTGGGCCACCGGCATCTGCTCCTTTTCTGCGCAGCTGCAGGACTGCCTGGGAATGAAGCGGAAGGGAACGGGAAGCGTTTCCGTCCGCGCCGCTTCCTTTGTCTCCCATGTATCCATCCGGCGAATCATTTCGCCAAACATGGCTTCAAAATCCGGTCTGGCCGTCGTGATGGCAGGCTCATGCTGCTGGCCCGGCAGGATCCCGTCAAACCCGCAGACCTTCACAGCCTCCGGAACACGGACGCCCTTCTTGTCCAGATAGACGCACGTCGCAATCGCCATCGCGTCATTCACGCAGAGAAAGGCTTCCGGCATCCCGCCCCCGGCGGAAAAATAGGCATCCAGCGCCCGGAAGGTCGGCTCATCCCAGAAGTCGCCGTAGATCACCTGCTCCGGCGGGAGATCCCCTCCGTGCTCCCGCAGGATGCTCCGCGTCAGATCGATCCGGGCTTCGGAAAAGGGATTCCCTTTGATCCCGGCCACCATGACAATGCGGCGGCACCCGTGATCCTCAATCATATGGCGGGCCACGGATTCGTAGCCCTGCAGATAGTTGAAGGCCATATTGATGCAGCCTTCATACTGCCGCTCCAGCATGAAAACCGGCAGCTGCTTCGCATGGGCCGCCTGAATGATTCTCCGGTTGATCGCGTCGGACCGGATCATCTCCCCGAAGAGCAGGAAACCGGCCAGGTTCGGCACATCGAATGCCTTCATGAACTCGCTGAGGCTTTCCTCGCCCCGCGCTTCCACGCTGCTTCGGTCAAAGGTGACGCACATGGGCAGATAGCGGCCGCCTTCCCGCTCCACCGCTCCGATCAGCTCGCCGAGAACGAGATTCAGATTCTCTTCATCCTCCCAGGAAGTGCATATGGCAATGACCTTCCGCCCGATGCTGTTCATTCTGTTTCCGCCTTCCCTGTGCTTTCCGCATGCTGAATATAGTATATCACTTTTGCGCCCACCGATGAAAGAGTCGTTTTCTTTATACTTTTGTCATTGTTTAGACATCAATATGACATGATTCCTTTGGTTGCCAACCGCTTCCGCATCGATTAAAATAGAGTTGGCAATCGTTTCCTGTTTTCATATTTTCAGAAAGGAGCAGTATATCCATGAAAAAACTTGTTTCCCTGTTCCTGGCCCTGTGCATGGTGCTCAGCCTTTCCTTCGCCTTCGCGGAAGGAACGGACGACTGGACGGAGGCGCAGTTTGAAGCTGCCGCCGATATCCGGACGGATCTGGCCGGGGATTACACCGGAAAGACCGTGATCCTGCATTCCAACGACGTGCACGGCGCGATGCGCGGTTATGCATGGATTGCCGGCCTGAGGACCTACTTTGAAAACGCCGGAGCCAATGTGATTCTGGCGGACGCCGGCGATTACTTCCGCGGCGATATCTATGTCAACACCACCAAGGGCGCGGCCGCAGTCGATCTGATGAACGCCGCGAAGTACGACATCGCCACCCTCGGCAACCACGAGTTCGACTTCGGCTATCCCCAGCTGGTGGAGAACCTCTCCAAGGCGAATTTTGACGTGGTCTGCGCCGATGTCCGGCTGGACGAAACGGGCGAAACCATTCTGCCCGCCACCAAGATCATCGAGACGGCCGGCGGCCTGAAGATCGGCTTCTTCGGCATGGAAACGCCGGAAACCATCACGAAGGTCAACCCCGTGCTGGTCAACATGATCACCTTCTCCACCTTCGACAAGCTGTATGCGGATGCCCAGGCCGCCATCGACGCGATCCGCGCCGACTCCGACCTGGTGATCGGCCTGGTTCACCTGGGCGTGGATGTCGAGAGCAAGCCCAACGGCTACCGCTCCGTCGACCTGTGGAACAAGGTGACCGGCGTGGATATGCTGCTGGACGGTCACAGCCACACGGCCATGACCAAGGGCGAAAACGGTGAGCTGATCCAGTCCACCGGAACGAAGTTCCAGTATATCGGCATCGTGGTCATCGACAACGAAACGAAGGCCATCGAGGATCACTTCCTCCTGCCCACCTATCTGAACAGCAAGCTCTACTCCTTCGTCAATGTCGACAATGACGTGCTGGCGCAGGCGGACAAGCTCATCGCCGAGGTCGACGCGGCCTACAGCGAAGTGTTCGCCAATTCCGAGGTCGAGCTCAACGGTGCCAAGGCCCCCGGCAACCGGACGGAAGAAACCAACCTGGGCGACCTGATCACCGACGGCATGCTCTGGTCCGTGCTCAGGGAGGGCGGCATGGAGCAGGTGGAGCCCAATCAGGTGGTCTGCATCACCAACGGCGGCGGCATCCGCGCGCCCATCGCGGCCGGCCCCGTGTCCATGAAAGATATCAACAACGTGCTGCCCTTCGGCAACACCGTATCCGTCGTTTATATCACCGGCAGTGAGCTGCTGGAGGCGCTGGAAGCTTCCACCTACTGCACGCCCGATCCGATCGGCGGATTCCCGCAGACCTCCGGCATCCGCTGGACGCTCGACACCACCAAGGCCTACGATCAGGGCAGCCTGTATACGCTCGACGGCAAGGACAGCACCTACTACGCGCCCGCTTCCATCCAGCGCGTCACCATTGAGAGCATCAACGGTGAGCCCTTCAATCCCGAAGCGACCTACGCGGTGGTAACCAACAACTTCTGCGCCTCCGGCGGCGATACCTACAACGTGTTTGCCCGCAACTCCTCCACCTTCGACACCGGCATCCCGATGGATGAAGCTGTCGTGGACTATGTGGCGAACGAGCTGGGCGGCGTGATCGGATCCCAGTATGCGGAGCCCCAGGGCCGTCTGACCATCAAGTAAAGCTCCGTAAAAGGCAAAAAAACCGGCTGCCGTGAAATCGCGGCAGCCTTTTTATGCGCCTTCCGCCCGCTCCGTCAGCGCTTTCCTCCCGGGCGTTTCAGTCATCATATGTATCGAGGAAGGAATGCTTCTCTCCCCTGTATTTCCATTCGACCATCGTGTCCAGCTGCAGCATGTGAATGCTGGAGAAGATGTTTTCCTCGATGCTGGGATTGTCCTTCCGCAGCGTTTTGAGCAGCTGCTTGACCTCCAGCCGCTTCGATTCCCCGTGGCCGTCTGCAACGTTTTCCGTAAACCGGCAGGCACACTGGAGAAAGGTGAGCCCGTTGGCCTTCATCCAGGCGATGATGTCCTCCTCGTGCACCAGATACAGCGGGCGGATCAGCTCCATCCCGGGATAGTTTCTGGATTTCAGCTTGGGCATCATCGCCTGCAGCTGCCCGGCATAGAACATGCCCATCACCGTGGTACCGATCACGTCGTCAAAATGATGACCCAGGGCGATCTTGTTGCAGCCCATTTCCTGCGCCTTTTTGTACAGGCATCCCCGGCGCATCCGCGCGCAGAGATAGCAGGGATTCTTTTCCTGCACGTTGGCCACATCGAAGATATTGCTTTCGAACAGCGTATAGGGAATGCCCAGCAGCTGCGCGTTGCTCTCCGCCTTCCGCCGGTTCTCCGCGTTGTATCCCGGATCCATGATCAGGTACTCCGCCTCAAACGGAATGGCCGTGTGCCGCTGCAGCATCTGCACCATCTTGGCCAGGAGCATGCTGTCCTTCCCACCGGAGATGCACACGGCGATCCGGTCCCCCGGCTGAATCATCCGGTACTTTTTGATCGCCCGGCAGAAGGGGCTCCACAGCTCTTCGTGATACCGCTTGACGATCGTATGCTCGATTTCCTGCTCCGGGGTCAGTATCCTGCTCACCTTTTTTCCTCCCTGCTGTATCTCTGATCCCGCCGGTATTATACCTTCTGCCCGCGGCAAAAGCAAAGCCATTTCTCCGCCCGTGATGCCGCGCATGATCCGCCGCCTTTGCGAGGGGGCAAAAAAGAATTGACCGGAGGCGGAACATCCCTTACAATACGGCTGCGCCGCCGGGTCCTCCGCCCGGAACGGATGAGTGAAGCGTGACACTTCAGAATGGAGATATACCGAAATGACCGAGAAAAAAGATTACCGGAAGACAAAGCTGGCCTGCTATCTGGGCTTCATTACCCAGGCCATCTCCGCGAACTTCGCCCCGCTGCTGTTCCTGACCTTTTACCGGACCTGGGGCATCTCCTTTGCCGATCTCGCGCTGATCCCCCTGGTCTTTTTCTTCACCCAGCTGATCGTGGACTTCATCTGCGCCAGGTATGTGGACCGGATCGGCTACCGGAAGAGCATCATTGCCGCGGAGGTGCTTTCCGTTGCCGGACTGGTCCTGCTGGCCTTCCTGCCGGATCTGATGCCCCTACCCTTTGCGGGCATCCTGATCAGCGTGGTCATCTATGCCGTCGGCAGCGGGCTGATCGAGGTGCTCTGCAGCCCGATCGTGGAAGCCTGTCCCTTTGAAAACAAGGCGGGCATGATGAGCCTGCTCCATTCCTTCTACTGTTGGGGTTCCGTCGGCGTCATTCTGGGCTCCACCCTGTTCTTTGCGGTTTTCGGCACCGAACACTGGCGGATCCTCGCCTGCATCTGGGCGCTGGTGCCGCTGTACAATGTATTCAATTTCCGGACCTGCCCCATCGAGCCGATCGTTCCTGAGGGGGAAAGCATGACCATGGGACAGCTGCTCCGGACAAAAATCTTCTGGGTCTTCATCGTGCTGATGGTCTGCGCCGGGGCATCGGAGCTGTCGATGGCCCAATGGGCATCCGCCTTTGCCGAATCTGCGCTGCATGTATCCAAAACGGTGGGAGATCTGCTGGGGCCCTGCGGATTCGCCGTGCTGATGGGGCTGAGCCGCATCTGGTACGGCCGGTACGGGGAAAAGGTGGATCTGACGGTATTCATGGTTCTCTCCGGCCTGCTCTGTGTCGCAAGCTATCTGCTTGCATCCCTTGCGCATCTGCCGGTGCTGGGGCTGATCGGATGCGTGCTGTGCGGCTTCTCCGTCGGCATCATGTGGCCCGGATCCATCAGCATCTCCTCCCGAAAGCTGCCCCGGGGCGGAACCGCCCTTTTCGCGCTGCTGGCCCTGGCCGGCGATCTGGGCGGCGCGGCGGGACCGGCCATCGTCGGAAACGTATCCCATGCCATGGGGGAAAACATTCAGGCCGGTCTGCTTTCCGGCATCTGCTTCCCGGTGGTGCTGGTGCTCTGTCTGCTGGCACTCCGGAAAGGTCGCATGCAGCCGGAAAAATGACTGAAGCGTTCCATTTTTTCCCTGTATTGCCTTCTTTTCCGGTTGAAAAACCGATCCCCGATCAGATACAATAGAGAGGGAATGCGGACGGAAGGGAGGATCAGGCCGATGGCAAAGAAAAAGACTGTATGCATTCTCTGCGCTGCGGCGGTGATCATCCTTTTCTGGGCGGTCTTTCTGCCGCTTGTGACCAGCAGCAACCTCCGGATGGACAGCGAGCGCATGATCCACCATCCGGAGATCGCTCTGAACCAGTATACGCGGGAGGGGCGGATCGCGCTGGGATGGCTTTTGCAGCTTTTCGGGCTGAACCGCTGGAATCCGGTGCTCAGCGGCATCCTGTGGCTGAGTTTTATGACCTGCGGCGGCCTTCTGCTGTATGCCTATCTGAAAAAAATGGCCGGCTGGAATCAGCCGTCCCTCTATATCCTTTTTTCCCTGCTGTACATGCTCAGCCCCATCTGGGCTTTCCACGGGTATTTTGTGCTGCAGATCGCCCCGATCGGCCTGGGCATGGTCATGACGACACTGCTGGCCGGGGAAGACATGCTGCTGGCCTCGGGCATGCGAAAGCTTTCCCCTGCCCTCCGGGCGTGCCGGGAAGCGGCGGCGGCCGCGCTCCTGTGCCTTCCGGTGCTGATCTATCAGGCGCTGATCGTGCACTACCTGACGCTGGCCGCTGTTTTTCTGTTCTGCCATGCCCTGCGCGGCAGGAAAGTCTCTCCCCGCGCGCTGCTCGTCATCGCGCTTCGGCTGCTGGTCTGCCTGGCAGTCTATTCCATCGTTTCCCGCGTCGCCCGCGCCGGTGCGGACGCCGCCAATCTGGAGGGGCAGATCCACTGGGGCCGCGATTCCCTGCTTCACTGCCTTTTCCGGATCATCCAGGAGGCCGGAGCGACCGTGCTGATGTACGGATCCCGTTTCTTCTCCCTGTATACGCCCGGGATCGTCCTCGGATGCATCCTGTGCGTCCGGCGCTGGAAGGAGCCGGGCCGGAGCCGTGAAAGCCGGCTCCTGCTGGCCGCGTCCGGGATCGGGCTGCTCCTGCTGCCCTTCGCCATGGCGATTTTCCTGGGAAATGTCACCGTCCCCCGGGCGCAGTTTGCCCTGCAGCTCGTCGGCGCCTTCCTGCCGGTCTGCTTTCTGGCGGAGACGGGCGGACGCAGCCGGATCCTCCGCGCCGTGTGCCTGGTCGCCGCCGCACTCCAGGTGCTGCTGGTGATCCGGCTGATTCATACGGACAATGTGCGCAACGAGCTGGATGTCACCGCCGGGAAGCGGATCTCCGCCGGGCTGGACGCCTGCTCCCCCGAAAAGCCGATCGTGTTCATCGGCGTCCTGCAGCCGGAGCAGTCCCTGCTGACGGAGAAGACGGACGTGTTCGGGCGCAGCTTCTTCGAATGGATCTATACCGAGGAGAATCCTGCCAGCGCCGGAGTGCCGGCGGGCCGCCTGCTGTCCGCGCTGACCGGGCGGGAATACAACATTGTATTTGACGGTGAAATAATACCGGCCGCCCTGGAGGCGGCCGGTACGATGCCGGTTTATCCGGATTCCGGCTTTATTGCCGAGACTGAGTCGTTCACCGTGGTGCATCTTTCCGACGTATAGCCGGCGGAGGCCCGTCAGTCTCCATTCAGCTCCTTTTCTTCCCCGATGCGAACGGTGCCGGTGATGGTGATGCCGGTCACCGTTTTATTTTCCGCTTCCGCGCAGACGCGGATGGTGCCGCCCGGCTGCTTCACCTGAATCTCCGCCCGGCCGGTTCCCTTCCGCCAGGCGGTCATGGCGCCGATGGCCGCGCTGCCGCTGCCGCAGGCCGTCTCCCACACGGTGGTTCCGCTGCCCCGGACGAAAACCAGCGGGGTCATAACGCCCGTTTCCGGGTTCCAGTCCATCAGCCCCACGGCATCATCCTGCGCCCAGAAGGCGAACTTCTTCAGCAGCGCCTCCGCCCTTTCCTTTTCCAGCGGCGTCCGGTGCTCGCGGATCAGATGGAGGATCCCCTCCATCCGCACGGCGGTCAGCGGTTCATCCAGATCCTTTTCCTCCCAGACCGCCTTCACCCCCGGCATGTCCACCGTGCCTTCAAAGGTTTCTATTTCAGGGCATTCCGGGTGCATCTGCAGGCCGCGGACCCGGCAGAACAGGACGCCTTTTGCCCCGGACACCTCCAGGGGCACGGTCATTTCCCGGCCCGGCCGCAGCTGATCGCGCACGAGCCATCCGGCGGCCGCCATCGTCGCGTTGCCGCAGAATTCCCCGCCCATCAGGCGCACCCGGGCCACGGCGCCGGGGCTGCCCGGCGCTTCCAGATAGGCGACCTGCTCGCTCTCCCGCATCAGCGCCTGCGTGATTTTCCGTTCTTCCCTGCCGCCGCCCCATTCCGTGACCAGCGCGGTCACGTTTCCGGTCGGATCCAGCAGGACATATCGCGCCATGCTCATTTTTCCTGCAGCCTCCTGAGGAACTGAATCGTCCGCTCGTGGGTCGGATGGTCAATCACTTCCCGCGGATTCCCCTGCTCGATGATCACGCCGCCGTTCATGAACACCACCCAGTCCGACACGTCCCGCGCAAACATCATTTCATGGGTCACGATCACCATGGTCATCTTCTTCTCCGCCAGGCTCCGGATCACGCGCAGGATCTCCCCCGTCAGCTCCGGATCGAGCGCGGAGGTCGGCTCGTCAAAGAACAGGATCTTCGGATTCATCGCCAGCGCCCGGGCAATGGAAACCCGCTGCTGCTGGCCGCCGGAAAGCTGGTATGGATACGCGTCCGCCTTGTCCGCCAGTCCCATCTGTTCCAGCAGTGCCTCCGCCTCCTCCCGGACCTCGCTGGCCTTCCGCTTCTGCACCAGCATCGGCGGCTCCATCACGTTTTTGAGCACGGAATAATGCGGGAAAAGATTGAAGTTCTGAAACACCAGACCGAACATGCCGCGGATCTTCTGCAGCTCCGCCGGAGGCGCGTAAACGGCCTTTCCGTCCGTGTCCCGGGCGGCGTAATTGCCCAGATAGATCAGGTCGCCCCCGTCCATCGTTTCCAGCAGTGTGGCACAGCGCAGCAGCGTCGATTTTCCGCTGCCGCTGGGGCCGATAATAGACAGCACCTGCCCCTCCTCCACGGATAGGCTCAGATCCGTCAGCACCTCGTTGGACCCAAACTGCTTCCGGCAGTGATTGATCTCCAGCAACTTGCTCATCCTTCGCACCCCTTATCTGTAATAGCTCAGGCGCTTCTCAAACCGTCCCATGATGAAGCCCACAATCGCGTTGAAAATGAAATAGAATACGCCAGCAATCACGAAGGGCAGGAAGCTGGTCTGCGAATTGGCAATCTGCTTGCCGATCGTAAACATCTCCTGATACGCGACGGTGAAGGCCATGGAGGTGTCCTTGACCAGTGTCACCACCTCATTGGTCACGGAGGGAATGATCCGCTTGATCACCTGGGGCAGGATGATCCGGGTGAAGCACTGGGTCCTGCTGTAGCCCAGCACCTCCGCCGCCTCGTACTGCCCCCTGCCGATGGACTCGATGCCGCCGCGGTAGATTTCCGCGAAGTAGGCCGCATAGTTCAGGGAGAAGGCGATCACGACCGGAATCAGCTTTTCCCGGGAGACCGATACGCCGAAAAGGTAATACGGCCCGTAGGTCACCGCCAGGAGCTGCAGCATCAGGGGCGTTCCCCGCAGCACGGAGATATAGACCCGCGTGATCGATGAAACGATCCGGTTTTTGCTCATCCGCAGCAGGGACACGATCAGCCCCAGCGGCAGTGAAAACAGCAGCGTCAGAAAGAAGATGGCGCAGGTTCTGCCGAGGCCTTCGCTCATCTTGGTGATCATCGTCATGACGGTCATGTGCGGTTTCTCCCCTGTTCAATAATCAGCAGGGGCCTCCCTGCATGGAGGTCCCTGCGTAAGATGCCGATGTGCGTAATCCGATTATTCCGCCTTGTTCAGCAGGCACAGCACGTTGGTATCCAGGCCGTACTTCTCCGCCAGGGAGGCATACGTTCCGTTTTCCACCAGCTGCATGATCGCGTCTTCCACCTGCTTGCACAGCTCTTCTTCCCCGTTGCGGAAGCAGATGCCGTACTGCTCGCTGCCCAGCTGCTCATCCAGGATGATGAACCCGTTGAAGCGGGAGGCCAGGTTCTGGGCCACGGGCAGGTCGATGACCACCGCGTCCACGCCGCCGGCGTCCAGCTCCGTGCCGCAGATGTTGAAGTTCTCCATGGTCACGGGCGCGCCGCCTTCAAAGGTCTGCGCCAGGGCCAGCTGGCCTTCCTCGTCCGCCAGCAGCGCTTCGCCGGAGGTTCCCAGCTGCACCGCCACGCGCTTGCCGGCCAGATCCGCCAGCGTCGCGATGCCGGCACCTTCCTTGGTCAGCACCACCTGGGTGTTGTCATAATAGGGGAAGGAAAGCACATAGCCGGCTTCCTTCATGGAGTCCAGCAGCGTCATACCGGACCACACGCAGTCATGCTCCTTGTTGTCCAGGGAGATCAGCTTCGTGTCCCAGTTGACGG
>CAMOYA010000032.1 GCA_946629635.1 uncultured Clostridia bacterium
GCTTGGATTCGCTGTCGCGGCCGTTCCGGGTGGAGCCCATTCCCTTTTTATGAGCAAACTGCTGCAGATTAAGCTTCATCATCGTCGTTTCCTCCGTTCTTTACTGAAACATACTTTTCAGGTGAACCTGAACATTTCGCGGATATTCCTCCGCCAGATCGGACAGCCCCTGTTTCAGGGCGCCCATCAGAATCTGCGCCTTCGCGTTTTCCTCCGGCGAAACCACCGGAAGCTGAAATGCGAGAATGCCATCATCGTTCTCCGTCACCAGAGGCACGATGCCGCATACCGTTTCCATCGCGTTCACGCAGGTGCATCCGAGGATCGAAACCGCGGCACAGATGATATCCCTGCCCGCTTCGGCCCGACCGCTGTGCCCGATAATCCGGCACCCGGTCAGCCCGTCCTTCCCCTGATACAGCGTCGCGGAAATCATTACGCGTTGATCGCGGTGATTTCCACCTTGGTATAGGGCTGACGATGGCCGATCTTCCGGCTGGAGTCCTTCTTGCTCTTGTACTTGTAAACGGTGATCTTTTCACCCTTTACCTGGCCCAGCACTTTGCCTTCGACCTTCGCGCCGTTCAGCACGGGGTTCCCGACTTTCACTTCGCCGTCTCCGCCGATCATCAGTACATCGAAACTGATCGCGGAATTGTCTTCCTGGTTTACCTTGTCGATGTAGATCACATCACCCTGGGATACGCGGTATTGCCGGCCGCCCGCTGCGATAATCGCATACATTAGGACAGCACCTCCTGATTTCAAACTCGCCGGGATTCCGAGGTTGCGCCCACAGACGCATTGGACAGACCTCTCCCGAGCGGCACTTGAACAGAATATCACGTCACGCCTTTTCTGTCAAGGATATTTGAATGCAATAATTGATGAGAATAATTGTCTTAGGCTAACTGCATCCGGGAAAAACTGGCTTAAACAAGGCCGGTTCCCTGATCGGAACCGGCCTTATCTTTTGCGCTGTAGATGTTTTTTACTGATGCTGTTTTTTCAGCAGCTCTTCCCATTCCTTCACGACGCTGCGGTCAGCGAAATAATCGATCCGCATGGCCTTTTCCACCCTGGCCAGCGTATTGCCTGTCACTTCCCGGGCCTTTTCGTTGCCGGCCGCCATGATGTCGTATACGGCGTCGATATCCTTTTCCCACTTTGCCCGCGACTCCCGGATCGGTGAAAGCGTTTCCTCCAGGATGCTGATCAGGAACTTTTTGCACGTTCCGTCTCCCAGCCCGCCGCGGCGGTAGTGATCCTTCATCTCATCCAGATTTGCATAATCCGGAAGGAACTTTGCGAAGTGCTCTTCCCGACAGAAGGCATCCAGATAGGTGAAGACCACGTTCCCTTCCGTATGGCCCGGATCCTCGATCTTCAGGTGCTGCGGATCGGTGAACATCTTGCCGTTCACCTGCTGCTTCACCGTCTTGGCACTGTCGGAGAGATAGATGCAGTTGCCCAGGGATTTGCTCATCTTGGCCTTCCCATCAACACCGGGCAGGCGGCGCTGCGTTTCATTCTCCGGAATCATCGCCTCCGGCAGCACCAGCGTATTCCCATAAATCCGGTTGAACTTTTCCACGATCTCCCGGGTCTGCTCCAGCATGGGAAGCTGATCTTCCCCGACAGGCACCACCGTCGCATCGAATGCGGTAATGTCCGCCGCCTGGGAAACGGGATAGGTAAAGAATCCGGCAGGCAGGCCTTCATCCGCAAATCCGCGCATCTGAATCTCCGCCTTGACGGTGGGGTTCCTGCTGAGCCGCGCGGTCGTCACCATGTTCAGATAATAGAAGGTCAGCGCATGCAGCGCCGGAAGCTGGGACTGAACACAGATGGTCGTCTTCTCCGGATCGATCCCGACAGAAAGATAGTCCAGCACCACATTGACAATGTTCTCCCGGATCTTGCCGGGATTGTCCGCATTGTCCGTCAGCGCCTGATCATCCGCGACCATGATATAGATCTGATCGTATTCCCCGGAGTTCTGTAACTCCACCCGCCGCTTCAGTGATCCGACGTAATGCCCCAGGTGCAGCCGCCCGGTTGGCCGGTCCGCGGTCAGAATAATCTTCTTTTTCTCATTGCCCATCAGTGTGTTCCTCCCATGTGAATTAGCATCATCAGAAAGATAGTATACAATAACCCGGGATAAAATGGAAGCGGAACATCCCGCCTTCAATCCGTCTTTTGCAGTCGGATATCCGGCAGCAGTATTGCCGTTTCCTCTTCATCCTCCTCCGCCTGCCAGGCGACAATATACCGGATTTCTCCGTCCCGAACCTGATATCCCTGACGTTCCAGGGCGGAAAGCCGCTCCCTGAATGCCGCCGAATAGCGCACCAGCGTTTCGCCTTCCTCGCTCCGAAGGCCGTCCCTGACCGGCAGCAGCTTCATCCCTGCCCGCAGACGAAGGATCCGCTGCTTCTTCCCCCGGAAAAAGCCCAGAACTACATCCCGATGGCCCAGCTGCATCAGGATCGTTTCCGGCTCTGAGTAGACGCGGTCATTCTTCTCCCTGCGCAGGCCTTCGAACGAGAAAGTATCAAACGCGCTCATCGTGGTATGGATTTCCAGGCTTTTTTTCGCCCGCGTCATCCCCACATATACCGTCCGCCGTTCTTCATCTCCGCGCAGTTCCGTACCGTCAAGCAGCAGAAGCACATGATCGAATTCCCTGCCCTTGGCCCGATGGATGGTGGAAACGGTCACCTGCCCTGAAAGATTCTCCTGCCCATCCTCCAGCGAGGATTCCTGCAGATATTCCTGCAAATCGCGCCGGTATTTCCTTCTGTTCACCCGCTCAAAGCCTTCCAGCAGCTTCATGCATGCCGGTAAACAGGAACTATCTCCCCATTTGTCCATCAGGTCTCTTTTCGCCTGCTTCCAGGTATTCTCATCGATCATAGGACCGTCTCCCGATCGATCCAGCTGCCTGAAAAAGAATCTGAATTCCGCCAGATTTGTCAGTAAAAAGCCCTCATTGGACTGGATCAGGCTGCACCGGATCCCCATATGGCGCAGGAGTCCTGTCATCCTCTCCGCCTGCTCGTTGGTCCGGGTCAGCACACATATGCTGCCTCCCGTCCCGTAGCTTCGCAGCCTTTCCGCCACCGGAGTAATCAGGCATCCGCCGGTATATCGGCAAACCGTTACGCTTCCCACCTCCCGGGCCATCGCCCGGATCGCTCCCTTCTTGGCCCGATACCGAATCGTCCGGGAAAAGGCATTGGCCATGTCCACGATCGCCCGGTCGCTCCGGTAATTTTCTGTCATTTCCACCATTCTGGCGCCATGGTCTGCGACCAGGGAGAGCATATGTCGCGAGCTGGATCCGCGAAAATCATAGATATTCTGGTCATCGTCCCCGACGGCGATCACCCGCATGTTTTCATTCCGCTTCATCAGTGCCTGCACCAGTGCGAATTCATCACCGTCCATATCCTGTGCTTCATCAATCACCAGCACGGATTTTGTGATTCGTCCGATCTCCACCTCGCCGTTTTCAATCATCAGCGCCGCGCTGCGAACCGCAGTGGCCGCTTCCTCCAGATTGCCGATCCGGCCCAGCAGTTCGAAGCAATAGGAATGGAACGTCCGGATTTCCACGAAATGTGCAGCATTTCCGATCAGCGCCAGCAGCCGGGACTTGAATTCCGTCGCTGCCGCACGCGAGAATGTCAGCATCAGCATCTGCTCATGCTTGACATCTTCCAGCATCATCAGAGATGCCAGCTTATGCACCAGCAGTCGGGTTTTTCCGCTCCCCGGACCGGCCGCCACAACGATCAGTGAAGAGTGATCATCATCGATAATTTCCCGCTGCGTCTGAGAAAGGGTTCCGAACAGCTTTTCATACTTTTCCGGCGTAATGTTCCGGTTAATCTCTCCCCGGCGGTTCCCCTTGAAATACTTGGCCAGAAAGCCGCGATAATCCATCTGGAAATAGTCCCCGACAAACCGGAGCGCCTCCTGATAATCCCGAACCATCAGATGCGCGTACTCACCGACAATGTGAATCTGCTGAACCCGTTGCTGATAAAACTCGTTCAGCAGCCGGTAATCCTCCGCCTTGTAACGGATCCGGTTATCCATCTCCAGTCGTTGTATCTGCATCGCGTTATAGGATACCAGAAAACCACCCTCCAGCGTCATCGCCCGGATCTTGCTCAGGAACAGCAGCGCCTGTTCCACGTCCCCGGTGGTCGCCTCATACAGGGGCACGAGGGTATCCTTCGGATGATTGAATGCCTGCTGCACCTCCCGCACAGAGAAGGCAACCATCCGCTCCCCGGATTCATCATCCGGATTTCGATTCATTTCGGCTTCCTTCCGGAACAGGTAATCCACAATAAACGCACTCAGGTTCTCCCTTCGATCCACCCGCTGCCGGTGCTCATCCGGGTCGATCGCCCGTTCCGTGCACATCCGTTCTTCATCCGTGCTCAGACGCTTCCGGTATTCCCCGCAGATGGTCCAGAAGAACAGAATGGTCTTCATCTGGGCCACAGTAGCCGTTTTGATCCCTGCACGCACCGCCTGGTCATTCACTTCCCGTAGATTGACGTATTCCCCTTCCGGAAGATTTGTCAGCATGAATCTCTCAAGCCGAACATATCGGTGCAGGATCTGTTCTGAACGGTTCTGCGTTTCCGTTTTTCGGATGCACGCCGTCAGATCCGTATGATCCGCCAGCAGCCCTTCCTCCCGCATCAGCAGGATGGAATGAACGACCTCCTCCCGTTTCAGTCCCAGCCGGTCCGCCAGATAGTCGACCCGGGATTCTGCTTCATCCCCCGTTCCCCGGGCGATATACTTGCGTGAAATCAGGTAGTTCATGACCCGTTTTGCTGTTTCACGCTGCTGTTCGTTGAATCTCTGGGATGCCTGAATACGCCGGACTGCTGAAGCCACATCCGGCACCTGAATGCTGCTGGCATAGATATGCGGCACATTCCGTCCCCGCTCCAGATAACCGGCGTTCTCCAGCGCAGCCAACGCGGAGGTGACCCTCGTCTCCATCTGGGGACTCGCCTCGTCCCATCCGGCCTGCCGGGCAATCTCAAGGGAGGAGCAGTTCACATGGGGCCGGTTGCGCGTCAGTTCCTTGACCGCCTTCCAGACCTGCTGAATCTCGCTGATGCTTAGTTTTGTCTGGTTCAGCAGGGTGAAATGTTTGTCCAGATCCTCCTCATTGAACAGAACGTAGCATTCCGCCTCCAGCTGCGGATCCCGTCCCGCACGGCCTGCCTCCTGCACATAGTTTTCCAGTGAGTCTGAGATGTCATAATGGATCACCAGCCCGACATCCTTCTTGTCCACGCCCATGCCGAAGGCGGAAGTCGCCACGATCACCTGAACGCGGTCGGAAAGAAATGCATCCTGCACCCGTACCTTTTCCGCCGCATCCATCCGGCCATTGAAGGGTTCAGCACTGATCCCGTCGTCCTGAAGTCTCGCGGCAATCTCTTCCGTTCGCCTGACCCGGGATACATAGACGATGCTCGGGCATCCTCTGGCCTGAATCAGATTCCGGATCTCCAGATACTTTTCTTCATCCGTTTCCTTGTACAGCACAGCATAGCGCAGGTTCGTCCGGGCGGCCCGGGTGGTATACAGCTTCAGCTCCAGCTGTAGCTTCCGGTGGAAGTAATCCCGGATATCGCTGATCACCTTCTGCTTGGCGGTGGCTGTGAAGCATGAAACCGGGATGGGTGCCGAAGCATGCTTTGCTTCCTGCAGCTTCCGGATAAAATCGCCAATATACAGATAGTCAACACGAAAATCCTGTCCCCAGGCAGAGAAGCAGTGTGCCTCGTCGATGACAAAACGGATCACGTTCCGGCTGTGCAGCAGGGACTCGATCGTCCGGGACCGCAGCGATTCCGGAGATATGTACAGAATGGACGCCAGCCCGTTCGCGACCCGGTCGATGGCCTCCTTCCTTTCCAGCGGATCCAGCAGCCCATTGATCGTTACCGCGTCCACGATTCCCTTTTCAGCCAGATGATCCACCTGGTCCTTCATCAGCGACTGCAGAGGGGAAATCACGACCGTCAGTCCCCGTTCTGTCTCCCCGGCCATCAATGCAGGCAGCTGAAATGTGAGCGATTTTCCCCCGCCGGTCGGAAAAACAGCCAGAAGTGACTCGCCCACCACAGCGGCTTCCGTCGCCTGCTCCTGCAGTGGAACGCCTTCGTAAGTCCGGAAAGTGTCAAATCCGAATATCTCCTTCAGTTTTCTGTGAATGTCCAGCTTGCTTTCACAGAAGGAGCACCGCAGTCCGCAGGGCGTGCCCCGAAGCAGTTTCATCACATTGCCAACCCCGGGATAGGTGCGAACAACCCATGGCGGGGTGATTGAATACGGATCCCCTGCCCGGATCAGCGCCAGCGCATAAGCCAGTTCCACCGGATGATTCCGGATCAGCGGCTCCAGCCTCGCATGATCGCAGATCAGGCCGTGAAACAGGGAACGGATCTCTTCAACAGGATCGTAGGCTCTCTCCGCCCGTATCCATGCAAGGAATCCGCTGAATGCTTCTTCCCGGCCCAGCAGTCTTCCGTAGATCGCCTTCAGCGGACCGGGGAGGCTGCGGAAGGCAGCTTCCTCGTCCCGGAAAAGCTCCATGGCCTTCAGCGCGTCATTCAGCGGATTGTTCAGCTGACCGGACTGCAGCTTATCATCCTTGAGCAGATGATGGTATGGTTTTTGAGGAAAGAGAAGGGGTGACAGCGGAAGCGTATCTATCTTCATGGCCTTCGGGCAGCATGCTGCCACGATTCCGCCGATGTATTTCATGTCATGTCGGAGCAGGTTATGCCCGCAGATAAAAGTGGCATCCTTCAGCACGCTGGAAAAAGACGCAGCGGAAGCGCCCCGATACTGAATGCCATCGGAGTTCACCGCCCCGTACTCCCGGACTGTACCGGTTGCCGGATTGACTTCCAGGTCTACAAAAACAATGCTGCGGCCCCTGTCCGTCCCTGTGCCGGGATTCACCGTCATGCTGTATATCCGTCCTTATTCTGACTGTATTGATCTGTTCTGCAGTCAGTTTATCGCATCATTCCTCAGTTGGCAAGAATCAATGTGTTTGTTTCCTGCCATTTTCCGTTTATGGTTTCAGCACAATCCTCAGCGCTCCGATTTTATCATCGAACTGAACGGATGCATTCTCCGCATACGCCGCGATGGCGTTGACTTCCATCACGGGGATGCCTTCCGCTGTCACATAGGGTGCGCCGTCCATCAGGTTTTCCTCCCCGTCCACCACCAGGTGCGTCTGCCCGATACGGGCGGTTGCACGGTGGTTGCCGGAAAGCAGTGTGATCTCCCCCGTTTCCGGAATCCAGCGAAAATCCACCCGGTCCGGTGCCTGCTGCTTCATCCTCTCCAGAATGCACAGCACGTTTCCCCAGATCGCGCCGTTCCGGTTGATCGCCCGAACGCCCCGAAAATCCGGTTCCTGTCCGTTGACCATAATTTTGCAGTAGTTTTCCGTCTCCGGCGTATACTTTTTCCGGTCTTCCGCCGGAATCGGCAGGAATGATGTCTGATCCGGTTTTCTCAGTTCCTCCGGCAGATTCCGGAGGACTGCGGCTTCTTCCTGAGAAAGCGATGCATGGTCCGCTTCCCTCGTTCTCATTTCAAGCTTCGCATCCGGAAGTCCTTCCGCCGAAACAGTCAGCCGAACCGCTCCGGGCGTTTCCGTGCTGCGTAGCAGAATCCGGTTTGTTCCGCATTCCGCGTATACGAACGGCTGATGGATCACGCTGTCATGCCGGCCGTTCCCGTTGAATCTCCCGCTGTTGTATCCGCCCAGCAGCTGCGCATTCCCTTCGCAGTGCAGTTCCAGACGCATATCTGCCAGCGGACAGACCCGATTCTCTGCGTCCACGATTTCGATATCCACCATGGCCAGATCGGTCCCGTCCGCGCGCCATCCGCCCGGCGCCGTCCGGAGGGTCAGTCGGACGCGGAAAGGATCCCCCGCGGTCTCGATCCTGTCGCGGCAGACTTCCCTTCCGGCCGGATCCAGCCCAGTGGCTTCCACGCATCCGCTCCGGGTAACATCCACATTCCTGAAGGCAAAAATGAATCCATACTCCGGCTGATCGCAGCGGCCGACCGTCTCGCCGTTCACCCGCAGAACCACCGCGTCCACCGGATAGCTGGCCACGCAATATACCGTCTTTCGGGTCGGATCCCGCTGCTCCGTCTGATCCGTATTCTCCCAGTAAACCCCGTTGAAGCGCTTGACCGGTACGCAGTAACTGTTTTCCGTCTTCGGGGGATAATTCCAATGGCCGAGGATCCTGATCTCAGGCTGGGTGCTCTGCATGACCCGAAACACATCGAAGCTCTGCTTTTTTACCCGGATCGCATCCACCCGGCCGCTCATGCGCCCGTTTTCCGACCAGCTCTGCCGTCCGTGCTGCGCCGAATCGGTCCAGCACAGTGCCGCGCATGCGCTGTAAAGGTTTTTGCCGGAGGCGCCGCCGATCCGGTCATGGAAAAACTCGCTGTACCCCCGGGCATTCGCGATGGCCAGTTCCTCTGCCGTCAGGTCATAGAAATCCATGCCCTTCTGCTTCTTTCCACCCTTGCCGAGCCAGCGGGACGGGTAATCGAAGTCCGGCGGTGTGAAATCATCCCAAACCCGGCGAGGTGCTTCCTCCCGGCTGTACTCCGTCTCCGTAATCGGGCCGTGTTCGGCCAGAAAACGTGCCGCATGCCGGTTCAGCATTGTTCCCACGTATTCGCTTTCGGCGAGCGTCTCCTCCGTATTGATGGTCCGGCATCCCATGAACCGACCGCCATGGGGATCCAGTTTCTCCTTCACGATGCGCATCTCCCGCATATGCTCCGCGGAAATCACGTTGTTGCCGGCCTCCCAGAACAGAATGGAGGGATGATTCCGGTATGCAATGATCACATTGCGCATCAGCTCCACCCGCTGATCCCATTGCCGGCCGAACGTTTCCTTCTCCTTGTCTCCGGCCGGCTGCGTGCAGATCACCCCCTGCCGGTCCGTCGCGCGGATATCCGCGGGGGAAGCCGCCACATGCATCCAGCGGATATGGTTGGCGTTGCTTTCGCGGATCCATCGGGCATCCTGGTCCTTCATCCATTCCGGAGCAATGCCGCTCTCTGCCCACTCGTTTGTCGCCCGCTGCGCATACCCCCGCAGCCAGATGGGCTTCCCGTTCAGCAATACGCCCCGATCCGGATCATATCCCACCTGCCGGAAGCCGGTTTCAATGACTTCCTCATCCACAGCTTCACCGTCTGCCATCAGCGTGACCCGTACCCGATACAATGACGGATCGGAAGGTTCCCAGAAGCGCAGGCCGGAAACGGTTTGCGAAGCGGAAATCACATACCCGTTCACCGAATCCAGTTCAGTGGGCGCAACCTGATCCTCCGCGGCCGGAATGCAGTGCTTCGTATGCGCATCCCAGCCGTAGGCATCCTCCGGAACAATGCTCAGTGCAGAACCTTTCGGGCATTCATCCGGCCAGGCCGGAATCTCCGTGCTGCCCGAGGTGAAGGAGGCATACGTGTTTCCCCCGGGATCTTCCACGGAGATGCGGATGAAGCAGCGCACCGGTTCCGGGCGCATGTTCCGGATCTCCGCCTCTGCATGGATCCGGGCACGGCCAGCCTCTTTGTCAAAGGCATCCGCCCAGATATATGTTCCCTTTGTCCGCAGATTGGCATACAGCGGAAGCGTCAGATGAACCTCCGGCTTGAAGCAGATGCGGACCGGGTGACTGATTCCTCCCAGCACCGGGTTGAAATCGTTGCAGTTCCATGAAAAACCGACGCCTTCCTTTTCAGGAGGCACCGGCTGATCCTGAGGCACCAGGTAGCTTCCCGGCTCGACGCCCGGCACGTTCGGCGTTTCAGCGATACAGAACGGAATGTTTCGGGTGCTGGTGTTATCCGTCGCGATCACGATGGACTGCTCAGGGGATAAAGACAAAAAAGGCGTCAGGTCGAACCCGAATGGTCCGACCCCCGCCTCGTAGTATCCCGCCAGCTTTCCGTTCACATACAGATAGCACGTCTGCCGTATGCCTTCAAATGCGATCAGCACCCGCTTCCCCGCATGCTCCGGAGGAATGGTCAGCGTATTCCGATAGAAGGCCACGGTTCGCTTCTGGCCGCTGCCACCGTCTTCAATCGGTACGGCAAACAGATCCCCGTCATTGAACGTATGCGGCAGTGCCACCCGCTCCCAGGACGCATCATCATAAGCCGGGTCCGTTACCGGTCTTCCGGATTGATCCCGGCATTTTTCAAGCGCATCCGCCATGGGGAATGCGTCCGCCAGGCGAAATCTCCATCCGTGGTGAAAAAAGAATGTTGATCCGTTCATGTTTTCAGTCCCTGATCAGCGCGGCACAGGCCGGAATCTTCTTCATCTCCCGGACCGCCAGACGGCAGATCTGATCCGCGCCGTATTCGTTGAAGTGCGTCTTGTCATCATGCCCGTCCGGAAAGTCCGGGTTTTCTCCCGGTTTCAGGCGGACGAAGAGCTCCGCCGTTTTTTCCTCGCCCAGGGAAAGGTAAAGCTCCCGGCTGTCCGCCTTCAGGTCGCACAGGGGCACCTGCTTATCCCGCGCAAGTTCCCGGATCGCCCGGGGGTATTCTCCGTGGGTATACAGCATGCTCCCGCCGCCCACGAAGAACCGGCGGCTCACCGGCGTAAACAGCACGGGCTGCGCCTTTCTCTTCAGCGCAAATGCGCAGTATTGCCAGAGCTCCTCCTTGAATGTCGTATCCGGATCCGTGTGCCGCTCATCATCCTTTTCGTCGTTGTGACCGAACTGGATCAGCAGCAGATCGCCTTCGGCGATGTCCTTCTCAACGGGCGCAAACAGTCCTTCCGCCCGAAAGCTGCGGCTGGACCGTCCGCTCAGCGCGCAGTTGCGCACCGTTACCCCATCCTTCACATACTTTGGCAGGGCCCAGCCCCATCCCCGGAATGGCGGTTTATTGTCCTCGACGGTGGAATCGCCGATCAGAAAAATCGTATTCATTCTCGCTTACCAGTCCTTCCAGACCTGTTCCAGGTCGATTACGCATACCTGCGCATTCCCGTTCGCATCCGGATTGGAGAACAGGATCTGATTTCCCTTTCGGTTGAAGGAGGGATGCTGATGATCTGCGCCGGTGCGGCAGTTGCCGGTGGTGGCAATCAGCTTCGCCTTCTTTGTGGCCCGCTCAATCAGCACCACGCCCTCCTGCACCCTCGTGCCCAGATAGCTGATCCGGTCCGCGCAGAGCCATTTGTGATCCCGGCTGATGCACGGATGCAGCAGCTGCAGGCTGGTAGCTGCCACGTCAAAGTGCCGGCCGTCCTTATCGCCGATGATGATGTTGCCGGTATGCGTCTCGCCCCTGCTGCCGTCCACCGGTCCCGCGGGATCCAGCTTCATCAACGCCATCTCCGAGCCGTCCGCCGCCCACACCTCATGGGTAATCCACTCGTTCGGATGTTCCACATAATATGGCCGGACATACCGTTCCTTCACGTCAAACATCCAGGTGCGCTGGAAAGCGTCTCCCTCCGTCTCATGAATATAGAAGATCAGATTCTCGTCCGTCGGGCAGATCTGCGCATGCCCCAGACGGTAATCGCTCTGATAAACGACCTCCGCTTCCTTCCCGGGATCCATGATCACCAGGCCGTAATACTTGTTGACCAGATGATAGCTGCAGGCGATGCGCCCCGTATTGGCCGCCGTCAGGTGTCCGGTGATCTGGCCGCCCCGGGGCAGGTCACCGATCTTCTTCATGGAATTGTCATCCAGGTTCACGGCATAGACCTCGGTCTCATTTTTGCACGTATAGCCAATGTTCTTTTCCCGGTCGGTCGCAAAGCCGCGGAATGTATTGTCCGTCACCTGCTCAATCTCGCCGGTCTCCACATTGGCCCGATAGCAGCCTCCGGAAAGCTCCTTCATCTTTCCTTCCGGTTCCTGCTTCATAAAGAAAAAGAATCTGTCATCCGTCGAAAAATTCTCGCAGGTAAAGTACAGCTTCGCGTTTCTCTCCGGTCCGTTTGTATACTTCCGGATCTCATAACCGGTCACCGGATCCCGATACAGTTCCATCCTGATTTTCCCCCAAATTCCTTATAGTCTGACCGTCTCCCCGGCCGGAATCCGAATTGCTTCCTGATCATTGACTGAAATGTAGCAGTCTCTTGCATTGGGATTGAAGACAAAGCTGTTGTCCGCCGCAAACTGCAGCCGGGCATAATCATCCATGCAATCCATGAACTCGATATTCGTACAGTACCAGATGTCATCCTTTCCGCCCATCTTCCGGCAGAATTCCTCCATCAGTTCCCAGTTGTCCCTGTCGTCAAATTCGTAGCTGTGTCCCCATACGTACATCAGGTACAGATACTGTCTCTTGAACAGCCCGAGGAACTGATCCCCCAGCTCCAGCAGCCGGTGATTGTGATGACAGGTTGCCTGCCAGCGATAGGGATTCTCCGGCAGCGCGAAGCTGTCCGATGAACCGACCACTCTGGCATAGCGGATCCCGCAGGCCGGCAGCAGCGCTTCGATGTCCGGACTCAGGGACCCATTGGGATAGGCAAGTCCCCGCACCGGAGCACCGGTTTTTTCCTCCAGCCAGCACCGGTCCCCGATCACTTCCTGCGCCACCTCCGGCAGCGGGCAGCGCGCGATGGTCGGATGCGTCACCGTATGACAGGCCACCTCATGACCGGCGTACAGCGTCGGGATTTCCTCCGGATCGATTCTCTGTCCCCTGTCAAAAAGCCCGCTGTTCAGATTAAATGTTCCGCGAATACCGTATTCGTTAAAAATCTTCACCAGCCGGCGATCCTGTTCCCGGCCATCGTCATAGCTCATGGTCAGCGCTTTGTGCTTTCCGCCCGGAAAGCAGCAGTATACCCGATTCATTGTGATTCCTCCCTATAGGGAGGGGCTGCCGTATTTGCGGCAGCCCCGGTGATTGGTCTTTCAGGTGAGTGCTCAGTCGTGAGCAGCATGATACGCTTCGTTGTATTCAGCGGTCATCTGATCGCCGCCCATGGCAGCCCACTCATCCCAGGCAGCCTGCAGGCCGGCTTCGTCGATCAGGCCGGCGATATACTGCACAGCCGCGTCGGAGATGATCGGATCCAGCTGCGCGCCGAAGTTGACCTGCGTCTCGCTGGCCAGGCCGGCGCAGGGATTCAGCACCGCATAGGGGGCCAGTTCCACGTTCAGGTCTTCATAGCGCTGACGCAGCTCGGTCGCACCGCGGTTCACGCGGGCCTTGGGGGTTTCCAGGTTGCCGGGAACGCCCATGCCCAGCTGGTTCACGTTGTTGTGATACATCTGGCTGTTCTTGCTGTATTCATCGGACTTCTCTTCCGGCACATAGCGGAAGCCTTCTTCATCCACGTCATAGGTCAGGCCTTCGAGACCGGCGTTGATGATGGTCTGTCCTTCGGGGCTGTTGCACCAGTCAAGGAACTTCATGACCTTGGGCAGGTCTTCTTCCTTCACGGCGTTCTTCATCACGAGGATTTCGCCGACGAAGCCTTCATTCTGCGGCCATACGGTGATGGAGCCATCTTCCTTGGCCACCGGGCCGACGGTCTGGAACAGCTGGGTGGTGGCACCCGCGTTGTTCTCGAACCATTCCTGCTGACGATGCGCATTGTCCAGGCAGTCAAACCGCATGAAAGCCTTGTTGTTGCGCTCGATGGTGTCCCAGTCGGAGGTGGAGATCTGCGCGAAGTTGGGATCGATGCCGCCGATCTCGTACAGATGGCGCAGCCAGTCGAGGCCCTTCTTGTAGCCTTCGGACTTGTGAGCGGGATAGATGTTGCCATCCGCGTCCACACCCCAGGTGTTCGGAGCGCCCATCGCAACGGTGATCACGTTGATCGTGCCGGCGGTATAGGAGCACATATTCAGGGCATAGGTATCGGCGCTGTAGCCGGCCAGCTTCTCAGCCAGTTCGGTCAGATCGTCAATGGTCTTGACTTCCTTGTCGAAGCCAACTTCCTTGGCGATGTCCAGACGATAGTAGATGCCGCCGCGGGGGAACGCACGGCTGCGGTAGATACCGTACAGCTTGTCTTCCACGGAAATGCTCTTGTAGATGTTCTGGTTACCGGCGGACAGGTAGGGATAGTTTTCCGGGTCATTGACGAAGGAAGTCAGATCCCAGAAAGCGCCGGCCTTGGCGGAGTTGATGACCTGAGGATCCCGGGCATTGGTCGCGGAGACCAGCATGGGGGGATTCGCATCCGCCAGGGTGGTGGAGAAAATCTCAGCATAGGTGGAGTTGGGGCCCCAGTGGATGTCGAGCTTCACGCCGGACAGCTCCTGGATCTTGTTCAGAACCGGATTGTCTTCCATGACGAAGTCGATGTCTGCCGGGAACTCGGGGAGCAGCACGCTGATGACGAAAGGATCTTCAGCCGCCGCGAAGCTCATCATACTGAGCGCCAGCACGAGAGCCAGGACGAGGGAAACGAGTTTCTTCATTGGTTTTGCCTCCTTTATTTTTTTAAGGGTCTTTCGCCCTTAAATTACTGAATCAGCCCTTCAGTGCGCCCACCATAACGCCCTTGACGAAATATTTCTGCAGGAAGGGATAGACGCACATGATCGGAACGGTGGATACCACGATGACCGCCATCTTGACGGACTGCTCCGGCGGCTGCACAAAGTCGTCCGCCATGTTGGTCAGATCGCCCGCCGTGCCGTTGCTCATGATGATCAGCTCCCGCAGCAGCACCTGCAGCGGCCATTTTTCCTTTGCGCCGGTCATGTAGATCATCGCGCCGAAGTAGGCGTTCCAGTGGCCAACCGCGTAGAACAGACCGAATGTCGCCAGCACCGGCAGGCTCAGTGGCAGCACAATCTTCCACAGAACCCCCAGATCCGTGCATCCGTCGATGGAAGCGGATTCCTCCAGCTCCTGCGGAATGCCCTGGAAGAAGTTCTTGACGATCATCAGATTGTATGCGCTGATGGCGCCGGGCAGCAGCACGGACCAGTAGGTATTCTTCAGGCCCAGCACGTTCGCCACGATAATGTATCCGGGGATCATGCCGCCGGAGAAAAACATGCTGAAAATGACCATGTTCAGGAAGAAATTCCGTCCCCGCAGGCGGGTCTTGCTCAGCGCATAGGCCATCGTCACCGTGAAGAACAGGTTGATGGCTGTACCGGCGACGGTAATCAGCAGGCTGTTTCCGAAGCCGCGCAGAATCTTGTTCGACGAGAAGATGTATTCATACGCGCCGAGGGATACATCCTGCGGAATGAAGAACATGGGACGGGTCGCAATCTCGTACTCCGTGGCGAAGGATGCCGCCACCAGGTAGATGAACGGAAGGATCGTGATAATCGCGACCAGGGTCACAAAGGTGTAGTTGAAGATATTGAAGGCAATGCTGCCGGGTGTGGAGTTCTGCCCCACCGGGCCCGCGGAAATCTTCATCGGTTTTTTGGTTCTGGGAGAAATCAGCGTGGATTCACTCATGTCTCTTCCCCCTTTCTCAGTACAGGCCCTGCTCGCCCATCAGGTGAGCCACCTTGTTGGACAGAAGCACCAGTGTCACGCTGACGATGGACTTCATCAGGCCGATCGCGGAAGCGTAACTGAACTGGCCGGACTGAATGCCCTGCTGGTACACGAACACGTCCAGCGTCTGGGACACCTTGCGGTTCAGCGGGTTCGCCATCAGGATCAGGTGGTCATATCCGGTATCCAGTACGCTGCCCATCCGCAGGATCAGCATCAGCACAATCGTGGAACGGATTGCCGGCAGAGTGATGTGCCACAGGCGGCGGAGCCGGCCGGCGCCGTCCACCATGGCCGCTTCATACAGCTGGGTGTCCACGTTGGTCAGGGCAGCCAGGAAGATGATGGTCCCCCATCCGGTTTCCTTCCAGATCGTCTGCCCGATGATCATCCAGCGGAAGGTGTCCGGGCTGCCCATGTAATTGATCGGGTGGCCCAGCAGCTGCGCCGTCAGCTTGTACACGATTCCGCTCGGTCCGAACATGACGAAGGTGATGGAAACCACGATCACGATGGAAATGAAGTGCGGAACGTAAAGCAGCGTCTGCAGAAGCTTCTTGTAACGCAGGTTCATCATCTCGTTCAGCAGCAGCGCCAGGATGATCGGTGCCGGGAAGAAGAAGATGATGTTCATCAGGGACAGGATCAGCGTGTTCGCCAGGTATCCTGTCCATGCCGGGAACTTGAAAAAGCTTTCAAACCATTTGAATCCGACCCACTGGCTTCCGAAGACGCCGGACACCGGCACGTAGTTCTCAAACGCGATCACGATGCCGAACATGGGCAGGTATTTGAAAACGATAAAGTAGATAAATCCTGGTAAAAGCAGCAGATACAGGTACCTGTCCCGCTTCACTTCAGAGCGCAGATGGCCCCAGTAGTTCTTGCCGGTACCGTAAACCGCTTTCTTCTCCGCGGCTTTGGTGGTCATACCTCTTTCACCCTTTCTTTATTCCCGGATCATCAGTTCCGTCAGCATCAGGAATGTCAGCCCCTGGCCGTAAGCCGTGGGCGTCACGATGATATCCTTGTAGTGCTGCAGGTCGTGTCCCATGCCGGTACCGCCCGATACGCCCTGCACGGCGCCGGTCTCATCGATCTGATCCAGCACCGCGTTGGCGGAGAGCATGCCCATCTGCTGGTACGGCTCCTGAGGAAGCCAGCCCAGCCGGATGCCCTTGAGCACTCCGTAGGCGATTGCCGCAGTCGCACTGGTTTCGCAGTAGGTTTCCTCCACGTTGATCAGCGTGGTATACAGCCCGTTGACCCGCTGATACTTCCAAAGAGCAAGCACCTGATCCAGCCAGGCGGAACGGATCATCCGCATGGCGGCGTTATCCCGCTTCGTAATGTCGTACAGCTCAATCGCAGCCGCGGTAAACCACGCGTTCCCGCGGGCCCAGAAGGCCTCTGCGAAATTGTGCCGCCGGTCGAACGTCCATCCGTGATAGAACAGGCCGTTGACCTTGTTCTGCAGATAGCGGATATGCATCAGGAACTGATACTCGGATTCCTCGATCAGCTCCGGCCGATCCAGCACGACACCAGCCTTGGCCAGGAACAGGCACACCATGAACAGCGTATCGCACCAGAGCTGCTGATAATGCTTGTTCCAGACCGTGCAGTGCTGCAGCCCCTCGTACTCCGTCCGGGGCATTTCCTTCATGACCCAATCGATCCAGCTCTCAATCTCCGGAAGATAGGCGGGGTTCTTCGTCTCATCATAAAGGCAGGTCAGCGTCAGCACCGGTGCAACGGTATTCACGTTCCGGTGAGGCTTCGTCTCCCGGGACAGCATATCCTCATACCACCCGGTCAGATAATCCAGAATCTTCTGATCCCCGCTCTGCTGATAGGTCTTGTAAATCCCGTACAGCGCAACACCGGTGGGCCATTCCCAATTGTTCATGGTCAGGTGCCCGCGGGAAGGATCATTTCCGTCCGCCCGTTTGAGCATTCCCAGCACTTTATCTGCTATTTCCGCATAGCCCATCTGGATCACCGCCATTCTCTGCAATTATTGTAACCGCTTACAGTATATTAACCGCAGACAACTTTGTCAATAACCTGTCGGAAAAATATCTGATTTTTTCATTTTTTTACATTTTTGTCACATTTGTACGGTTCGACAAAGATTTTCTCACTGAGGGGTTGACTTTTTCTCCGAAAGCGCTTACATTTACATGTGTATGGAATGATTAACCAGAAAGCAGACAATAATCGAGCGATCCGGAGGAGGTGAGCTCTTGAATCAGTCCAGCAATACCATCTATGATATCGCGGAGGAGGCAGGGGTCTCCATCGCCACGGTTTCCCGCGTGCTGAAAGGCGAAAAAAACGTATCTGAGAAAACGCGTCAGCGCGTGGAAGCAGTGATCACCCGCCGCAACTACCGGCCAAGCTCCATCGCCCGGGGCATGACCAGCAAAACAACGCACACGCTGGGTATCGTGCTGCCCAAACTGCTGAATCCCAACTATGCCATGATCTTTACCGGTGCTTACGAATGTGCAAGAAGACTGGGTTACAGCATGAGCATGTTTCCCTGGCGCAGCGTTACGGAAAACGAGGACAAGGTCAACCCGGCCCTTCTGCTGGCGGAGCGGCGGCTGGACGGGGTCATCATCTGCGTGGAATACCTCCCGCCGGAGCATCATGAGCGGCTGAAGCAGTCCCTGAAAGAGCTCCAGCAGTATATGCCCATCGTGCTGATCGGCTGTGTCCCTGAGGATCTGGATTATCCGACCATTTCCTACAACATGGCGGAAATCACCTGCAATATCGTGGACGAGCTCGTCTCCCTGGGGCATGAAAAGATTGCCCTGGTCGGCGGGATGGCCGGGGATCAGGATCAGTTCCGTCGGGATGTCGGATACCGGAGAGGTCTCGAAAAGGCGCACCTGCCCTTTGTGGATTCCTACCGCGTCTGGTCCGGCGGTTCTGCCGAGGACGGAGAGGCCGCCTTCAGTCAGACGCTTTCATCTCTCCTCCCCGCCCACTGGCCGACCGCAGTGATCGCGCTGAATGATATGGTCGCCATGGGCTGTATGGCCGCAGCCCGGCAGCATGGGCTGCGCATCCCGGAGGAGCTTTCCGTCATCGGGTGCGACAACCTGTTCTGCGCACCTTACCTCCAGCCTCCGCTGACCAGTATTGACACTCATCAGCAATCCATGGGCCAGGAAGCGGTGGAGCTTCTGCTGAGCGGACGGAAAGAGCGGAAAAACGCACGCTGGGAATGGGTGCGGCGGGATTCCTGCGGTCCCTGTTCCATCAGATAGACAAAGGAGGAAACAATTATGGAACGTTTTGCCTGGAAGGGACGGATCAAGCCCGGAATGCAGGCGGAGTACAAGCGCCGCCACGATGAAATCTGGCCGGAGATGCTGGAGCTGCTTAAATCCGCCGGAATCCGCAACTACACGATCTGGAGCGACGGCCGGGATGTCTTTGGATACTATGAATGCGAGAAGGGCATCGCCTTTGCGGAAAAGACGCAGGCCCAGAGCCCTGTCGTGGACAGATGGAATGACTACATGGAGGATGTGCTGGATCTGGAAATGGATCCGGAAACCGGCGCTCAGCCCAAACTGCAGCTGATGTTCAGAATGGAGTAAAAGTCCATGGGCCGCCCGCATCGTACGATTCTTGAATACCGCAGCTATGAACTGCCTGCGGATTTTCCCATCATGGTGCTGACCGGGGATCGGTGGCATATCAGCCCGATCCCCGGTCAGCATCTGCATTTTCATAACTGTCTGGAAATCGGGATCTGCCATACCTCCGGGGGCACGATGGTCTTTAACCGGCAGCAGCTGAAATTCAAGGCGGGAGATGTTTCCTGCATCGCCCGCAATGTGCCGCACACCACCTGGTCCGATGAGGGAAACGGCAGCCTGTGGAGCTACCTCTTTCTGGATGCGTACGCGCTGACCGGCGCATCTCTTCAGTCCGTTCCGACCGGGCCTTTCGGGCTGGGGCGTTTTCTGTCCGACTGCCATCTTCTGCTGGATTCCTCGCGGTACCCCTGGGCCCGGGTCCTGACGGAGCAGATCATCGATGAAATGGTCAGCCAGTCTCCCGGTTATCAGGTGATCGTCCGCGGGCTCTGCAGCGCCCTGCTCACATACATGTTTCGGGTCTACAGCAGCCAGTCCGAGTCTGAATCCGTCCGGGATTCCTCCCTGCACGTGCTCTACCCGGCGCTGGATCATATCTATACCCATTACATGCAGGATTTCCCGCAGGATGAACTGGCGCGCCTGTGCCATCTGAGTCCGACGCATTTTCGGCGCCTGTTCAAGGAGCAGATCGGCACCGCTCCCCTCAGTTTTCTTCATCAGACCCGGATTCTGAAAAGCTGTGCGCTGCTCCGCTCCTCCGCGCTGTCCGTGATGGAAATCGCCGGAATGGTCGGATACAATTCCCTGAGCAGCTACAACCGGCAGTTTATCCGCGCGATGGGCTGTTCCCCCACCGCATGGCGCAAGACCTCCGGTGATCAGACCCGTCCTTCCCTGCTGACCTTCACCGGATGGACCGAGGCGGAATCGCCGGATCAGCCGGAAGCATAAAGACCTGTTCCGGTTCCGTTGCACCGGGCTGATCCAAAAAGGCGGACGAACATTTCTGCTCGTCCGCTTTTTTTCAAGCACCGATGA